>PMXB01000177.1 GCA_003165935.1 Acidobacteriaceae bacterium | reverse complement strand
TAGTGTTAACACGCCCTAGTTCGTGAATCCGTCAAGATCAAACTCGCGTTGAACAACCCGCGTTAGCTCGGAAAGCAAAGCATCGGTCTGTTTCGTCACAAGGAATGGCCGCGTTCCCACGAGAATGTTCTCGCCGTCAGCGATTCCGAATATCAACCCAAGTGCGATGTTTCCGGCAAGCGCCCGCTCAATTCTGGCCTCGTCGTGGGAATCGAGTGCTGGCGAGCACCCGATGAGTAGTGGCGTGAAGCCAATCACGCTAAGGTCGGGCGATGCAAACCCAACGGAGACCGCGAAACTTTGGGGCTTCAGTCCGGTCCCGTGGGTTTCGTCCGCTATCCGTGTCTCAATTTTGCGGAGCAGTGTCTTTGCTGCGATCAATGCCGCCGTGGGCGTCTTCAACTCGCTTTCGGGCGGCCTTCCTCCGGTCAAATCACGGCGGATTTTCTCCGCCACGGTCATGGCCTCAACCCCGGCCCGCCTCCGCGCTTTGCCTTCTTCAACCGTTATAGCCATTGGTTATTCTCCTAACCCTTATTAACTCTTGCATACTCTTTGAACGGGTGCAAGCGGCTTAGCAAAAAAGAATCATGGCAGACCGCTACGCGGCTACGTCCCGTTAGGGAATTCCGTTAGGACGTCCCGATAGGAAGTCCTGCATATCATTGAAACTAAGCGAGTTGACAGATACGGTCAATACAGCTCACAATCGTAAAACTTCACAGCCACACAAAATTTCACGTTCGCAGAAAGTGGGTTCCGTGCTCTATCTGAAGTTTGCACCGCTCAAAAAGGGCCAATGGGCCGTCACGGGCAAATCAGGTCAAATCGCTTCGGTTCGCGTCCGGGGAGGACGCTGGACTATTAGCCCAACCAAGGACAGATACAGCTTTGAAGAGTGGCACAGCATCATGACTTTCATGCTCACGAATACGCCGTAACGGCCCTGCGCGGGGTGGCCGTGGCCACCCCGCCCACCGCAAGGGCTTAAGTACCCCGGTTTGTTAGAAGTAGCCCTCTGCAATGCATTAGCAGAGGACAATACATGCGGATGTACTACGTTTACGGCTTGGTTGACCCGGTTAGCCACTTGGTCCGGTACGTGGGGCTAACAACGCGCCCGATTGAGGAGCGGTATAGGTTCCATTGCAAGGGATGGGGCAAGGAATCACCCACGGCGGCGTGGGTACGGTCCCTTCCGTATCCTCCAATCTTGGTCGTGCTAGAGGCGGCGGAGGAAAAGCCGGTCACACTCGCGGGTCGGCGGGTGGTCCGGGCGTCTGACCTCGCGGAAACGAAATGGATCAAGCGTTTTCGCCGCACTGTGATTAACAAAAAGCTCCGGGATAATTGCCCAAGGGCGTGGGACCAACTGACCAATCCCGAGGGGTGCGGAATATGAGCGACCGTCTACTCTACGACCGGCGGGAAGCCGCCCGCCAGCTCTCCATCTCCGTCCGGTCTCTTGACTACATCATCGCGGCCAAGGGCCTGGACACCCGGCGCATTGGGCGCAAGGTCTTGGTCACCCGCGCCTCTTTGATGCGGTACGCCTCCGGCAATCACTTCGCACTCACAAGCCGTTCGGACGCGGACACGGAAGACTCCGGCGAGAGATGCGCGTAGCGGGCGGCCATGGTGATTGTTTTGTGTCCCGCTAGGACCTGAATTTCCTTGATGCTCACCCCGGCCATTGCAAGCCAACTGCAAAATGTGTGCCGGTTGCAATGCCACACATAGCCCGTGATCTTCGCCTCCGCCAATGCCGGTTGAAACCACCAACGTGTGTCCGAGCTAGGCCCTGGGCGCGGGAACACCATGTCATCGGGCTTGTGCGGGACACGCTGTTGATGAGCCTTGAGCGCGTCCAGGGCAACGGAGTTTAGGGGCACATTGCGGGCGGCCCCGTTCTTAGTCTTGGTCAGTCTGACAACCTTCCGGGTGAGGTCCACTTGGCCCCACGTTAGGCTGAATTGCTCTCCCCATCTCATCCCGGTGTAGATGCTCACGGCAAACGCGGCGGCTTGCTCCGGGTGCTTCTTCTTGATGACCTTCAAGAGCCGGTCATGCTCTTCCCGAGTGAGGAAGCGAATCCGGGCGTTGTGCTCCCGCCGCATCCGCACAAGCCGAGCCGGGTTGCTCTGTACTTTGTCATTCTCCATTCCGAGCCGATAGGCAAGGGAGATGTAGGAGCGATAGCGGTTGGCCGTTGCGTTGGTCTTGCACCGCTTGGACAGGTATTGGTCGATTTCCTGCGGTGTGATCGAATCCGCGTGACGGGAGCCGAATTCCTCCCGCAAGATTTCATCCCGCGTCACGTAGTCACGGCTTGTCCGTAGGTGCATCTTGGCGTGCTCCACGGCCATGGCGGACAGGTGCCCAAACGTGACCACGTTGCCGGGCACAAGTTCCGGTAGCTTGAGTTTGCGCCTACTGTCCGCTTTGCGCTTCTGGTAGAGCGCCACGGCATCCGAGCGCCCCCCGGCCTTCTCCCGGTGCCTCTGGCCTTGTGCGTAGTAGTTGATCCACCACACTCCAGACCCCGCCGGGTGCTCATAGACGCCTTTGACCTTCTCTTCCTCACGTTTTGCTTTTGCCATGCGCTTCCACTTTTCGGTGGCTGTTAAATCTGATTGTCATAATACACGAATCAGCCGAAACAGCCACTAAAAAAAGACGGTGGCTGTCCAAGTGGCTGTCCGGGTAGCAGTGCGGGACGGAACAGCCATCAAAACAGCCACCAACGCAAAACGGCCATCCGCGCTATTTTCTCGGATGGCATTCAAACTATTGATTTTATTGGGGCAATTTGGAGCCGACGGTCAGACTTGAACTGACGACCTGCTGATTACGAATCAGCTGCTCTACCAACTGAGCTACGTCGGCCACTGGCTCCTTCGATTGTATCTTTCGGGCGGATATAGGTAAAGTTTGCCCGGGATCCCTCGCCAGCGCACATCTGCATGCCTTTTCGGCCTCTCACCTGGGTTTCATTCCTGCGGAGGGGCAAGACGCGCAGCTATACTGCCCCCATGCAGATCGACCCCGTAACGGAGTGGCAGCGCCTCACAGAGTTCTATCGCGAGAAGAGCGACGAGGCTCTCGAAGAACTGGCCGAGGACTTTGGCAATCTCACCGAGACTGCGCAACAGGTGCTCACAACAGAGTTGCGGAGCCGCGGCCTCTCTTTGCCCGGCAGCAATCCACAGCCGCCCTCTTATCAGGTGCAGGCTCCCCGCGACAGACGCTTCGCCCGCTCCGCCGATCCGCTGGCATTCGGGTCCGATATGAGCGACGACCAGATCGACCTGGAAAATGATGGCAACGTCACGCAATCCGAAGAAGAGGTTCACCACGAATACACGTGGAAGACCCTCCTCTGCGAATGCAATGACCGGCTCGAAGCCTGGCAGCTCACCCAGGCATTAAAGCGTGCAGGAATTGAAAGCTGGATCGAGGGCGCGGAATTGGGAGTCTCCTACCCGCGTGTTCTCGTCGCTGCCGATCAGCTCGAAGATGCCCGCACCATCGCCGACCAGCCCATCCCACAAGCCGTCCTTGACGAGTTAAAAGAGCTGGACACACAGCCGGAAGAGTACGAGCTGCCGACCTGCCCGCAATGCCACGCCGAAGACCCGGTTCTGGAGAGTGCTGACCCCTCCAACAACTGGCTCTGCGAGGCCTGTGACGCCCGCTGGAGCGAGCCTGTGCCCGAATCAGGCTCTGACCCCGCCCGATCGGCCAAATAAGCCCTCAGAAACGGAAAGAGCCGCCCGGCAANNAGAATAGTTCCAACGGAGGCAAAACCATCAGAACTTTCTGGCTGCATAGTAGGTTCGGGGAAGGGGAGTGTCAAGGAGAAATCAGGGAAGAAATAAAGCCTTTAATATTAATTAGTTATAGACAAGACGAGCCACATGGCGAAAAGGATTTATTCTCCCTATCTTCGCCTTGCAAACCTCGGTGATTCCCGTCTTTCTACGGTGTTTTCTTGGGTTTAGGTCTAGTTTTCCACAGGTTTTCAACCGCCATTAACCCTTCGGATGCGCGCCGCCAACCAACGTCCCCGCTTCTGACCCATTGTCCCGCAGATCGATACGGATGAACTCCTCGTCATAGACCGTCGAAGCCGGCTTACCATGAGCGACTCGCCAGAGCGCGCGACCCCCTCCAAGGAAGAATCCGAGCAGCAGGGCGGCGATTCCGCCGATGATCACCAGGGAAACAATCCCCAGCAGCAGTTGGCTGGTCTTCGCAACCTCCGACTCTGTCGGCTGCGGGATCGAAGTGAGGTCCGACTCGAAGTGGACCGTCGCCAGCAGCTTCTGGCTCTCTTCCGGTACCGCATCGCCGCTCACGATTGCCACAAGCGGTCCGCTTCGCTTCACCTCGAGGGAAGCAGTGTCAGAATCCTGCAGCGGCTTGGGCCAGACCGGCTGTGCCTGGCCGGCCGCCTTCAGGTAGGCGCGGATCTTAGGCTCCTGCGCCATCGCCATCTGCGGCGTCGGATAGTCAATGATGGTCAGCGTGGCCAGCCCTGAGCGCAATGTGTAATTCGCCGTCACAGCCTCCGCGCCACGATCGAAGCCAACCAGGTCCGGCGGCAATACGCCGCCCGCACCCACATATCCTGCCGGCCCCAGCGCATAGTGCGTTGTCTGCCCGTCGAGTTGGGGTTTGGGCAGGTTCGCCGTCACCGGGGGCGCCAAAGCCCTGGCTCCATCCGGCACCGGAATCTGCGATGCCAGCTCTCTCAGTTCACTGCCTGACATCGGGCCAATGCGAGAGAAGTTCGCATCGACAAGTGTGTCGCCAACCCAGAAGAGCACGCGGTTGTGGTCTGAGGTTGCGCCGGTTCCAATATCTTCCTTCGGCCATCCGTTGTGCCGGTAAAACGAATACGCCCCATAGGCGCCGCTGGCGTCGTGAAAGCGCAGCAGGCGCAGGCTCAGCGTCTCGCCGCTCCGCTTGTAGTCAGCGGTCGCCCCTTCGTCGAAGTCATATTCCTTGAGCGCTGCTGCATTTGCGGAGTCTGCCTCGGCCGGATCCGTCAGCTTCTTCGCTGGCCCCGTCGCAATCCATCCTGCAAAGGCATCGGGCAGCAGTGCCTTCAGTGCGGCTGCCTTCGCCGCGCCTTTTTCTACTTGCTTTTCTTGAGCTTGCTTGCCAACTGCGCTTTTTTCAGCCGCGCCCGGCTTGGCGCTCGCCGCCTGGCCCTGGGCCCAACTCGCGCCAACGGCCATTACCGCCAGGCATGCAATCGCAGGAATCAAACGCATTCAGTCACTCCGGTGTTCAGGTTCGCCCAATTTTCAGGGTACACGCTGGCCCCGCAGACGGCAGTGGCCATCGCTTGCATGCACTCTCTGATTGGACACCGCAGCTCTGAAAAGGTTCCCGCGCAGCAGCCCCCATGAGAACCTCAGACCCTTGTCCGACAGATCCTTGAGCTTGACCAGGGTTAGCTTCCGCTTGGCGCTCCGACTGTTCCGGGTGCGACCTGCGGAGGCGCTGGAGGATACAGCAGATCGCCCAGCAACTGGTAGCGGCTGCCATAGAAAACAAGCGCGTAACTGCGAATCGCTGTGGCCACGGGTCCCCCGACAAACAGGCCCACAAACAGCGAGATTCCAATGCCCAGAAGAATGATGACCGCTTCAATTGTCAGCAGCAGCACCTTGGCGAACCCGGCCGCATTCACCACCAGGGCAGTCAAGCCGGCGACTGCGGCCCCCATGCCAACCGCGATCACCAGCACAGGGATGGCCAACAGAATGGCAATCGCGATAAACGCCACGATCGGCAGTACCAGCCGCAAGAAGCCATACAGGAAGAATGCGCCCGGTTCTGCGCCGATCCGCGCGCTCACGCTCCCCCACGCCTCGCCTACGGTCGCGTTCTCAAGCGCCATGTGCGGCATCATCATGTCGCGCAGAATAACGTCGGTTGCCCATCCCAGCAAGCCCAACACCACCAGCAGCAGAAGGAGCGGCAAAAACAATGCAAGGAACCCACCGAGATCAAAGTGCCCGCCCTGATGCATATCGCGAAAGAACTTGATAAACCCTGAAACGAATGGGAGCGCGCACAGCACCACCACCGCTAGAAATCCAAACCCCACTCCAATGCTGAGAAGAAAGAAGCGCATTGCCTGTTCGCGATACAGTCTCCAGCCCGGCGCAATCTGCTTTACCTGGTAGACAAGGCAATGGAAGTAGGCAAAGCGCAGCCGCGTAATCAGGTAGAAGATCGCAATCGCAATCGGAATCGTAATCGCAATTACCAGCAGCGCAAGGCCCAGCCATCCTCCCGGAAAGTTCAATGGCGGCATTGTCCCCGGTGCCACGCCATGCGTGGTCGGACTGGAGTGTGAGCTTTTCAGATTGCCGGACATGCCCTCGGTGATCACGGCGACCAGCGACAGCTTGAGAAATGTTCCCAGCCGGAATGGATGAAAGAGGAAACGATTGGTTCGGGTGATTGCGGGCGCAATAGCGTCTGCGGCAGAGAAGACGTGCATTATACCCCCTCTCGTGGCAAACATCGTACAACGAAACCCTCTTGATCGATGTGAACCTGAATCGGCTGCCACACTGGACTACGAACTCGCGAGATCGTTTGTTCCATTTGTATCTTGTCAGGACGAAGTCCTTGCTCCGGCGCCGATCTCAACATTTCCGGCGGCGCTGCTTCCTGCCGGGTTCTCGATCCTTACGGTTGCCGCTGGCCGTCGTTGCCCTTGGGTAAAAGCAGCCTTGCCATCCCTGCCGCTACCGTTACCAGTGCAACCGCCGTGATGTCGCCGTGCAGATGGAAGAACTGCACCGCAATCACCGTGGCGAGAATGAAGCATCCGCCCCACAGGCAAAACGCAGCCAGCGCTCGCACCAGGGGCGCGAACCACGTGGGCGGTTCGAAGCCGCGCAACGACCTGCGAAAGTAACCCAGCGGATCGGCATAGAACCTGCGCGCGGCATACACGATGTATGCACCAAACCCCACGCGGAGAACCACGCCGAGAATCGGATGCGCAAGCGGATTGGTCAACATCATCAGGAAATTGGTCTGGATCAGAGAATTGGTGAAGGCCATCGAGCCGGACTCCCGAAAGCTTGCTCACAGCAGACTACCGGCTCGGAGCGGCCGCTGCCATCCCGATTGCCGCCCACCAGCCATCAAACGCCTCCAGCGCCCGTTCGCACTCGATCCTGTGCCGCTCTCTCTTATCGCGGATCTTCTTTCGCTCCGCTTCATCGAGGGGCTCAAGCAAGTCGAAGGTGATGTTGGCCGGTTGAAAGTCCTTTGGGTTGGCGTGCGTAATGTAGTTCACCAGCGAGCCCAGCCCCGACCGGCGCGGTGCGGCCACTGGCTCTTCACCGTGTGCGATCGCTGCCGCATAGATTCCAGCCAGAAGCCCGGTGGCGATCGACTCCGTGTAGCCTTCGACGCCGGATAATTGCCCGGCAAACAGAATCGACGGCCGGGTCTTCAGCCGCAGCGTCTCATCCAGCAGCAGCGGCGCCTGGATGTAGGTGTTCCTGTGAATCTGTCCGTAGCGCAGGAAGCGCGCGTTCTCGAGGCCCGGAATCAGCCGCAGCACCTTTGCCTGCTCGCCAAACTTGAGATGGTTTTGGAAGCCCACCAGGTTGTAGCTGTCTGCGCGCAGATTCTCCTGGCGCAGTTGCACAACGGCCCACGGCGTCATGCCCGTCCGCGGATCGCGCAGGCCCACCGGCTTCATCGGCCCGAAGCGCAGCGTCTCGCGCCCGCGACGTGCCAGCACCTCAATGGGCAGGCAGCCCTCGAAGTAATCGAGCTTCTCCCACTCCTTTGCCTCCGCCGCTTCCGCGGCCAGCAGCGCGTCGAGAAAGCGCTCATACTCATCGCGATTCATCGGGCAGTTGATGTAGTCAGCCGTGCCCTTGTCCCAGCGCGCCGCCATGTAGACGCGTTCCATATCGATCGACTCCGCATCCACGATCGGCGAGATCGAATCGTAAAACGCCAGCCGTCCCGAGCCGGTGATGCGCTCAATCTCCGCGCTCAGTGCGTCGGAGGTCAGCGGGCCGGTGGCAACGATGGTGCATGCCGTGTCGCCGTCCTGCTCAAGACTCGTGACCTCTTCGCGAATTACGTGGATTAACGGTTCCGCTGCAATCGCCTCGCTTATCCTTCGCGAAAACTCCACCCGGTCCACGGCCAGCGCGTGTCCCGCGGGTACGGCCGTCGCATCCGCCAGACGCAATAGGGCAGAGCCCCCACGCCGCATCTCCTGCTTCAAGAGCCAGGGCGCAGTATTGGGCGTCTCGCTCTTCAGCGAGTTTGAGCACACCAGTTCGCCGAAGTCCGTCGTCTGGTGCGCGGGTGTCAGCCTCGGCTTGCCATCCACAACCGCCCGCAATTCGTAAAGGTCGACCGCACAGCCAAGCCGAGCCGCTGTCAGCGCTGCCTCAGGACCGGCCAGCCCTCCGCCAATGACGCGAATCTTCAAGGCCTGCTCCCTGCAAGACCGGGGCCATCCGATTCGATCTCGATATTGTCCCGAGCAGGTGCCTCGGCCAGCCGAGCAAGCGCGTCGCCCGACACCCGCACATTTCGCCACTCGTCAAGGAACTCGGCCCCCATCGCGCGATAGAAGTCGATGGCCGGGGTATTCCAGTCCAGAACCTCCCATTGCAGCCGGGGACAGTTGTTCTCCACGGCAATTGCTGCCACGCGCTGCAGCAGCGCCTTGCCGATACCCAACCCCCGGAACTCCGGATGCACAAACAAGTCCTCAAGGTAGAGCCCCGGCCGGCCCATCCAGGTGGAGTAGTTGAAGAAGTAAAGCGCAAACCCCGCAGGTGCTCCCTCGTGTTCCGCTATCATGCAGAAATAGAAGGGATTATGGCCGAACCCGTCCCGCAGCAGTCCTTCTTCAGTGGCCGAGACCGCATCCGGCTCGCGTTCGTAGATTGCCAGCGCGCGAATGAAATCGAGAATCACATGTACATCGGCCGGCGTTGCCTTGCGAATCGTCGTTGCCATTTCTTCTCATTCTAGGGCCTGATCACCCGACCTGGCAGTGGTTGGGGGTCAGTCGGGAGAGGCCCAACGGTGTGATACAGGCCACAATCAACCCCCTCCCGCGGCTCTACCATGAGACTGCACAGGGCGGTGGACGGCCCAGCACAGCCCATTTCTCGACGCGCGATCTCCTGCGGCAACTGGAGCCTCGGCGGGAAACCCGGGGAATCACCGGATGTGCTTCGTCTTGCCCTTGTGTTGGGTAGTCGGTTGGATTTAACGTGAGTCCTGCGATTGGAAGCGTTCCGCACCAGGCATTGAGCGGCGTCTTCCGCTCAGTTTTCTGTCGGCGGCAGGGATCATTGCCCTAATTGTTCAGGAATGACCATGGAGCCGCTGGTATTTGGTTTTGGAGGCCACGCGAGAAGGGAGAATTGCCCTCGGCACCCATCTCTCGGTTGGGCTGAAATGTGTTTTGAGCCGGTCGGAAGTCTGCTTCCCACCGCTTTTAAGGAGAAGAACATGAAACGCACTATTGCACTTTGTCTGGGCGTGCTGGGACTCGCACTTTTGCCCGCTCTTGCGCAGACCCCCGCTCCGGCAGCGAACACGGGCAAGGTCCACGGCCACGTCACCAACCCCAGCGGCACCCCCCAGGCAGGCGGCACTGTAATGTTTGCCGAGGGCAAGCTCTCAGGCGCAGCCTCAAAGTTCCCGGTCGACGCCAACGGCGATTTCTCTGCCGAAGTCCCCGCTGGCACCTACAAGCTCGTCTATCGCAATGTAGGAGTCCCCGACGACAAGGAATCCGACCACGTCGACAGCGTCAAAGTGACGGTCGGCGCGGATCTGAAGCAAGACATCGACATGAGCCGCAAGGAGTACATCGATCAGCTCTCTCCGGAGCAGAAGAAGCAACTCGATGAGCTCAGGAAGAAGAACTCTGAAGCGATGAAGGCCAACGAGGTCATCAAGCATATCAACGCCGACCTCGGCACATCGATCCAGGATCTGAAAGACTCCGACAGCGCGAGAGAAGCCGCCACGAAGACCCTCGGTGCAACCGCCAGCAAGGCCGATCTCGACGCCAAGGAAGCTGAAATCAAGACCGAGAAGTATACCGACATCGAAACCATGATGCTGAGAGACACGGTCGCCAAGCCCGATGCCTCGATTCTTTGGGCCCGTCTTGGTCAGGCTGAGACCGGCCTCAAGAAATTCGAACAGGCTGAGACCGCCTTCAAGAAGGCGCTTGAGGTGGACACAGCGGCCAAGAAGCAGGATCTGAATGTGCAGGGCCTGGCCCAGGCTGGACTGGGAGAGATTTACGCCCGCACGGGCAAGGTGCCTGAAGCTAACGCCGCTTACGATGCCGCTGCAAAGCTCGACCCGACGCGCGCCAGCATGTATTACAAGAATGAAGCGGTCATCTTCATGATGGCCAACAACGCCGACGGACAGGCTGCGGCAGCTCAGAAGGCTATCGATGCCGATCCAAAGCAGCCCATCCCCTACTACCTCAAGGGCAACGCCCTGATCCAGAAGACCACCCTGGATGAGAAGACCAAGAAACTGGTCGCCCCGCCAGGATGCCTTGAGGCCTACCAGAAGTACCTCGACCTCCAGCCAAACGGCCTCTATGCTGCCGAGGTCAAGGGAATCCTCTCCGGATTCTCCACCACTGTCGACAACACCTACAAGGCCGAGAAGAAGAGGAAGTAATCAACTTTCCGGCTCCAGGGAATTCAGGGCGTCCGCTTCGGCGGGCGCCTTTCCTTTTTTCAGCGCTTTCCAATTCGTCGTGGCCTTCGTTCAGTGACGCTCCAACGCTCTACAATCCATTCCATGCCCTCCCCGCTGCTCAGCTTCGATGAAGCTTCCGGACTAGTCGCCCAATGCGCCTCGCGTTTGGCGGGACATACCCCGGCCAGTGAGCGGGTGGCTCTGGTTCACGCTGCTGGCCGGGTGCTGGCTTATCCTCTCCTCGCTGACAGTCCTCAGCCTCCTTTCGCCCGCTCTACGCGCGACGGCTTTGCCTGCCGTGCTGACGAGGCATCCGCCCACGAATTCCTCACGATTGCTGGCTCGGTGCGCGCCGGCGACGTGCCTCCTCCGCCCCTGGCTGCCGGTTCCGCCTGCGAGATCATGACCGGAGCGCCCATCCCCGACGGCGCCGATGCCGTTGCCATGGTCGAGCACGTCGAGGTGGTGGACGGCCGGGTCCGGCTGCTCCCGCAACGAAAGCTCGTTCGCGGTGAGAACCTTGTAGCCAGCGGCGCACAAGCCCACGAGGGCGATGAGCTTCTGCCTGGCGGAACCCCAATCAGCGCACCGCAGATCTCACTTGCCGCATCCTGTGGTTATGGATTCCTCGAGGTCTTCGTTCGGCCCCGTGTGGCCATCCTCACAACGGGCGATGAGCTTGTCTCCATCGATGTTGTGCCGGGGCCAGGCAAGATACGCAACTCGAATGCCCCCATGCTCGCTGCCTTGGTTACGGCTGCGGGCGGCGATCCGTGGATTCTGCCCACGGCTGCCGACAACGCCGCCTCGCTCGACCGCGCCCTCGCACTGGCCGTGGACGCTGATCTGTTGATCATCTCCGGCGGCGTCTCCGCGGGGAGATTCGACCTGGTTGAACCCGCGCTTGCGCGCCTCGACGCACAATTCCACTTCACCGGCGTCCATATCCAGCCCGGCAAGCCGCTGGTCTTCGGCGAACTCCCGATCCGGGGCAAGAATCTCCCCCAAAACCAGAACGGTGCGAAGCACTTCTTTGGACTGCCCGGCAATCCGATCTCGTCCGCCGTCACGTTTCTGCTCTTCGCGGCACCGGTCCTGGCTGCGCTCGCCGGCGACCGTTCACCAAGTCCGCGATTCGCGCTTGCGCAACTCGCTGAGGACATGAGTCGTAGCGCCAAGCCCCGCCTCACCCGCTTTCTGCCCGCCCGCTGTGACTTTGGATCCGCCGACAACCGGTTGCCGCGAGTCACCCAGATTCCGATGCAGGGCTCCGGCGACGTCGCCGCATTTGCCCGGTCCAACTGCTTTCTCGTTATTCCCGATCACGACGCCAATCTTGAAAAGGGCGCGATCGTCCGCATTCTGCTGGCCTGAGGAACACGATGTCTGAATCCACGAGCAACAAGCTCTCGCACTTTGACGCCGAAGGCCGGGCCTCCATGGTTGACGTTGGCGCCAAGCAGCCCACCCGCCGAACGGCCACCGCTTCGGCATTCGTTGAGCTCTCCGCGGCCGTCCTCGCCGCGCTGCCAAACAATCCCAAGGGCGACCCGCTCCAGGTGGCGCGCATCGCCGGTATTCAAGCCGCCAAGCGCACCGCCGACCTGATCCCCATGTGCCACCCGCTTCCGCTGACCCATGTCGACGTGCGGGCCGAAGTTGTTGGGGGCGGGGTCCGCATCACTGCCTCTGCCGCAACCGTTGGTTCCACCGGCGTCGAGATGGAAGCGCTTACCGCAGCCTCTGTCGCTGCGCTCACGGTCTACGACATGACCAAGGCCCTCGACAAAGGCATTGTGATTCGCTCCATCCAGCTCGAATCCAAAACCGGCGGCAAGAGCGGCGACTACGCCCGTCAGCCCGCGACGAACCAGCCTGGAAACTGATCCACAGGCGAGACCTCAAAAGCTGGAAAGCAAAAAGAAAACGGGAGGCCATTGGCCCTCCCGCTTTCTTTCTCCTGCTACCTTTTCGGTCCCTTACTTCGCCGGTGGCGCAGCGCCCGGTGGTGGCCCAGGATGGTCGTGATCGTGATCTTCCGGCGGAATCTTGTAGGGCTCCGGCCCCAGATGTCCGCGATGGCATGTACCGCAGGTTACCGGCTCGCCTGAGCTATCGATCTTGCCGATGTAGTCCACGTTGATGCCCTCGGTCATCTTGTACATCAGCCGCGCAGTCGCCTTTTCCTTCTTCGAGTCGTCGGCAAAGTTCAGCCGTGGACGCCCGTTCGGTCCGATGTTGTTCGGGTCGGCCGCGTGGCAGGTACTACAGTGGCCCCCCAAATACCCTTCCCACTTCTCCATGATCTCGTGCACCTGCTGCCCAGTCAGGGTCTTTGGCAGCACCTGCAGGTTGGTTGGTGCGGGAAAGCTGCGCGGCGGCCCCGGCGGCATTCCACCAGGTGGAGGGCCACCCTGCGCAGGCGGTGCGGTTTGCGGAGCCTGTGCCCCGGCAATCATCGTCATTGTGGCCGCGAACAGGGCTATCCTGCCGCAGTGCTGAACAAGCGTAGAGCGTCTCAAACCGGATTTCTCCTGAAAGGGAATGGGGAATGCTCGCTTCGTTGGAACTAGACCATATTATCCAACGATGCCTGAAGCTTGCCTTAAGGCCTCATGACAAATCGTTCATTCTTTTGATCCATTCTTACCACGATTTAACTCGCCGGGCTTAGAAGGTCAACCGCTCGCTGGTCCTACGACCGCTCATCCCCGCATCTGCTTCGGCCCCGAGACGCACGGGTGACCGGCAAGGGCAAACCGCAGCGGCCACTCCAGCGCAGGGTTTGCAGGATTGATCCCGATCCTGGCCGTTGTCACCACTCTGCCTGCCAAGAATCCGTCGTCCCGCACCTGCAAGGGCGATTTCTTATCGACCAGATCTAGCCCGTTGTGCAACTCACGGGTCAGCCCCAGTGCCTGGCACAGCCTGCTCGGCCCTGAAGTCAGATCCTTGGCCGCGGCCCCTGGCTCGAGTCCGCGGTTCCGGGCCATTTGGTCGAGACCAAGCATAGGCTCGAGTGCCCGCAGCAGCACACACCCCGCCTGTCCCTCGATCTCGCAGGAGATGTTCGCGCAGAAGTAGCGCCCATAGATCGAATAGACATACGCATATCCAGCGGGCCCAAAGATAACTTGGTTTCGAGGCGTGGGACCGCGATAGGAGTGCGCAGCAGCGTCCGGCGGGTCGTTGTGCGGGCCCAGGTAGGCCTCGACCTCAACAATCCGACCGGCCAACAGCCTCTGCTTGGTCTTGTGCGTTAGCACCTTGCCGAGCAGCGCCAGCGACACATGCTCCGGCGAAGCCTCAAAGAAGCTGCGCGCCAGCAGTTTGCCGGGCAATTCACCCACATTGCCGCGCGACTGCTTCTTCGCCGCCATTACTTCTGTGCTTTCTTCCAATCCTTCAGCAGCGCCAGCACCTCTTCGGCATGGCCTTCCGGCTTCACTTCAGGAAAGATGTGGAGCAGCTTCTGGTCTGGTCCGATCACAAATGTGGTCCGCGCAATGCCCCACACCTTTTTGCCGTACATGTTCTTTTCCTTCATCACACCAAACTGATTGCAGACTTTCTCGTCTACATCAGCAAGGAGCGTGTACGGCAGGTCGTACTTGGCGCGGAACTTGGCCTGGGCTTTCACGGTATCGCGCGAGATGCCCAGCACCACGGCGACTGCCGCCTGGATCTTCTTGAATGTGTCGCGGAATCCGCAGGCCTCAATTGTGCATCCGGGGGTATCCGCTCTAGGGTAGAAGAACAACACGACGGGCTGACCCTTGTAGTCGCTCAGGCTTACGGTCTTGTCTTCGTCGGTTTGCAGAGTAAAGTCGGCAACTTTCTGGTTGATTTCCATGGGGAATATCCTCAAATTCAGTTTCGCATTCAGATTTGAAAGGCCGCTCTTGGCCGGCCCATTCGATTATTCCCGAGACAGGCGGTACATGTCATTGCGCAGAATCGCTGAATTTTTGATCCGACGCGCGCTCATGCCCGCACTTTTTGTTTCTGCCGCATTCCCAGCCTTCGCCCAGTATCCCGGCCAAGTCGCCAAAGACACCAAGGATGCCCCGGTGCTGCGCTCCATTGGCGTTCTCGAGTGGACCGGCCCGGAAGAGAACCCCAAGTCCAGCCGCCTCGTCCCGGTTCTTGTCTACGACAACGGAGAACTTGAGGATGGCGGCATCTACCTGGCACGTCCCGAGCCATTGGCAGTAGCCCCCGAGGTTGAGTACGTGCTCCAGGAGCACGGCAAAGCGATCGGTCTCTACGATGTTCAAACCGCGGGCCGGCAGTTCGGTTCGTGGGTGGGCTTTGGCGCCTGGAAGCCTATACCAAATGCCCCGCGCACTCCGCCCAAGCCCACACTTCCCGAGTGGGGCATGGACAACCAGGAAGGCGACCGCCCCGTTCTCCACCGCAAACATCACGCTGACGACGCGCCGGCTGGTGGCGCCGCCACATCAGGGCAGGCTCCCGCGGCACCCAGCGATCCTGATCGCCCCGTCCTGCACAAGAGCAAATCTGCTGAGGCCGACGACTCCTCTGCGGGTGCGTCCTCCACAGGCACTCCCTCGTCCGGAGCGTCCTCCCCGGGAGCAATTGCGGACTCCGATCGGCCCGTGCTCCACAAAAAGGACTCCGATGGTGACACTGCCACTTCGGCCCCATCCGATCCCGACCGCCCCGTGCTTCACAAGAGCAAGAAGGCGCCGCCTTCCGATCTCGGAGACGTTTCTTCCATTCCGGGCAATGAAGATCCCGATCGCCCGCGGCTCAAGCGTGGCCTCGCCAACATGGACACCCTGAAGGTGCTGCCCAGCCTCGTCGGCTTGCCACCCGATCTCGAACAGTCCGTAGCCGTATCCGATGCGCGGAACCGTCCCGAACACCCCTTCATCTACACGTGGTCAGATCCCGCCATTGAGGCCAAGATGAAGTCTTCGCTGGAAGACATCGCTCGCGAGGCGCTCGGCCTCAAGCCTCCGGCCCCTGCGCCCAAGGCGAAGACCACCACGGCCACCCAAAAGACTACGACAGTTCACCGGACTGCGAAGGCCGCTGCATCAAAGCGGCTATCCGAGCCCGCACCCCTCGTGGATGAGCGCTTCCGCGCCTTCGAGCTTACGTACGGCTCTGAGGCAACGCTGGTGCTGACGGCCCATACCGATGCGCCGCCCGCCCAACAGAAATTCGTCACCCTCATCGCTCAGCCGGACTTCTACGGCAATGTCCAGGTGCTGTTCAAAGTCGTCTCGGATGCAGCCCATCTCGACGACAATCCTCGCCTGCGCCTGGTTGACGCGGTGGACGCACTGGGAGATAACCGCGGCGAGCTGCTCTTTGAAATGCGTGGCGCCACTGAACGACAGTTCGCGCTCTACCGCATCGCGCGCGGTCAGGCCGAGAAGCTCTTCGTCACCGGCGGCGGACAGTTCGGCTCCGACCCCAACAACTAAACTCCTTTGCTTGCCCTGGACTAACTCACTCGATCGGTTCCGCTCCGAAGGGATGGTGCTTGGTGCAGTTCTTGGCCATCTGGTCCGGCGACAAAAGGAAGAACATCGCCATTCCGAAGTTGATCGCCAGGCTCAGGTACACGTTCCACCACGTCACCGCAAAGCAGATCACGTACATCAGAATCCCGGCCGCAAAACTACGCGCAATGTTCCGCACACCAGTCACCGTGCGGTCCAGCAACTCCCCCGTCACGCACACGCCAAAGAGGAGATTAAACAGAATTGCAATCACCAGATATGACCCGTTGTAGAGAATTGCGGCATCCTTGAGCCGCCCGGTCAGCACTGCCTGCGCTATCAGCGAAGTAGGGTAGGGAATCCACACAACCCCCAGCAGCAACAGCAGGTTGGTCACCAGGAGCAGATCGCTTGACCGCCGCATGTGCGAGAACAGCCGGTGGTGATTGATCCACATAATCCCAATAAAGAGAAAGCTCAGCAGAAAGCTTGCGTACCCGGGCCACTGCGCGGCAATACCCTGCCAGAAGGGCTCCGTTGCGGGCGGCGCCTTCAGCTCCAGCACCAGCAGCGTGGCGGCAATGGAGAAGATGCCGTCAGAGAAAGCTTCGATCCGGCCAGTTTCGTTGGTCATACGTCCTGCTCCGTCATCGGCCCGCTCATTTATTCCACGGAAGGGTTCCGGTCCCTCCCTGAACGTTGTATTCAATTGCTCAGCAAATACCCTTCCTTCTTATACAATGTGAGCAGGTGTGTGCTTCTCGCCACGCGTCAAGGAATCTGCTCAAATATGGCAACTGTTCTTCCCCTCACTTCGAACGAATCCACATCCGAGATGTCAACAACCACCGCCCCGGCGCCTCCGGAATACGCCGCTCCCGCCGCGACAAATGCGGTTCCTGCGCGCGAACAGGTCCGCATGGGCCGTGCCGCCACAGTGGGAGACGGCATCAACTGGCTCACTCTCTGGGTCATCGTTCTCTTCCATGTCGGCGCGCTTGCCGCGTTTTTCTTCTTCAGTTGGGGGCGCCTGGCCGCGATGGTCATACTCTACATACTGGCCATCAACGTGGGTATCGGCATGTGCTACCACCGCCTGCTCACGCACCGTGGCTACCAGGTTCCCAAGTGGCTTGAGTACCTCATGGCGCTCTGCTCCACGCTCTCGCTCGAGGGCGGCCCCATCTTCTGGGTGGCCACCCACCGAGTCCACCATCAGCACAGTGACCACGACGGCGACCCCCACACCCCGCGCGAAGGCGGCTGGTGGGCCCACACCGGCTGGATGATCTGGGGCAACTCGCTCCACGCACAGACCGCGGCTCTCTCCCGCTACGTCCCCGACCTCGCGCGTGACCGCTTCCATGTCTGGCTCAGCAAGTACCACTGGATTCCCATCACCGCCAGCGGCGTCCTCCTCTTCACCCTCGGCTGGTGGGCCGGCGGCTGGAAGAACGGCGTCGGCATGCTGCTCTGGGGTGGCTTCCTGCGCGTCACGCTCGGCCTTCACGCCACCTGGCTGGTGAATTCCGCAACCCACCTGTGGGGCAGCCGGCGCTTTGAAACCCGCGATGACTCCCGCAACAGTTGGTGGGTAGCGCTCTTCAGCGGCGGCGAAGGCTGGCACAACAACCACCACGCCCACCCGGTAAGCGCGCGTCACGGCCTTGCCTGGTACGAATTCGATCCCAACTGGTGGGGCATCTGGCTGCTCTCTAAAGTCGGCCTTGCCCGCAAGATCCAGGTGGCAAAGTACGACAAGGCAGATCCTCGACCGGCTGGCCTGTAGCGGTCTCGAGCGAAAGTCGAGCTTTGAAAGGGCACGACTTCAGTCGTGCCATGAAGCTTCATGAATCAACGCGGCTTTGGCCGCTGAGGGATGTCTTTTCTAGCTCTTGGCTTGAACCAAAGGCTGCCAGGCTCCGCTCAACAGTCTCGCCTCACGCGCGCGCTTTAGCCCTCAGCCACAGCACACCGAATACCGGCAGCGCCACCAGCAACACCAGCACGCCCGCCGGGAACCCAACGTAGAGGTAGGTGTCAGCGTAGCTCACTTTGTGATGTCCAATCAGGTTCCACGCGAGCAGCGCAAAAATCGCCACAGCCGTTGTCGCAAAAAACGTAAAGAACGCCGATGCAAAGGCCAGCAGCAAGCTGGTGAACAGGCCGAATCCCTTGAGCGGGAAACCGAGCACCGTACCGCCCTGTCTGCGCTCGCTCTGTGCTGAAACCGTCATCCTAAGAGCCTCTGTCGTCTAGAATACAGATTCATGTCCACCAGTGCACAAATCGAATTGTGGTCCGCCGAAAAGGTGGCTGCGCAGGCCAAAGCTACCCTTGCTCCAAACGGCGTGAACTTTGCCGCATGGGGAGAAACCCGCGTTCCTGAAGCCGATCTCGCGCGCCTCGTCGGGGCTGTACCATCCGCGCTCTCGGCGGCGCTCGCGCAGCGCGCCTATTACTTCGTTCCCCTGGCCATCGCCGATACCGGCGAAATCTTGATCGCCCCTTCCTACACCGTCGAACTCGGTGACCGCGCCATCTGCCATCGCAACGCAACCTTCGGCTCAACCGAGGCCGTCTTCCTTTCTACCCGCCTTGTTGAAGACCGCTTCGGGCTTGCCTTTGAGTTTTTGATCAACGTCGCCCACAACTTTGTTGAGGCAGCAGGCGTTCCCGAGAGCTTTTCGGCGCTCGCCTGGTCCCAGGCCGAGGCCCAGGTCCGCGGAGAGACCAGTCAGGACGCCTGGGAAGCACGCCGCCGCGCTCAGGACGGTTTGGTTGGAGAAGGAAAGAAGTCGATCGACGAGCGCGCGCGGTCAGCCTATTACGATTCGGCATTCTCCGACGCTCTGGCGATCTACATGCTTTCTCTGGCTGTCGACTTCGACTACCACGACCTTCGCGAGCGGGACTACCCTCTGCTCGCCGCGCCCGCCCTGGCCGAGCGCCTGCGCCATGTCGCCATGCTTTTCCCAGCGAACCCGGGCTACGACTTTCAGATCCTCTACCGCCGCAAAGGCTGATCGGGAATTGTTTTAGAGAGGCCGGTGGAATTAGTTGCTCGGCGAAAGGAGGACTAAGTCCATGAAGCTCTTCTGGTTCGGCATCCTGGGCCTGCTATTTCAGGGAGCAGGTTTGGCCGCCTTTATCCTTGTATCTCGCTTCAGTGATTCAACGCTGGGCAAACTCATAGTCGTCGCCATTACGGGACTTGCGGTCTGTACGGTGCTTTGGGAAGGCGTTCGGAGATCGAAGGGAATTCCCGCGGCGTGTCTCTTGCCGATTTTGTTGACGCTCGGCTACGTTGTGGCATTTCATGTCTTGGGCATATTGGGCTTCCCCGGGCTGCTGAATGATGCTTGGCCGCCATGGCTCGATTACTTTCTGTCGGTGCTGCGCGTGGGTGGGATCTTGATGGCCATGTATGGGCTGGCAACGCTGCTGTTTTTGGCAGTTAGCAGAGGATGGGATATTTCTCAGCGCCGCGGCGTGAAGGCCGACCGATGAAGAGTTCTCGCACACGACCGATTCTCTATGTTGCGATGTTCGCTCTCTTCCTCGCGGCGGCGTATTGCGGGGTAAAATCTGATTTCCTTGCGAGCTACAAAGGCACGCCCTTTCACGACAGCCGCTACTCCGGAGGCCCTCAGAAGATTCCAGGCACGGTCTATTGTGCTTACTATGACCTCGGTGGCGAAGGCGCCGCGTATCACGACTCCGACGCGAGGAATAGCGGCAGTGGAGGCCTCAACCCACTCGACGGAACCTACCTGAATGAGTTCCGCAAAGACGAGAGCGTGGACATCTCTTACACAAAATTCCCCGATCACGGCGACCAGATCGACAACAGCCCCTTCGAAAAGGTCACGCCGCCAAAGGGCCTGCTTTATGTCGGCTGGACTGAGCCCGGCGAGTGGTTCAATATGACTGTCGAAACCGCCCACGCGGGCTTATACACAGCCGACCTGCTCTACACCTCGAATCGCGGCGGAACCATCTCCATCGACGTCAACGGCAAGCCTGCAACCGGGCCGCTCGCGATCGAGTCAACTTCCAATCCCGCGGAGCCAATCGCCTGGCGTCAGTGGCACCACTGGAACATCGCGCCCGCGCTGGTCAAGCTTCGGCTCCCCGCCGGCAAGAGCGTGCTCACGGTGCACATCCTCACCGAGGGCAACTTGAACCTGGCGACGCTGGAGTTTAAGCAAGCTAGCTAGGCCAGCGCCTCTGCTACAGTTCCGCCCTCATCTCCGCCTGCCCTTGGCGTGAGTTCCAGATTTTCCAAGACCGCATGTCTGAGGCAAACAGTCGCGGTCTGCGTCTATATTGCAGATCCCGTTTATTTCTGAGACTTGCGCCATGCTTCGACTTTCGTTTGTCTGCCTTCTCTTTGTAGCGCTTCTTGCCCAGCAGCCTTGTGCAGATGCGCAAGCAAGCGGTGAGGCCGGTGAGAGCGCAGAAGCCTACAGGCTCAAAGTCGCGGTCGATGAGGTAAGCCTCACATTTCACGCAGCCGATGCCCATGGCCTCCCGGTAAACGACCTGAAACTGGATGAACTGAGCCTGTTGGATAACGGCAAGCCGCCACGCAGGATCATCGAGTTTCGTTCCTTGCAGGATCTAACTCTGCGCGCCGGGATTCTCATCGATACAAGCGAGTCCATGCAGCAAGAGGTTTCCGCGAACCGGGCAATCTCGATCAAGTTTGCTCAACGGCTTCTGAGGCAACGATCCGATCTGGCATTCGTCATGAACTTTGGCTTCTTATCAAAAATCACGCAACCGTGGACCAGCGACCCGGCAGCGCTTGCCGCGGGCATACAGCAGGTAGTTGCTGGGAGAGAGAATCCGCTAGGTGGAACGGCCATGTTCGACACGATATTTCGTGCATGTTTCAGTGTGTTTGGCAAAGTCGATCACGCTGCCAGTGGAAACTTCATCCTGCTCTTCTCTGACGGCGAAGATAACGCAAGCCACACCTCCCTGGAAGAGGTAGTCGATGTCTGTCAGCGCGCCAATACTGCAATTTATGTTTTTCGCGCGGAGCCAGCTCCCAATCTCTTTTCGAGCGGACCCAAAGCGTTGGCAGACTTGGCTCAGCAGACTGGCGGCCGCGTGTTTACCGCCGATGACTCTGAAGCGGGAATTGACAGCGACCTGCGCATCATTGAGGCGGATCTGCGCAATCAATATCGGCTGATCTATAACCCTGCGAAGTTGACGCACGACGGGGCATTTCACCGTATCGAGTTGAAAACTCCTCAACGCGTGGCAAGCGTCAATATCCGCTCCGGCTATTACGACAGACCACGGTGATCAGCACGACAACCGATTACTCGAACAACGGCGCAAGCACCGCCAGCACCTCATTCAAAATCGCAGTCGGAACGGATTCGAGCCTGCGTGCCCCTCGCGCAATCAGATCAACTGTCCTGGGCTGATCGCAACGGATAACGCCTGTTGTCCGCGTGCCGGCGCTCATCAGCGAGACGGTAAATCCGGCCACGCGGGCAAAGTTCCCGCCCGTTGTGATGGGCACAACGACTGGGGCACGGGTCAATTCATTGAACTTGTCCGGGGAGGTCACAAGAACGGGGCGCGTACCTTGTTGTCCGTGGCCAAACGTTGGGTCGAGCGAGACGAGGTAGATATCGCCGCGCTTCATATCAGTTCGCGGCCTACGGGCGGTGCGTTGAGCCACTCAAGCTCCTCTTCTGTCCGCTCCAGGGGCGCAGAGTAGTCACATTGGGCAAGCAACTCCTCCACCGTGTACTTCGGCCTCTTCTGCGCCTTCAGGATCAGCTTATCCCCCTCCACAGCCAGACCCACCGTAGCTCCAGCCTTGAGCTGCAACTGATCCAGGATCGCCGGTGGAACCGCCAGCATCACCGACCCGCCGACCTTTCGGAGATTCGTTGTGTGCATCGCGCCACCTCTGCGAATGAGTTATATTTTAATATAACATGAGCGGGCGTTACAACGGCGGCATCAGCGCATAAAGCCCGCCGCCGGTGCACAGAATCACCAGGTTCATCACAATAAGCATCAGGTCGTAGTGCCATCCCATCGAGTTCTCGCCCCAGAAGCCGGTCTTCCACACCGTGATCTTCTTGTAGATTGCGCCCAGCATGAGCAGAATCAATCCAATTGCGGCCCATTGAGTGAGTACGCCGAACAAAAGGCCGAGGGCTCCTGCCAGTTCAGCCACCCCGAGAAAGACTGTAAACCTCACGCTCATGCCAATGCTCTTCGCGCGGACGCGCGGGTCCTTCAGATGGTTGTATCCGCTGGTTCCGAATACCAGCGCCACCATGAGCCGAAGGAAGAACAGGCTCCAGTGCACAAACTGGAATGCGCCGGGCAAAATCAACATTGCGCCCCTCCTAGCGTTTTCAATAGCTCTTGGCCCTTGGATGCAGGAAGAATCAAAGGCGCTGCCGAAGATTTGCGTTTCCGCAGTTACGCCGGGTTAGAGTACACCACGCGCCCTTCGCTGATCGTCCAGTGCACACGGCCCTGCATGGTCCATCCGTCGAACGGCGTATTCCGCGACTTCGACTTCGTCTCCCGCGCGCGATAGGTCCACTCCGCCTTTGGATCGAAGATCACCACATCGGCAAAGCTGCCCACGGCCAGCGTCCCACGGCCTTTCAGCCCAAGAAGCGCCGCCGGCTGCGCGCTCAGCAGGCTAAGCACGCGCCCAATCGGCATCTTCCATTCCTTGTGCAGCCAGCGCAGCGAGAGCCCCAGCGCCGTCTCCAGACCGGTAATCCCATTCGGCGCGTTTTCAAATTCCACTTCTTTCTCGTGCACCGCGTGCGGAGCGTGGTCGGTGGCAATCGCGTCCACCACCCCATCAAGAATCGCCTCGATCATCGCATCGCGGTCCGCTGCCGCCCGCAGCGGCGGACACATTTTTGCATTGGTGTTGTAGAGGCCCACGTGCTCGTCTGTGAGCAGAAAGTGATGCGGCGCAACCTCGCATGTCACCCGCAGCCCATTGCGCCGCGCCTGGCGAACCGCGGCCATTGCGCCTGCTGTTGACGTATGCGCAACATGCAGGTGCGGCCGCGCCTCGCGCAGCTCATTTACCAGCCGGATGTCGCGCTCCACAAGACTCGTCTCGGCCTCTGCCGGCATCCCCCGCAGGCCCAGCCTGAACGCTACCGGCCCTGCATTCATGCTGCCGCCCGCCGTCATCCGCGTGTCCTCGGCGTGCTGAATTACGCAAAGCCCCACGCGCGCCGCCGCGGCCAGAGCCTCGCGCATCGTGCCATCCTTCAGAATCGGNNGCCGCCGCAATCGGAAACACCCGTACACTCGCCCCGCGCTCCGCCGCCTGCATCCAGCGAGTGATCTCTGGCGAGTCGTTCACCGGTTTCGTATTCGGCATCGCCGCTACAGAAGTAAATCCGCCTGCCGCCGCCGCCGCGGTTCCGGTGGCAATCGTCTCCTTGTAGCCCTGGCCCGGCTCGCGCAGATGTACGTGAATGTCGACTAGTCCCGGTGCAACAGTCAGTCCTGTCGCGTCCAAAACCTTCGCGCCGTTTGCCTGCTTCAGCTTGCCCGGCCCGGCAATCTCNNGTGTCCGCCTTTAATCGCCAGAGCCGTCATGCCGCGCCTCCCACTGTGAGGGCCCGCTCCACGACGGCCATCCGAATCGCCACGCCGTTCTTTACCTGTTCCAGGATCACCGACTGCACGCCGTCTGCAGCGCCTGCCGTCACTTCCATGCCGCGAATGATCGGCCCGGGATGCATCACCACCGCCTTCGGCGCGTGTGCCGCCAGCCGCGGCCCGGTGAGTTGGTAGTTGGCTTTGTACTCTTCAAGATCCAGTTGCAACCCTGCCAGCCGCTCGCCTTGAATCCGCAGCATCATCACCACCTGCGACTGGTGCAGCGCCGCATCAAAATTCCGCTCCAGGGTGATTCCCGGCCCAGCCTGCCCCGCAACCTCCGGCAACAGCTCCCTCTGACCGCACAAGATCACGTGCGCCCCCAACCGCGGCAGCAGCATCATGTTCGAACGCGCAACGCGGCTGTGCATGATGTCGCCCACAATCGTCACCGTTACACCGGCGAGCGTTTCACCGTCCACTGTGGTCACACCCGGTCGGAGGTGGGTCAGGATCGTCCGCAGATCAAGCAGCGCCTGCGTCGGATGCTCATGCATCCCGTCGCCCGCATTCACCACCGGCAGCCGCGTTTCGGCCTCCAGCAGCCAGGGCGCGCCCGAAGAGTTGTGGCGCAGGATGATCGCCTCGGCACCCAGCGCCCGCAGGGTCAGCCCGGTGTCTTTCAGCGACTCACCCTTTTCAATGCTCGAAGAAAGGCTGGAAACCAGCGTCGTATCGGCGCCCAGTGCCTTGGCGGCGAGTTCAAAGCTCGTCCTCGTTCGCGTCGACGACTCGTAAAAGAGCAGCGCGATCTTCCTCTTCAAGAGGATCCGGTCCCGCTTGAGCGGGTCTTCGTTTTCGAGGAACGTGGCCCGGCTTAGGATGTGGCTGATCTCCTCCAGNNGGCCCGGGGGGCGGATGAATAGCGCGACGAGCGGCTGGGGTCGGGTTCATACTCGGCGTTCGCCGGAGCACCGGGCTCCGGTCCGGTTTTGAATCGGCTCCTCAGGTTTGCCGCGTGGCCCGCGGGCAGAAGCCAATCCCTTGTCGTTCAGTCCGTGCGCTCGACCAGCAGCACCTGCTCGTCGTTGTCCACTTCCTGGAACTTCACTTCGATAATCTCGCGGCTGCTGGTGGGCACATGCTTGCCCACATAAGTCGCTTCAATCGGTAACTCGCGATGGCCTCGGTCGATCAGAACGGCCAACTGTACGCGTCTCGCCCGGCCGTGGTCAAACAGCGCATCCAGAGCCGCGCGAATTGTCCGGCCCGTGTAGAGCACGTCGTCGCAGAGCACCACGTCGCGGCCTTCCACTTCGANNTCGATCTGCGAGATCAGCTTGCCCAGCCGCTCTGCCAGAGGAACGCCCCGGCGCTTGATGCCCACCAGCACGAGGTCTTCGCTTCCGTTGCTTTTCTCTACGATTTCGTGGGCCAGGCGCACCAGAGTACGCTCGATCTCCGACGCGGACATCAACCGGCCCTTCACACGCAGGTTTGCTGTCTCTTTGGCTTCGCTCATAGTTTTCCGCTGCCCATCCCTCGCCTGTCCTTCGCTGGATGATACGAGGCGGTACTAGTCCGCGGCAACCTGTGGAGAAGTGGAACTCGATCTTTCCTCGTACCAGGTCCTAGACCTGCGGCCGGCGCGTTCGCGCCATGATTCGCGCTCCCAGTGCACCGCCCGCCACGGCAAAAAACAGCAGGAACAGCGCGTCGCAGGCAAATCCGAAGGCTGCCCAGCCCGCATGGCCACCCGGTGAAAGCATCCACGCCTGTGCCTTGGCCGATTGTGCGTGCGCCATCTCCGGCGTGCTCATCCCAGCCATCCATTGCTGCGTCAGTTCCTGGCTTGCAACCAGGGCCGTCTTCCATTCGCCGTCAATCTGGTCGGCCTGGTGAAAGACAAACCGCTGCATGTAGAGCGAGCTCCCGCTGATGGCAAAAGCCAGCCAGCCGCCCAACAACCCGGTCACCAGTCCAATGCGCGCTCCCGCACCCATCGTGATCCATCCCGGCCGTTGCCGCCGCAGGTAGAGAAAGACCGCCAGCGCTGCCGCAGCGGCCATCCAGAACATTCCCAGCAATCCAAAAGGTGTCGCTTCGCTCGAAAGGATGCCTGCAGGAACCGCCAGCATCAGCACGACGCGCAGTGCCGCCTTCCAGTCCACGCTGCCTGCATCGCGTACCGGCTCGATCAGGTGCTCGGCCACACTCGTGCCTGTTCCGCCTTCAGCCGAGCAAACCAGTTGCGGCAGCCCGCATGCCGGGCAATAGGTGTTGTCCGCGAGAATTGTCTGGTGGCAACGGGTGCAGGTGATTTCCATACATCTATGAGCCTATCGCATCCGGCCGGTATTCTCCGGTTACGTGCGTTTAGGCCTGCAAAGCCGCGCCCGACAGCTTGGCTTCCACAATCGCCTCAGCCGCGCGAACCGCCTCGTCCAGCGTCATGTTTGTCGAGTCCAGCAGGACCGCGTCTTCCGCCGGCTTAAGTGGCGAATCCGCACGATTACGATCCCGTTCGTCCCGCGCCCGCAAATCCCGGATCACTTCCTCAGGCTGTACCGCCGGCGCCGGTCCAAGCTGCTCAAACCGACGCTGTCCGCGCACCTCGGGAGCAGCATCCAGAAAGATCTTTACCTCGGCATGCGGAAAGACGACGGTCCCAATGTCCCGCCCCTCCATCACCACACCGCCCACGGCGCCCAGTTGCTGCTGGAGCTTTACCATCCACGAGCGGATGGCTGGATGCACACTCACCCGCGAGGCCGCATCGGTTACCTCGGGATTGCGAATCAGCCCCGTCACGTCTTCGCCGTCCACAAGAACGCTATTCTCGCTGTCGCCTGCTTCCAGTCGGATCGCGGTCTCGGCTGCCAACTCTTCAAGCAGCTTGCTGTCGTTGAGAGGGACATCAGCCCGCAGCGCTTTCAGAGCGAAGGCGCGATACATTGCTCCCGTTTCCAAGTTCAGGAGACCGAAATGTCGAGCCAGGTGGCGCGCGATCGTGCTCTTGCCCGCGCCTGCCGGCCCGTCAATTGCCACAATGATCGTTCGCTTGGCTTCCGGCAGACCATGAAAGCTGCTGTCAGGGGTCATTTTTACAGGCTCATCCGCGCTTCTTCGACTCCGGCTTGGGCCGCGCAGTAAAGCCATAGCGCTTGCTGTTGCCGGCCTTGGCCCCAGCGGTCAGCGCCGGTTTGCGGCTATCTGTCCGAGTGTCCTTCCGCTTCAGGCCGCTGCTGCGTCCGTTCGCGGGCGGCTTGCCGGCTGGCTTGGCTCCGTTACTATGACCGTTCCTGCCCCAGGATGAAGGCTTTGCTCCGCGGACCGCACTGCCGCTCGCCGGCCGGCTCTTGGTGCCGTTCGCCGGTCTGCTTTGGCTGCCGTTCGCCGGCCTGCTGCTGCCGTTCGTCCGGGCTCCATTGCTGCCGATTGTTCGGCCTCCGTTATTTGACCCGTTTGAGGCGGCGTGCGTTCTCTTCCCGTTTGTGCCGGAAGCGCCGTTGGAGCCCCAGCGTTGGCCGCTGGTTGTGCGCGGGCCGCTTCCAGGTCGAGCTGAGCCTGCGGGACGTGAGCCGCTGGCTGGCCGTGCTGCTCCAGCAGGGCGCGGTGCTCCCGGTCTTGCTCCAGATGGCCTCGCTCCCGTAGGTCTTGCCCCAGCCGGGCGGGCATCGCTGCCTGCGCGTCTTACCGGCCTGCTTGTAGCCGAAGATTGCCCGGGCTTTCGATTGCGCGACGCCGTCGCGGGCCGGCTGAAGTGCGGCCGTGCCGCTGGCGGCTTTCCGCTGGCAGCAGGCTTTCGCGCTGCCGGAGTTCGTGGCGTGTGGCTCGGAGCATGACTTGCCGCGTGGGTTTCCGTGTGAGCAGGCGTGTGGGCGGGAACGTGGTGTTCCACCGGGCGATGCGCTTCGGGTGCCGGCGTGTAAACAGGCGGCTGCGCCCTGGGCGTCTCGTGATGCGCGAAATCCTCTTCGTGCTCACGCGCGTGCATGAAATACGAAGAAGCAGACATCGACGAGCTTGCGTAGAGCGTGGGAGGCACCGTGAACGCGGGCAGCGTGCCTGCTACGTAGAAGTGAGGAGCGTGGCCGACGGAGAGCGTGTGGATCTGCCGCGTCGCTACCAGTCCGCGCAGCACTTCACGCACCTTGCTGCGAGCCGTGAGGGGAGCCAGGAACAGCTCAACTTCCTCCATGCTCGCGGCAATTACCGCTTGCAGATAAATGGAAGCCAGCACCGAGATCGCCGTCACCTGCGACGTCGAAGCTCCTTCAGCAATGGCCTTTTGATAGCGATGGCGCAGAAGTTGCCACTTGGCAGCTTCGCCCGGCGCAGAGATAACTGGAATGATCCTCAACTGCTGCCACAGCTCGGTGATCGCCCGCAGCACGGCGGCTTCCGTCACTTCCCGGCCAAGGGTATGCTTCAGCGTAGCAATTGTGGAGTCTCCAGCCTCAAGCAGCTTGTAAGCCTGCACCGCGAGCTGCGAAACCTGTCGCGAACCCGTCAACTGCGGGCTCCTGCGCCAGTCGCGGTCGCCGCGCAGCGCGTAAACATACGGCAGCACCCAGCTGGCCACCACAAAATCCGGCTGCTCGCCCGGCTGGCCCTGAAGGTTCAGGCGCACTGCAACATCGGCCGCTTCCAGGCGGACCAGCAACTCTTCGGCTAAGGCGATGTGTTGGGGATCGGGAGTCGCGTCCCGTTGACCTGCTACGGCTTCGACAAAAGATGGCGCTACTGAAGAAGAAAACTGCCGTCTAGGGAGAAAAAGACACAACCCGGTTTCTTCAATCCATGTACGGGCGTCCTCAAACGTGAGGGGCCCATGTCCGTTGTGGCGCATCCTTTCGGCGCGCGATGCTTCCAACTGTTCTGCTGTCAAAGAAAATCCTCACTTCCAGGCTGCCAGTGGCGCCGGGCTACCCTCTCCCCTGAGAGGAGGGTTGCCACCTTCCATGCGTTTCAGATGCGATGGAAGGCCCGCTGGATCTCCTTCCAAGAATACAGCAAAGCTATTGGACGTCCATGCGGGCAACTTGTGGGGTGCTGCGTCTTAGCAAGTTCTAAGAGTAACCACTCCATTCGAACGGGGTCAAGAGGGGTATTTACCTTGATGGCGGAGTGGCATGCAATGGACGCCGCAACCCTCGACCGGAGGGTTGCAAGATCCTCATTCCGTGATGGTTCTGCGTTGTCGGGCGATGACTGTTCTATCACCTCGGCGAGCATCCGTTCCAGCGCCGCCCCTTCCAGGCCTACGGGTGCAGCTTTTACCGCAAGTGTCTGAGGGCCAAAGGGTTCCACCTCAAATCCGTTCTTTTCGAGTTCTTCGGCAATTTCNNTCGTCCCCGGCAGCCAGGATGAACGACTCCCTGAGTTGTCCAAGCGGCTTTAAATTGCCTAAATGGTTCAGGTTACGGGAAGCCTGCTCAGCCTCAACCTGCTCCGTCGCGGCTGCCGTTGCCGCTCCGGCGCCCGTTGCCCCGTTCGGATTCGGCGAGCAGCCCTCAAACCCCGGAATGTCAGCCGGCCCCAAAGCCCCGTCCCCGTTTCCCTTGGTCTGGCCAGCGACAAGCATCGACACAAGGGCCTCGCCCCAGGCCGACTGACCCTGCCAGGTTGTTGTCCCCGCCTCCGATTCGCCAAATGGCAGGTGCCCCGTCACCTGTGCCGGCATCTCCGGAGTCAGTTCAAACGGCTCAGCATCACCTGCAGCTACCACCGGATCGGACTCCGCCACTGCCTTCAGACCGTCCGTCCTTTCTTCCGGCGAGCCGGGCAGAGGCGTAATCCCCGGCGGCATCAGCGACGGGCTTGCCATCGGCGCCGCTCCGGCCACAAGGAACCCCGCCGCCGGCCGCGCTTTGATCAGCGCCGTCCGCAGGCTGTCGCGGACAAAGTCGTGCATCAGGCTCTGCTGCCGGAAACGCACCTCGGTTTTGGCGGGATGCACATTTACGTCCACCTCTTCGGCCGGCATCTCCAAAAACAGCAAAACCACCGGAAAACTTGTCGGTGGGATCACGTTCCGATACGCCTCAGTGATCGCGTGCATCATCAGCCGGTCACGGATAAGCCTCTTGTTCACAAAGATGTAGATCGAGTTCCGATTCAGTTTTTGCAGCTCCGGCTTCGAGTAGAACCCACTCACCCGCAACATGCCCGGATCACGCAACGGCTCGTCCGGGTCGCGCTTCCAGGGCGGCGGGCCGGGCAGACCTGCCCGTTGCAGGGGCATCTCCGCCGCCACAGGCAAGAGCTGAGCCAGTGTGTCCTTGCCGAAGATCTGGTAGATTCGCTCTGCCGTCCGCGCCACCGGCGGCGCAGACACCAGCGTGTGGCTCGCGGAAACGAGTTCGAAGTGCTTCTCCGGGTGCGCCAGCGCGTAGTGCGTCACCAGCGCCGTTACGTGTGAAAGCTCCGTCGACTCCGCCCGCAAAAACTTGCGCCGCGCCGGCGTATTGAAGAACAGATCGGCCACCGCAATCGTCGTGCCCCTCGGCAGCGCAGCATCTTCCACGTGCCGGATCTTTCCGCCCGCAATCTCGATCCTGGTCCCGATCTGGAGGGTCCCAGCTACCTCGTCGCCGGTCGCTGTCTCCAAAGTCACGCGCGCCACAGACGCAATCGACGGGAGCGCCTCTCCGCGAAAACCAAGAGTGGCAATCGACAGCAGGTCATCGGCGGTTCGCAGTTTCGAGGTTGCGTGCCGCTCAAAGGCCAGGAGAGCATCGTCGCGATTCATCCCGCAGCCGTCGTCGCTGATGCGGATCAGCTTGCGCCCGCCCGCCTCCACCTCGACACGGATGCGATTCGCCCCCGCATCCAGAGCATTCTCCAGCAGTTCTTTCACCACAGACGCTGGCCGGTCCACCACCTCNNCCGGCGGCGATCTGGTTGGCTACCTGGTCTGAAAGAACACGGATGCGGCCCATAACGTCTAAGAGTATCGCGGAGAAGAGGATCGGGCGCCGGTTGAAAAACCAGCACAAACTGCAAATGCCGCCCGAAGGCGGCATTTATCAATCTCAGTTCCCGGTTTCTCAGTTCCTTGTGTACTTCGCTTCCTAGATCCCCACCCCGAATTCGCCCATCTGCTGTTCGTCGCTGCTCGAATAGAAATCGTACGGCGTCCGGTTGTTGAACTTGTACCGGCTGCGCAGTTCGTTGCCCAGGTAGATGCCGATCGCGGCCACAACCATCCCTACCGAAAACCAGCCGATCACGCGCAGCGTGCTCCGCTCGCTCTTTTCTTCCGCGGACTCTTCCAGTGCTGTGCTTACTTCGGGTTCGGTAGACATGGGGGGACTTCCTCCTGTTCGCATCAAACAACCTGACCGCATGATATCGCAGATCGGCTGCGGCTGGATTGTTCCTGACTGTGAATGAGTACTGTTGTGATTACCGTGTAGTGTCAATTCGGAAGAGCCATTCCACTTTTTCCGCATCCGGCAAGAAGCTCGCCCGAATCGAGTTAGCCGCCAGCTTTCGCAGCTCCTGCTTCGTAAATCCCTGCTCGGTATGTGCCAGCAGGTACTCATTGGCCAGGTCCGAGTCAAAAAACGCCGGATCGTCCGAGTTCAGCGTCACCAGCAGCCCGGCATCGAAATACTTCCGCAGCGGATGCTCCCGGAACGACTTGACCACCCCCGTTCGCACGTTGGATGTCGGGTTCAGCTCAAGCGGCGTCTGCCGCTCCTTCAGCTCGAGAATCAATCCTGAGTCCCGTCCGGCTGACACCGCATGACCGATCCGCTCTGAACCTATCGCCAGAGCCTCCCAGATCGCCCCTGAGCCCGTCGTTTCGCCTGCGTGATTGGTCAGCCGCAGCCCGGCCTTCGCCGCCTCAGCGTAGAGCGCCCGGAACGGCTCCGAACCCGCCTGCCGCTCGTCTCCGCCCAGCCCGATTCCGATGATCGACGGGTATTGCGGCCGCATCTCCACAGCCTTCGTGAATACCCGCTGCGCCTCTTCTACCGTGAAGTGCCGCACCGCGTCGAAGATCCAATAAATCGACAGCTCCAGTTCCCGGAGCGCCCGTTCCCGGGCCCGCTCCAGCCCCTCGAAGATCGGCTCAAACACAGTTGCATCGTGGTTCCTGAACATGTAGATGACACCCACCGAGATGTAGACCTCGGCGTGGACCACGCCCTGCGCCTTCAGTTGCTCCATCATCCGCCATGCAGCCAACTCATAGTCCTCCGGCCCCATCAGCAGCCGCGTCACCGCCTTGAAAGCCTCAAGAAAGCCCGAGAAGTCAGTAAAGCGGTAGAGCGCCTCGGCGTCGGCCAGGGTCAGCGGCGTCTTGTCGTGGCGCTGGCTTAGCTCCACCAGCGTGGCGGGCAAAATGGTGCCCTCGAGATGCAGATGCAACTCAGCCTTGGGCAGGCGGCGAATGAAATCCTCAATAGCCTTCACTGTTACAGTTTACGGGGTCAGGGGATTGTCACTTCCCAAGCCTTGGGAGTTGTCGCGAACCGGCCAGGGTTGATTGTGGTCGAACCAGATAAGGCCCCGGATCCCGAGTTGCATTGAATCAAACGTCCAAGTGATTGAAGGCGCGAGGGCTGGAACGGTGGATCGACGGCATTTTCTCGGCGGATTGGCAGCGGCGTGGCTGGCGGCGGGCAGGGTGAGTTGGGCAACTCCGACCAACGGCCAGCGACTTGCGGATGCAGCGCGGGCCCAGGTGGGCGTGACCACGGGCTATGACCCAACATGGACAAAGATCACTTATCCTGGCGGAGATGTTTCGCGGTCGACCGGCGTGTGCGCTGACGTGGTCATCCGCGCGGCGCGCGATGGATTGGGCCTGGACCTGCAGAAGCTGGTGCATGAAGATATGTTGAAGGATTTCGACGCCTATCCGGCGCGGAAGGCCTGGGGTTCGCGAAAGCCGGACGCGAACATCGACCACCGCAGGGTGCTCAACCTCGAGACCTACTGGACGCGGGTTGCTGCCAGGCTCTGGGCTGCTAAAGCTCCGACGCCCGGCGATGCCTTTCCCAAACCCATCGAGGTTGGAGACATCCTTACCTGGCTGCTGGATGCGCGGCTGCCCCATGTGGGGATTGTGGTCTCAGCCGGCCTGCCGCAGACCACTGTGGTCCACAACATCGGCAACGGCGCCGAGGAGACCGCGCTCAACGCCTTTCATCCCCACATGGCCGCAGGCCACTATCGCTGGCCGGCATAAGCCCGGCCCCCTGCATTTTCGATTGAACTGTTCAGTGTGCCTGGTGCGGAGAATGCTGTTGCAGCCAAGTGCGCGTGGCCTGCAAGTCCGCTGAGGTCAGTGACGGTGCGGCACGCTTGAGCATCTCGATGTACCAGTCAAACTCCACCGGTATTGCCGGATAGCCGATGTTGTTGTCGGCATCTCCATTCCGATAGGAGTTGATGATAGGCGTGCCATTTTCGTCCGTCATAACCAGGAATGGAAAGCCGGGTTCCCCCTTGGCGCCCAGTGCTGTGCGCAGCGCGACACCGCCGGGCGTATCGGCATGATTGGGGTCATTCGGCCTCTCGCCCACGTCGATGCGCTCGACCACAAACGCCTTCTCCGTGATGGTCTTCATTTGCGAGTCTTGGAGAAATCGCTCGTAGAGCTTGCAAGGCCCGCACCATGATGCAGAGAACACCAGCACAATGTGCTTGTGCTCCGTTTTCGCCGCAGTTTTCGCTTGAGTGAACATCGCGTCGGCGGTTGCCGGCTGCGCTTGAAGAAAGGGAACGGCAGTCGTGGCCGCCAAAGCAATTACTGTGGCGAGAGAAAGCCTTTTCAACGATGGCAACTGTGAAACCTCCACCAAGATCTGATAGAGGCCATCATAGCGCGAGTGGGGATTTCATACTCGAATGGTCCCGGGCCTATTTCCCCTTGAAGGGAAAGCTCATGTCGAGGTCGGACACAACCGGATCCGCACCGCACATGGCAGCCTTGAACTTTTCCTTCTTGACTGCGGCCAATGTGACCTTGTCCACCGCTGCGCCGCCACTGTGAATGATATTGACGTTGCTAACCGAGCCGTCGGCCTGGATCGTCGCTGAAACACTGACTTCTCCGGCAGTTTTGCTCGCCTGAAAGAAATCCGGATGAATCTCGCGAACAGACGCTGATGGCTTCATCCCTGGACACTCACGGCGTTCAATGGCGTCTTTGGCCGGGACGAGCAGCGCTGTATCGAACGCCGCGGCCTGCAGGCTCTTCACGCTGGCAGACGCAACCTCCTTGTTGCCTTCAAAGAGCTGGAGCTTCATCGGGTAGCGCGTCCCGTCAAAATCAACGTAGTCGGCAAACACTTGCCTGGTCTTCATGTCCTGCGAATCTTGCCATTCATCGTTCAGCAGATCGTGCGACTTTTCGTTGAGGCACAAATCGTGCGATTCCCGCGCATGGTCATTCTGCTCAGCTTGAACGCATGTTAGCGCGACACCTTTTTCGGTGCGATCCTTCTGCTTCTCTGCGATGAGCTGTATAGGACTGTTGCTTAAACTCAGCAGGTTGAACAGATTCTGAACTTCAAGCGGCGTATAAGGGAAGTTTCTTGTTGTGTACACCATCTCCCCGTTGTCGATCGTCGTCTGCTCGAAGCCACCAACTTCCACCTTGCGCCACCAGTGATCCTTCGATTGCCATTTCATCGAGAGATGACCGGTAGCCGGCCCGGTGAACTGAACCGTGAAGTCGATTTCCAGATCAAAAGGTTTGGCGTCGCTCTGAAAGAGGTCCGCAGGTTTGTGAGCCGAGTCCAGCAGTTGCTGATCAGCCGCATGATCGTTGGCGATTAACGGGGAAGCGCAGGCGAGAAAAACTACAGCGGTGAAGAAAAGTCGTTTCATCAGTGGCTGCGAGACTATCAGGTATCGCTCAATCCGGACGGTCTGTATTGCACACAGGGACGCGTCGATGCCTGCCGTTGAAACAGATTGCGTGCCGGGCGGTCGCCAAGTGCCGCCAAACGCCTAGCGCGGTTTCGCGAACTCGCTCCGGTGCCTGCTGTAGAAGAAGTAAATCACCAGCCCGATCACCAGCCAGATCAAGAACCGGAACCACGTTATGATCGGCAGGCCCGCCATCAGCAGGAAGCAGAACACCACGCTCAGCACTGGAATCACCGGCCCGAACGGAACACGGAACCCACGCCGCCGCTCCGGCTCACGAATGCGCAGCACGATCACCCCCACGGAGACCAGCACAAATGCAAACAGCGTGCCGATGTTCGACAAATCGGCAAGCGTGCCAATGTCGAAGAGCCCCGATGGAATCGCCACCACAATCCCCGCCACCCAGGTGGAAAAAGCCGGCGTCCGGAATACCGGATGCACGTTGCTGAAGACCTTTGGCAGCAGCCCGTCGCGCGACATTGAGAACCATACCCGTGACTGGCCAAGCTGATACACCAGGATCGACGAAAGCATCCCCATGATGGCCCCAAAGAGGATCACCAGTCGTATCCAGTGCAGCGGATGGCCGCCCGGCTGCCCGGATAGCTTTTTCAGCGCATTCACCACCGGCGCTGCGTCGCCCACCATCGATTGCCACGGCACCAGGCCTGTGAGGCAAACCGCCACCGCCACATACAGCACAGTGCACACCACCAGGGTTGCGATAATCCCGATGGGCAGGTCGCGTTGCGGATTCCTGCACTCCTCGGCCGCCGTCGAGACCGAATCGAACCCGATGTAGGTGAAGAAAATGATCGACCCGCCCGTCAGCACGCCCGACCAGCCGTTCGGCATGAACGGATGCCAGTTTGCCGGATGAATGTATGTGAGCACTCCGGCGATGAAGATGAGGATCGCAACCAGCTTGATGCCTACCATAGCGTTGTTCGTGCTGGCCGACTCCCGGATGCCGCGAACCAGGACCACCGTCAGGATGAGCACAATCAAAAACGCCGG
>PMXB01000082.1 GCA_003165935.1 Acidobacteriaceae bacterium | reverse complement strand
GCTGCTGAAGCCATTTTGCATTTCCCTTTCGAAACGGGTGGTGCGCGGGCCTGAAATCAGCGCAGACGGTACAATGGCAAAAGGCGAGCCAGGACCCTATTCCAGTTTCGTGAATCCCGGCGAAATGTGCAAATGGGCTTTGGTACAGTGGAGCCGCCAACCATAACGAAATGCAGAGGTTTGCTTGGTAGACAAGATTGCGGGGTTGCGGGAGATTCTTGCCGTTGACCCCAAAAACAGCTTTGCGCGTTACGGCGTAGCGATGGAATTGGCCGGGCGGGGAGAGACCGCGGCGGCGCTCGAGGAGTTCGAGACGCTGCTAACGAACGATGCGGACTACACCGCGGGGTACTTTATGGCGGCGCAGACGCTGGCGAACGCGGGCCGGAACGCTGAGGCGATCGAAAGGCTGAAGGCGGGAATCGGCTGCGCGACGCGGGCCGGCAACCGTCACGCCATGAGCGAGATGCAGGGCATGCTCGACGAACTGGACCGATAAGGATCTTTTCATTTCAGGTGGAGTCTTGTCGGGGCAGGGATCGGTTTTGCGCGGGGTGGAGCGCGGGGCCCAGTTTCCCACAAGAAAGGTAACCCTTTTGAGAGCGAACCGCATCTATACACACACGATGGCCAAGTATTCGATTGTGGTCCCGTTCCACAATGAGGAAGAAAACGTCACCGCACTGTATGCGCGCCTGAAGCAGGTAATGGAGCAGGTGAGCGAACCGTTTGAGCTGGTTCTGGTGGATGACGGCTCGAGCGACCGGACCTACAAGCTGCTGGAAGAGATTGCGGCGGTGGATAGCCGGGTGATGGTGGTGAAGCTGCGGCGCAACTTCGGGCAGACTTCGGCGCTTGCGGCGGGGTTCGATCATGCGCGGGGCGCGTTTGTGCTGGCGATGGATGGCGACCTGCAGCATGATCCCAACGATATTCCCGCCTTCCTGGAGAAGCTCGAAGAGGGCTACGATGTGGTCTCAGGCTGGCGCAAGGAACGGATCGACAGTCTTATGATGCGGCGACTTCCATCGCGCTGCGCCAACTGGATGATGGCGAAGCTGAGCGGCGTGGACATTCACGACTTTGGCACCACGTTCAAGGCATACCGCAGGGAAGTGATCCAGAACATTCCGTTGTACGGCGAGATGCACCGGTTTATTCCGGCGCTGGCCAGCTGGTATGGCGCTTCGATCTGCGAGGTACCAATTCGCAACGTGAACCGCGAGCGGGGCAAGAGCCACTACGGCATCGGGCGGACCTTCCGGGTCTTCTTTGATCTGCTGACGATTCGGTTTCTGCTGCGGTACATGAGCCGGCCGCTGCACTTTTTTGGCGGCCTGGGGATGATGGGAATCATCACGGGGAGCGCGATTTCCGCAGTTTTGCTTTGCCTGAAGTTGCTGAACCCGCACATGAACATGATGGATGAGCATGGGCCGATCTTTGTGATTGGCGCAGTGCTGATGGTTGCCGGCATCCAAATGCTGGCGATTGGCCTGCTGGGCGAACTGCAGGTGCGGCACTACCACAGCAGTCGTCATTCCGCGCCGTATGCGGTGGATCGCGTGGTTCGGCTGGCTTCGAGCGAGGGGCAGAGTTTGCTGTCAGAGGACCGGGATTAGGGTCTTTGGCTGAGGCTTGGGCCTGGGGAGCGCGGAACAGGGAGCAGACGAGGCGCGGGCGGGTGGGGTGTTGAAATCTTCGCTATTTATTCGCCTATACTGGGTGCATGGGCGAGATGAAGCGGGCGAATGCGTATGAGGAGGAGCGGAGGACAAGAGACCGCTTCGCATCGACGCTGGCCATCTGCGCATCGATCATCGCGGCGGTGCGTCTGGCGCGTGACGACATAAGTCGACCGTCTCCTCGGGTAGTGTCGGTGGTGATCGATTGTGTTCGGCTGGCGAGGACCATTTTAGACAGGGTGATTCGGTGAGAGTAGCTGGGGGGGGCAAAAGGCCAGCGAAGTGACGCAGCGGCAAGAACACCGCACGGATGTTGCTCTGGTGTGTTGGATCCGGCTACACGCTTTTTGGGAAGTCGGAGCTCATCAGAGCCCAAGTTCCAGTCGCGTCCTGGGATCGAGGCGGTCGCGGAGAGCGTCGCCTACGAAGTTAAAGCCGAGGACAGCCGCTGCAACTGCTATCGCCGGCGCGAGTACGAGGTGTGGCGAGTCGAAGAGGTGGGAACGAGCGTCGTTGAGCATTGAGCCCCAACTCGGCGCGGGAGGCGGAATGCCGAGACCCAGAAATGAGAGCGTTGCTTCGGCGAGGATGACGCCTGCCATGCCGATGGCCGCCTGCACCATTACGGGCTGGACGATGTTGGGGAGAATGTGGCGAAAGAAGATTCGCATCCCACCCGCGCCGAGCGCACGCGCTGCCTCAACAAATTCTTTTTCGCGGACGGCCATGACCTGGGCACGAACCAGACGGGCATAGCCCGCCCAACCGCCAATTGCGAGGGCGAGGACGAGGTTTATGAATCCCGGGCCAAGAAACGCCGCAAAGGCGATGGCGAGCAGGATTCCGGGGAGGGCGAGAAACGTGTTCATGGCAAAGGTGGTGAGAGCGGTGTCGATCCAGCCGCCGCGGTAGCCGGCAAGTCCGCCGATAGCCAGGCCAAGAGCCAACGAGATGGACACTACGCTGACGCTGACGGCGAGCGACAGGCGCGCACCCCAGACGAGTCGCGACAGGGTGTCGCGCCCCAGTTCGTCCGTGCCAGCCAGATGGTTCGATGAAGGACCTTCGAGTCGGTGCTCAAGGTCGATTGCCGCGGGGTTGCGTGGGGCAATCCACGGCGCCGCCAGGCCGCCCAGCACGAACAGGGCGAGCATTGTTGCGCCGATCCAAGCGAGGGGCTGACGTCGTGCCGGACGGAGCGCAGCCCCGATACGGTCTATGATTCTGACTGTTGCAACAGTTGCCATGAGCACAGCCAGAATACAGCGACTCAGGGCGGCAAGTCGGGTTGAAGGCAATATGAACTGTTTCCGTTCGATTTTGGTTTGCGCGGTTGTTCTGACCGGTGCGCTCACTGGGCAGGCTGCACCAGGGGCGTTGGCGGGATTGGGCCAGCAGACGGTTCTGACGGGCGAATCAATTCCAGCAGCCGCGCAGCAGCTATTTTTAATGACTAATCAGGCTCGGGCGATGGCTGGAGTGGGGCCGCTGCGGTGGGATGCCGCGCTGGCCGCCGGCGCACTTGAGCACTGCCGGCGGATGGTGGCCGAAGGGCCCCTTGCACATCGGTATGGCGGCGAGCCCGAACTTCAGATGCGTGCGCAGAATGCAGGCGCACACTTCAGCTTGATCGCAGAGAACGTCGCCCTCGGCTCCCACGTTGCGACGATTCACCAGGGCTGGCTCGATTCTCCTGGCCATCGCGCCAACCTGCTTAATCCACAAGTCGATTCCGTTGGGATTGCGGTGGTGTCCGGCGGGGGAGTTCTCTATGCTGTCGCAGACTACGCTCGAACCGTTCAAGTTCTCACCCGCGAACAGGTTGAGTCCACTGTCGCGGCGCTCATCCGTTCTGCCGGGCTGTTCATTGTTCGAGACCCCGCCGATGCGCGCGCTTACTGCGCGACGGGCTCAAAGGACACGAGCCGATCGGCGTTTTTCATTGTCTGGGAGGACCCCGACATCTCGACTCTTCCCCGCCATCTTGCGGATCGCGTTGCCTCTGGTACGTATCACTCCGCAGTCGTCGGAGCTTGTGCGCCGCAGGAGGCTGAGCCTGGGTTCACTTCGTATCGGGTGGCGGTGATTTTGAATTAGCGCGATGCAGGGCAGGGCTCACATACGCAGCGGCGCGCTCAGCCGAAGCGCTGTTCGCTGAGCCAGAAATCAGGCCAGGGCAGGCGCGGCGGTCCACATAGAAAGATGTCTGGGTGGTATTCGCTTTCTTCGTTCTTTACGCCTAGCGAGTTGCCGTTGTGACCTGCGAGGCGGCAGCCGGTGAATTCGCTGTTGGCCTGTTTCTGGGAGAAGCCGATGACGATTAATGTTGTTGGCTGCGGAGTTGGGTAGCCGCGGAGCCAGGCCGAGTTGGTCATGCTGATGGGGGCGGGGAGTCCGTACGCCGGGCCGAGGAGTTCGATCGCGCCCTGTTCGCCATAGTTTCCGACCAGGATGCCAGCATTTGCCCGTTGATCGGCGGGCATCGAATCGCGAATGGCGGAAACAGTTCTGACCAGGTCGTTCCAGCCAACCTCTTCGCGCAGGTCGCTGCTATGTTTGAAGGCGAAATCGCGGAGCGGGCCGCTGGAGGCGAGGGGAACCCATCCGGCGAAGAAGAAGCCGCCGGCGAAGAACAATGCCGCGAAGAAGACAGGTTCGATGGCGAACTGCGACCAGCGCGGGATGCGGGTCAACCAACGCTCTGAAGTGACGAATCCCATGGCCAGCAGCATGGGATAGGCTTCGGCGACATAGTAGAAGCGGCCCTTGTTGATCCAGAAGACAAGCAGGGGAACGATGTACGTGAAAGCGGCCATGCGTAGGCGGCGCTGGCGCAGGAAGGAGTAGAGGCCGATGAGCCACACGGGAGCGGCGAAGACATTGGCGCAAACTAGGAATTGATACTTAAAATACCCTTCGGCGCGGCCCTCACCGACATCGCGCGTGTGGATGTGCTGGAGGAAGGTATAGGAGATGAAGTGATGATGGAAGAGCCAGATGAGGTTGGGTAGGAATACGAGCAGAGCGATGGTTACGCCGGCCCAGAACCATTTCGAGGCGAAGTATTTGCGAGCCGGGGTAAAAGCCATGCCAACGAGGATTCCGGCGATGTAAAAGACGATGGCGTACTTGGTGAGCAGGCCAAGGCCAAGGGCCAGACCGATAGGCAGCCACCAGCGGGGATTGCCGGTTTTGAGAAGGCGGATGGTGAACCATGAGATCAGCACCCACCATAGAAACGCGAAGGATGTGTACTGGAATTCGGTGGCTTCAAAGATTGGGAGGGGCGACAGGGCAACGGCAAGGGCAGTGGTGACCTGGGCAAAGGGGCGGCCGCCGAGGTCGCGGGCCATGAGTCCGCTGACGATGATTACCACTGTTTGAGCTATGACGGAGAAGAGGCGGAGACCGACGAGGGAAAGCCCGAAGATGCTCATCAGGATTCGCTCGAGGAAGGGCGTCATCGGCGGATAGGCGACAAATCCCCAGTCGAGATGGCGGGCGTCGCTGAGGAACTGCAACTCGTCGCGATGGAAGCCATAGCGGCCGTTGGTTGCCATGTGCAAAGCCGCCGCGGTAAGCGAGACGAGAAGAATGCCTGTCCAGGCAGTCTTCGGCGTTGCCTCATTTACTGCATCTTGTGCGCGTGCAGGTTCGGACACGGGGTCTCCTCGGCGATGTTCGGGTTTGGCAGCCTTTCGAGGTCTGGAGCCGGGGCTATGCTTCCAATTTACGCTGTCCGAATTCTATTGGTTCCGGAGATCTGCCGCGCGGCGCTCCATGGGTGAAGGAACGCGCACGGAAGCCATCCCCGCGGCGGTTGCTGCCTGGATGCCGAGGTCAGTATCTTCAAAGACCAGGCATGCGCTGGGCTCGACGCCGAGCCGCTCTGCCGCGAGGAGAAATGCATCGGGCGCGGGCTTGGAGTTCCGGTAGTCTTCGGCGCCGACGATGGTCTCGAACTTGTCGATCAGATGGGTGACGGTGAGCGATTGGACGACCGAGTTGCGACGGCCCCCGGAAACGACGGCGAAGGGTATGCGGCCGTATTGGAGGTCGATGTGCTCGACGACCTCGGGGATCGTCTTGAGCTGGTGCAAGAGCTCGAAATAGCGACCTTCTTTGCGCTTGGCAACGGCGGCCACGGGCATTGCCAGGCCGTGCATGGTGTTCAGGGTTGATAGGATCTCATCGACGGGCTTGCCACCCCATTCATAGAAGAGACTTTCCGGGAACGGGCAGTTCCATTCATCGAGGGTGGTCTTCCATGCGACGTAGTGCAGCGGCATGGAGTCGACGATGGTTCCGTCGCAGTCAAAGAGGTAGGCGCGGAACGGGCCGGCAGGAAGTTTAAGTATCATTGTCCTCTGGGTAATGATTGATTGAACGAGTCGAAGTGATTCTACGTCGGCTCTCTCTCATCTAATTATCAACGGGAGAAGCATGGTCAACATTCAAGTCGAGTATCAAGGAGAGCTTCACTGCAAGGCAACTCACGGTCCGTCCGGCGCTGAACTTAACACGGACGCTCCGAAGGACAATCAGGGGCGTGGCGAAAGCTTTTCTCCCACAGATCTGGTCGCAACGGCACTTGGCAGTTGCATGCTCACGATTATGGGGATAGCTGCCCGGACGCTGAACATTGATATTTCCGGGGCAACAGCAACTGTCGGAAAGGAAATGACGTCAGCGCCGCCGAGGAGGATCCAGCGGCTGGCCGTCAGAATCCACGTGCCCCATTCGCCGAGCCTGATCGATCGGGAGAAACTTGAACGGGCCGCCCACACCTGTCCGGTGCACAAAAGCCTGCATCCCGAGGTCGAGATTCCCATCGAATTTGTGTGGGGTTGAGGCGGTGGAGGACGTGCAGCGGCGGGGCCAAACCAGGCTTTTGACGCACCTGCCGGGCTCTGGTAACTTAGATAAGGACAATTCAACGCCAGACACTCCTCAGTAGCTCAATGNNTGGTGGCTGTTGGCCAAAAATAATTTTGTGGATGAAGGAAAAAGCCCGGCCCCGCCAGCACCGGCGATCTCGGAAGGCAAAACTCCTGGCGCGAGATCCAGAGGCAATCAAGTCTGCCAGCGATGCTGCGCCGCGCCGGGCGTTTGCCGCGTACCCCGCC
>PMXB01000268.1 GCA_003165935.1 Acidobacteriaceae bacterium | reverse complement strand
TACACGCTTCGGCAGACGGTTGCGGCATTTTAAGGGAGCTTGCTTATTCTCCCTCTTTGGGCGGTGGCGCTTAACGGCGCAGCCGCCTTTGCATTTGAGGGGGTGAAGGCAGAGGCTGTTGCAGTCTCGGTTCGCGCTGGGTGAGTTCAGGCGAAGGCGGCACGGATCGCTTTTTCAAGAGCAGTTCGAGCTGTTGGGATTGCGGCCGTGACTTCGGGGCTTAAGGACTCACCAATCTCCAGGGAGGCGGCGCCGATGGTGAGGAGTTGGGCGGAGCGAGGAGCGGAGCCGTAGAGTTCGAGGGCGAGGGCGAGGAGTTCGGGCGCGCCGAGGTGGTGGGTAGCGAGGGCTGACGTCGGTGGGGCGGGGTGGACTTCGCGAAGCTGTACGGAGCCGGGCGGCGCGTCTATGGAGCAGTCGAGGAATAGGGCGGATTCAGCGTGAGCGAGGTCTTCTGCGAGATCGGGGGTCCATTGCTGGCGGGAGATAACGCGGATGGAGAGGTTGTCGCGGTAGTGGTCTTCGGCCCAGGCGGCGAGGTGCGGGCCGATACCGTCATCGGAGCGGAGGGTGTTGCCGCAGGCGAGGATGAGGAGGCGGATGTTGAGTTGGGTCATCAATGAGTGCCGGCCGGGTGAGGATCCCCTCAGGGGCTAAAGCCCAAGTCTCATTTTGCCATTTTATCGGCACGACTGAAGTCATGCCCTGATACAAAGCGATTCTGCTCTACAGGCTCACACGCCCACTCTAGCCGCAAAGACAAAAACGCGCCGAGGGTGGGGCCGCCCGGCGTGGGCCGGGAGGCCCACGCGACAGCCGGACAGGAGTCCGGCGCTACTGATTCAGGCTAGCTGCGGATCACCTGGTCGATGGTTTCGCCGTCGGCGTTGAGGAGGGTGAGGGCGAGGGGCATCTGGCCGAAGGCGTGGGTGGAGCAACTGAGGCAGGGATCGAATGTGCGGATCACGGCCTCGATGCGGTTGAGCGCGCCTGGTGTGAACTTGCCGTCGTCGACGTATTCTCTCGCGGCCTGGAGGATGCCTTTGTTCATGGCGTTGTTGTTTTGGCCGGTGGCGATGACGAGGTTGGCCCAGGTGATTAGGCCGTTGTCGTCGACCTTATATTGATGAACCAAGGTGCCGCGTGGGGCTTCCGCCTGACCTGCGCCCTCGTTGCGGTTGACGCCGGCGGTGGCGCGGACGTGGGTGGAGAGGATGGCAGGATCGGAGAGGATCTGTTCGATCTTTTCGATGCCGTAGAGCATCTCGATGAGGCGTGCGTGGTGATAGTGGAAGGAGCTTTGTACGGGACCCTTTTCGAGCTGCTTGAACTCGGCGAGCTCCTTGTCGGCCCGCGGGGTACCCATGGAGTCCACGATGTTGAGGCGGGCAAGCGGGCCTACGCGGTAGCTGCCATCAGGGTAGCCGAGCGGCTTGTAGTAAGCGAACTTGGTGTAGGAGTAGGGCTCGACGGCCTCGCCGATGACCTCAGTGAAGCGGGCAGCAGTGATGCCATCCTCAATGACGCCGCCCTGAGAGCCGATGAGGCGCAGAGTGCCGTCGGTAAACTCGATGGAGTCGTCTTCGTTGACAAGCGAGAGGTAGTTGGACGGGAAGTTGGCGAAGACTTCGATTTCAGCGCGGAAGGAGTCGGCGATTTTCTTATAGGCGTTGAGGGCGAGGGTGACGTTCTTGTAGGCTTCGGGGATGCTGGCGAGAATCTCGTCGCGCTTGAAAGCTTCGAGTGGTTCGGTGACTCCGCCGGGAACGACCCAGCCGGGGTGGATGCGCTTTTTGCCGAGGAGTTCGATGATGTTCTGGCCGAAGCGGCGAAGGCCAACGCCGGCGCGGCCTAGCTCAGGCCTGGCGGCGACGACGCCAAAGATGTGGCGGGCGGCGGGGTCGGACTCCATGCCGAGGAGCAGGTCGGGCGAGGCGAGATAGAAGAAGCTGAGCGCATGAGACTGGACCATCTGCGCGAGGTTTAACATGCGGCGCAACTGGGCGGCAGTGTGAGGGATGCGCACCGACATGATTGCCTCGCAGGCCTTTGCTGAGGCGATAAGGTGGGAGACGGGGCAAATGCCGCAGATGCGCGCCATGAGGCTGGGCATCTCGTAGAAGGGGCGGCCCTCGGAAAATTTCTCAAAGCCGCGGACCTGGGTGACGTGGAAGTGCGCGTCTTCAACCTGGCCATTGTCGCCGAGATAGATGCTGATCTTGCCGTGGCCTTCGAGGCGTGTGACTGGATCGATGGTGATGGTCTGAGTCATGGGAAACTCCAAGTTCTGTTATCCGGCGTGGGCGAGGACCCCACGCTACAGCCGGTCAGGAGACCGGNNCGCGACAGCCGGTCAGGAGACCGGCGCTACGTTAAGTCGTCGCTACGTTTAAGCTCCAAAGCGGGTGATCTCGGGAATGTCGAGAGGCTCACCGGTAATCAGCGCAGTAAGCGCAGTGTGAAATGTGTCGGCCGAGGGCGGGCAGCCGGGAAGGAAAACGTCGACCTTGACGAACTCGTGGATGGGGCGGACGATCTTGAGCAGCCTGGGCACGCCGACGCATGGAATCTGCGGCTGTGCGGAGGCGTTCTCAATATAGGCGCGGTCGAGAATAGCGTCGGGGCCAATGGGGTTGCGCATGGCGGGGACATTGCCGGTGATGGCGCAGTCTCCCATGGCGACGAGGATGCGCGAGTGGGCACGGATCTTCTTGATCTTGGCTTCGTCATCGACGGAAGCGACGGCACCTTCGACGAGAGCGATGTCGACGTAGTCGGGAAAAACCTTGGTATCGACGATGGGGCTGTAGACGAGGTCGACGAGTTCAGCGAGGTCGATGAGGCGCTCATCCATGTCAAGGAAGGACATGTGGCATCCGGAACATCCGTCGAGCCAGACGGTAGCTAGTTTGAGTTTGCTCATTGCGCTTCCCTCATGAGGTTCAGGTAGGGCAGAAAATCGGGGTACTTGGGATGGTCGGAGCCGATCTTGCTTTTATCGAAGAGGGCGCCGGTGGGGCAGACCTGGACGCACTTGCCGCAGCGAGTGCAACTGGAAGAGCCCCAGTCCTGATGCAGGTCGGAGATGATGGTGCAGTCGATTCCTCGGCCCATAACGTCCCAAACGTGCGCGCCTTCGATCTCGGCGCAGACACGAACGCAGCGGGTGCAGAGGATGCAGCGGTTGTGGTCGAGGGTGAAGCGCTCGTGCGAGGCATCGACGGCGAGTTGCGGGTTGCGATAGGGCAAGCGGACGTGAGTGAGGCCCTGTTGCTGGGCTAGAGTCTGGAGCTCGCAGTGGCCATTGGAGACGCAGACCGAGCAGACGTGGTTGCGCTCGGCAAAGAGAAGTTCGAGGATGTTGCGGCGATATTTTTGAAGGCGTTCGGTATTGGTGAGCACCTCCATGCCTTCGAAGATGGTGGCGACACAGGCTGGCAGCAGCTTGGCGGAGCCGGCGATCTCAACCATGCAGATGCGGCATGCGCCGACATCACCGAGGCCGTCGAGATGGCAGAGGGTGGGTATTTCGATGTCGTTCTCGCGAGCGACTTCGAGGATGGTTTGCCCGCGGCGGCCGCTGACTTCGTGGCCGTCGATGGTGAGAGTTTTGACGTCGACGGTGTCGTTCATGCCACCACCTCCTGGCCAGCATTCTGGTGAGCTCTGGCTTCCGGCTCTGGAGCGTGAATGTTGCAGACGCCGGCGGGACAGCGCTTGTGCACGATGTGGTCGATGTACTCGCTGCGGAAGTACTTGAGGGTACTGAGGACCGGGTTAGGCGCCGTCTGGCCGAGGCCGCAGAGGCTGGTGTTCTTGATGGTGTCAGAGAGCTCGACGAGCAGTTCGAGATCGTCCATGGTGCCGTGCCCCTCGCAGATGCGGGTGAGCAGGGTGTGCATTTGCGCGGTGCCTGCGCGGCAGGGAATGCACTTTCCGCAGGACTCGGTCATGCAGAACTCGATGAAGAAGCGAGCGACGTTGACCATGCAGGAAGTGTCGTCCATGACGATCATGCCGCCGGAGCCCATGATGGAGCCGACCTTGACGAGCGCGTCGTAGCTGACGCCGATGTCGAGCATCTCCGCGGGGAGGCAGCCGCCGGAGGGTCCGCCGGTTTGGACGGCCTTGAATTTGTGGCCGCCGGGTACGCCGCCGCCGATGACTTCGATGATCTCGCGAAGCTTGATACCCATGGGGACTTCGACGAGGCCGGTGTTGGTGATTTTGCCGGTGATGGCGAAGACCTTGGTGCCCTTGCTGCGTTCGGAGCCAATGGAGGCGAACCAGCGTCCGCCCTTACGGATGATGGGCGCGATATTGGCGAAGGTCTCAACGTTGTTGATGAGGGTGGGCTTGCCGTAAAGGCCACTGACCGCGGGATAGGGAGGACGCGGGCGCGGCGTTCCGCGACGGCCCTCGATGGAAGCGATGAGGGCCGTTTCTTCGCCGCAGACAAAAGCACCTGCACCGAGGCGGATCTCGACGTCGAAGTTGAAAGGCGTATTGCCGATGTTGTTGCCAAGCAGGCCGCGGCGGCGCGCATCGCGCAGGCAGGCGGTGAGGCGGGCGACGGCGAGCGGATACTCTGCGCGGACATAGACGAAGCCCTTGCTGGCGCCGACGGCATATGCGGCAATGGCCATGCCTTCTATGACGCGCTGCGGATCGCTCTCGAGGACGCTGCGATCCATGAATGCGCCGGGGTCGCCCTCGTCNNCTCTCAGTGATCTGGCGAATGACACCGTTGGGGGTCATGTCGTTGAGCGCGGTGAGTAGGGCGCGATAGCCGTCGTGAGCGATGTAGTCGTCGATACGCTCGGGGTCGATGTGACCGGAGTTTTCGAGAACGATGTGGACCTGCTGATCGAAGTGCTCACGGAGTTCGCACTGGAGTTCGGCAACTGGCTTGCCGCCGAGGCTGGCGACGAGTTTCGCAGCGTTGTCTGCCTTGACGTGCTGGTAGAGGATCTCGTCGGGATCGCAGAGGACGAGAGGGCCGGCGGCGCAGAGTCCCAT
>PMXB01000323.1 GCA_003165935.1 Acidobacteriaceae bacterium | reverse complement strand
TGCTTGTAGATGAAAAGATTCGGAGCGCCGTCACGCGTCAGCCGCAGCATCACGTCGTCGAAGTACTCAATCCAGCCGCGAACCGTCTCTCCGTCGCGCAGCTTCACATCCACAAGCACCTGGCGATCGCTCAATGAGCGCAGATACAGCGATTCCTGGCCGGTCTCTCCCGGCGGAGTCGACTTCGTGCGGTGGCGGCCTGCAAGTGGGGAAGTCATGCCTTTCATTCTAGGGCCTGCTCGTCCCTGCCGGCGCATCCCCGTAATAACCCGTCTTATGTCGAATATTGAACGACTCAGCCGCCGCCCGCGGCACCGTCACCTGCAGCCGGTGAAATTGCCTCCCCGGCTCCTGATTATGCGGGTAATACCCAATCAAATATTGCGTCCGCAGATCGTCGCTGACCCGCTTAAACGCCTGATCCAGCCCGCCATCGCTCACGTAGAAACTCTTCCCGCCCGTTTGCTCCGCCAGTGCAATCAGCGCGTGCTCCCCGCCCAGTTCGCGCCCCGCGCTCGCCGCGATCGGCACGTCGATCACAGAGTAGATGATCACTTCGTTCCGCAGCGCCATCTCCAAAGCCTTTTTATAGGTCGTTTGGCTTGCCGTATCGCCCCCATCTGACACCAGCACCAGAACCTTCCGCCCGTCCTTTGGCCCCAGCCCCTCGCTCCCCACGTAGATCGCGTCGTAGAGCGACGTCGCAAAATCGGATTTCAACCGGCTCAACCCCTTGTCGATCAGGCTCAACTTGTTGGTAAACGGCGTCAGTTGGCTCACGTCCGTCGCAAACTGCAGCAGGCTCATCTGGTCCTGCGGCCTGAGAATCGTGTGCGCAAACCGCCGCGCCGCGTCCGCCTCTTCGCCCATGTCTTTCTTCACGCTTCCGCTCGTGTCGATAGCCAATGTCAGGTTCAACGGCAACTCGCTCTGCCGTTCGAATACAGAAATCTCCTGCGGCCTCCCATCCTCAGACACATGGAAATCATCTCTGGTCAGCCCGCCCACCACCGCCCCGTTCCGGTCGGTCACATTCACAAACACGCTCACCAGCTTCACATCCACATGCAGAACCGTATCCTGCGCCGCCGAGTTCGCAAGCATTGCAAAGACAAATAGAAAAAGCGCCGGGACCCAATATCCAGCTTTTGAGATATAGGAGCTAAGAAATCCCATGGATGCCCCATCCTTGCGCCGTCTTCCTGGCGCAAGAGTGGGAAACCATGAATCCGCGTCGCGCGTGGTCTTACCCTTCAAGTTTTTCCTCCGGCGTCACGGCCAGCCCATGTGGAAACGGCTCGCCATCCGCCCAGACCACTCCGTCCTCAAAAGTCTCCTTCTTCCAGATCGGCACCTTCTTCTTCAATGTGTCAATCACCCACCGGCACGCGTCAAATGCCTGCCCCCGGTGCGCCGACGCCACCACGATCAGCACGCTCGTCTCGCCCACCATCAGCCGCCCCAACCGATGAACGATCTTCACCTCGCGCACGCCAAACTGAGCCCGCGCCTCCACTGCCAGTTCTTCCATCTGCCTCAGCGCCATCTCTTCATACGCTTCGTAGTCCAGATAAAGCGTCTTCCGTCCCCGCGTGTTGTCGCGCACAATCCCGTCGAACACCACCACTGCGCCGTCTTCCCCGTTCTTCGCCTCTGCCGCCAGCCGCGCCCCATCAATTGGCTCCCGCGTCAGCCATGTCGCGCGGCTCGAGCCCTCGGCTTCCCCGTCTTCACCCGGTGCTCCCGATCCACCCGAGACCGGCGGCAGCAGCCCAACTTCATCGCCAGCGCACAGAACCTGCCCCGTCTGCACATACTCGGCATTCACGCTCACCGCTATCCCTTTGAGCTGTCTTTCTCCACGGCCCGCGCTCAGTTGCGCCAGCAGCTCCGCTACCGTTGCGCCTTCGCGCACCTCAATCGTGACCGACCCTGCCCCGAGCCAGTCCTTCAACACGCCAAATGGGAGTACTTTCACCTGGATCACGTTCTAAAGAATACCGCCTGCCACGTTAGACGCAGCAGGCGGCAATCTGACCCCTGGACCCTGAACCCTGTCTCTTAAACCATCTTGTACAGAAACCCCGTCGGCGTCCCCCACAGGTTCCGTGCCCGGTCCTCGTAAAAGATGCTCACCTCGATCCCGCCGATATCGTAGTCAAACAGCGGAACGCGGTCGAATGTGTAGTCGCCGCGCACTGAATACTCGTCCCCTCCGCAGTCGATCATCAGCGTGTCTGCCGTCGACATCCGCTCCGGGTGCGTCAACATCATGCACCCGATGGCAAACATCCCCAAACCAAACTCATTCCCCGCCAGCGACGCCCGAGTCCTCCGCGCCGAACAGCCCCGATGCAGCATCCCCGCCTGTGCCGGAACTACCAGGATGTCATTGCCGCCCTGTTGTTCTGCCAATATCTTCTCCGCCAGCTTCGACCGCTCGCTCTGCCGCAAATACTTCTCGCCCAGCTTCCCGACGATACGATTCGAAACCTTCCGCTTCGTCGAAAGAACATCGAGCAGCATCTCCACCGCCTCGTTGTATGTCGGAGCCAGCGACCCCCAGCGAGGAATCGCAAACCACGCCTCCGCACCCTCCAGCAACGGCTTCCGCGCCAGCTTCTCCTGGCAACCCTCCAGCACCGGGAACAGTGTCTTCAGAGCCGTCACCTGTGCCTCAATCGGACGAACCCTGTACGTCGGCGGATAAACCCGGTTCGACGCCACTTCCTCTTCCTTGAACTTGTCGCTGATGGTGTGACGATGGATCGCCTCCACCAGCAGATCCTTGACCTCCGGCTTCAACTTCTTCGCCGACTCCAGAACCGCCTGCGCGCTCTGCCTGTCCAATTGCTCAATCACCGTCCGGTACGCTTCCTGCACCGCTTCGTCAAGAAACGCCATGAGCATCTGGTTTTGCTGCTCAGTCGTATTCCCCGACATATGCAGGGGAACAAACTGATGAGAAGAGATGGGTATAGTGGCCATATCTGCTACTCCTCGCGTCCCACGCGAAATCGAACTCCTCATTTCATCGGCCAAAGCTCACGTTACTGTAGTGCCGTTCCGTGATATGGCACACTTTTCTGCCCGCATTGGCCCACCATCTCAGGCGATTCCCACCCACAAAACAAGGCCGGCGCTTGGGCCGGCCTCGGTCAGAACTCAACAATCACACCATCTTCCCCATTAATGTGCCGCGCCTACCCCCACCTCGATCTCCACCGCCTTCGGATGCGGCCGTGCCTTCAGAAGCGGCAGCGCCACTGCCAGAACGTCCTCGATCCGGCTGGCNNGCCGGCAGAATGATCGTCTCCACACCAGCCCGTCGCGCGGCAAGGAACTTCTCCTTGATGCCGCCAACAGGCAGCACGTTTCCGCTCAGCGTGATCTCTCCGGTCATCGCTGTCAGCGGGCGCACCGGTGTATCGGTCAGCAGCGATGCCAGCACCGTCGCCATCGTCACGCCGGCTGAAGGCCCGTCCTTAGGAATCGCGCCAGCCGGAACGTGTATATGGAGGTCGATATCCTTGGTAAAGTCCTCCGCCAGCCCCAGCGACTGCGCGTTCGAACGCACCCAGGTCAGCGCGGCCTG
>PMXB01000393.1 GCA_003165935.1 Acidobacteriaceae bacterium | reverse complement strand
CGCCCATCCTGGCTGCCCAACTACCTGCCCGAACTCGACGGGGTGCGCGGCCTCGCCATCCTCTGGGTCGTCCTCTATCACTGCAACCCCCGCCTCGAAGGCACGTGGATCCACTACGCCTCCCTCTGGGGCTGGTCCGGGGTCCTCCTCTTCTTCTGTCTCTCCGGCTTCCTCATCACGTCCATCCTTCTCACCACACGTGAAAAGCCCAAGTACTTCCACAACTTCCACGCCCGCCGCGCCCTCCGCATCTGGCCTGTCTATCTGCTGGTTCTCGCCTTCGTCTACCTCAACGCTCCCTGGTACATCGGCCCCACTGTCTGGGACGCGATCCGCACCGCCCCCTGGTGGGCCTACTTCCTGTTTATCCAAAACCTCTTTCACCTCACGCTCCCGCCCGCTCTCGGCCCCACCTGGGCCCTCGCCATTGAAGAGCAGTACTACTTCCTCTGGGCGCCGCTGGTCCGCTGGGTCCGCTCGCCCTGGCTGTTGACCCTCGCGCTCGTCGCCGCGCTGGTCGTACCGCCGTGGCTGCGCAGCGGCCATCACGCCTGGCTCACGCCGACTCACACCCTCATCCACCTCGACGGCATCGCCTGGGGAAGTCTGCTGGCTGTAGGCCTGCACACCCTCAAATGGNNATGGCCGCATCAGCTACGGCCTCTACATGACCCACATCTCTGTCTTCATCTACTTCGGCTGGTTCGACCTCAAGATGGACCCCTACGGAATCCCCGGCAACCTGGCCGTTGTTGCCTTCCGTCTCGTCATCTGCACGGCTGTGGCAGCGGCGCTCTGGTACGGTTTCGAGTCGCAAATCCTGAAACTGAAGCGATATTTTTGATCTGATTTTCGTCAAATCGAGAGCAAGATACAATCAAACCGAAAGAGGAACGAGCGCTTCCCGAGAGGCCTGCTCAATGCTTTCATTGCCGCATTCATCCCGTTCTCATTGCGTCGTATTGCTTTGGGTTTTGATGCTGCCGGCCACAGCCGCGTGGGCCCAGTCTCCGGCTACCGCCGCGCCCCAGCCGTCTTCTGCGTCAGAAACCACCTCAACGGCAAAGCCTGAGCCGACTGCAACTTCAACCGTGCTTCACACCCATGCCAACCTGGTGCTCGTCGATGTGGTGGTCACCAAATACGGCACCCCGGTTCATGGCCTCGACAAGAGTGTCTTCCAAATCCTGGAAGACGGCCACGAACAGGCCATCAGCTCCTTCGACGAGCATCAGTCCAGCTCTCCAACGACGGGATCTCCAACGACGGGCGTCACTGCATCCAAAGCCCCGCTGCCACCCAACACCTTCACCAACGTGCCAACCTACCCTCAGACGCAAGCGTTCAATGTGCTGCTGCTCGACGGGCTTAACACCCTGCTGCCAGACCAGATGCGCGTGCGCCAGCAGATGCTTGAATACATGGGCACCATCCAGCCCGGCACTCCGCTGGCCATCTTCACCCTTTCGTCACGACTGCGCATGGTCAAGGGATTCACCAGCAACCCTGCTGAACTGATCACGGCTCTGCAAAGCCGCAAGACCACCCCACAAACGTCGGTCGTTCTCGACCCCGCCACCAACGCCGACCTGAACCAGTCGCTCGCAGACGTTGCTGCCTTCGGCCAAAACAGCGACGACGTAACCAGCAACACCGATGCGGTCGCCATCATGCAGCAGTTTCTCGCCGACGTGACGGCCTTTCAAACCGACCAGCGCGTGCGCATGACGCTGGACGCGATGCAGCAGTTGGCGCGCTATCTCAGCGCCATTCCCGGCCGCAAAAACGTGATCTGGTTCTCCGGGTCCTTCCCCATCGTCCTCGATCCCGACCCAAGCCTCAACAATCCAGTTCAAGGCCCCTTTGAGGCCATGCGCAACTACACCCAGGACGTCCGCGAAACGAGTGACCTGCTCGCGGGCGCACGTGTGGCCGTCTATCCCGTGGATGCGCGCGGGCTCATGACCCTGCCGGTGGCAGACGCATCCATCGCCTCCACATCCACCAACCTGATGAGCGCCACGAGCAATGGCGGCCGGGGAGGAACGCGCCGCTCGGTCACCGTGAACAAGCCCAGCTTCTCCAACGACGACAGCAAGTTCCTGCGCGACACCCTGGCCGAGCAGGCCTCAATGAAACAAATTGCGGAGTTGACCGGCGGGCAGGATTACCTGAACACGAACGGCCTGAAAGAAGCTGTAGCAAAGGCCGTGGACAACGGCGCCAGCTACTACACCATCGGCTATGTGCCCGCAGCCGATGCGGACAACGGGGCGTTCCATAAGATCAAGGTACGGATTGATAACGGCGGCTATACTCTGGCCTATCGTCGCGGCTACTACGCCGACCCACCAGGCAAACCCTCGGCCCACACCCCGGCCAGCACCAGCCTGATCATGGCCGCCATGCTGCCCGGCGCCCCGCCGGCCACGCAAATTCAATTTACGGCACGGATACTGCCAGTCACGGACCCGCTTTTCAAGAACCTTAAAATGCCCAATCAGCCCGCGGGCGAAGATGCGGCCGCGTTGAAGGGACCGCTCCATCGCTACATCGTTGACCTGAAAGTCGACCCGCGTTGGCTCAGCCTTGAAAGCACTCCCGACGGTTCTCACAAGGCCACCGTCGAATTTGTTCTGGCCGCTTACGACAACCGTTCCCGTCCGGTCAATCACGTTGACAAAGGCTTTCAGGTCAACATCAAACCCGACCAGTATTCCAGCGTGCTGTCTTCAGGAATCCCCGTCCGCCTGGCGATCGATCTGCCTGCGGGAGAGTTCGCTCTGCGCATTGCCGTGCACGATTTGGCTGCTGGACGCGCTGGATCCTTCGAAGTCCCCCTGATTGTGGCGGCGAAGTAGAGCGTCACCAAACTACGCCGTCAGCACAAATCACAAACATCGGCAGCCCGATGAACATCCCTTTCGCTGCCGGAATCGACACCTGAAAGCGTCCCACAGCTTGAAGCGGCATCTCACCGGCATGTGACTCCAGTCACCCGTCAATTCACAGTCGGCTGCTACGCTTCAGGTACCACGGGAATCCAGGAATCAGAGGTGGAATATGCCGGAACAACTGGATAGCGCGACCGCAACCCAAGGCCCTCTCAGCGCAGACATGCTCGCCCGCATGGATGCCTACTGGAGGGCCGCCAACTACCTTTCTGTGGGCCAGATCTACCTGAAAGATAATCCGCTGCTGCGGCGCCCGCTCACGCTCGACGACGTGAAGCCGCGCCTGCTGGGCCACTGGGGCACCACGCCCGGGCTTAACTTTCTCTATGTCCACTGGAATCGCCTGATTCGCGAACGCGGCCTCAAAATGCTTTACATCATCGGCCCCGGCCATGGCGGTCCCGGCATCGTGGCCAACACCTATCTCGAAGGTTCCTACTCCGAGATGTATCCGCATATCGAGCAGAACACCGACGGCATCAAGCGCCTCTTCCGCCAGTTCAGTTGGCCGTATGGAATCCCAAGCCATGTGGCTCCAGAGACTCCCGGCTCCATCCACGAGGGCGGCGAACTCGGCTACTCCCTCGTCCACGCCTACGGCGCGGCCTTCGACAATCCCGATCTTCTCGTTGCCTGCGTCGTCGGCGATGGCGAGGCCGAAACAGGCCCGCTCGCCACAAGCTGGCACTCCAACAAGTTTCTGAATCCAGCCACCGATGGGGCGGTGCTTCCGATCCTCCATCTGAACGGCTACAAGATCGCCAATCCGACAGTCCTTTCGCGGATCCCGCACGCGGAGATTGAAAGCCTGATGCGCGGCTACGGCTACGAGCCGTTCACGCTCCAAGGCAACGATCCTGCCGTGATGCACCAGCAGGCCGCGGCCGTATTTGACACCATGCTGGACCGCATCGCGGCCATCCAGAAGGCAGCGCGCGAAGCCATGGCCAAAGGCGAAACCATCGAGCGTCCAGCATGGCCGATGCTCATCATGCGTACGCCGAAGGGATGGACCGGACCAAAGTTTGTCGATGGCAAGCCGGTGGAGAACACCTGGCGGGCCCATCAGGTTCCGTTGTCCGAGCTTTTCGAAAAGCCGGATCACCTGGCCATGCTCGATGCGTGGATGCACAGCTACAAACCCGAAGAGCTTTTCGACGAGAAGGGTCACCTGCGCGCCGATCTCGCTGAAATTGCACCCAAGGGCAACCTGCGCATGGGCATGAATCCCCACGCCAACGGCGGCCTGCTGCTCAAGCCTCTTCAGGTGCCAAACTTCCGCGAATTTGCCGTGAAGATCGACGGGCGCGGCCAGCACGATGTGGAGTCCACACGCGTGCTGGGCCGGCTGCTGCATGCCGTGATGGAAGCGAACCGCGCGAACAAGAACTTCCGCGTCTTCGGGCCTGACGAGACGGCGTCAAACCGGCTGCAAGATGTGATCACTGGAACCGGCAAGAGATGGATGGCTGAGACTCTGCCCGTCGATGAGGACCTCTCAGAGACCGGGCGCGTGATGGAGATCCTGAGTGAACACATGTGCCAGGGCTGGCTTGAAGGCTATCTGCTCACCGGGCGCCATGGCTTCTTCTCCTGCTACGAAGCGTTCATCCACATCATCGACTCCATGGTGAACCAGCACGCGAAGTGGCTCAAGACGACGCGGGAGATTCCCTGGCGCAAACCCATCGCGTCACTGAATTACCTGCTCAGCTCGCTTGTCTGGCGTCAGGATCACAACGGCTTCTCCCACCAGGACCCAGGCTTCATCGATCACCTTCTCAACAAGAAAGCCGATGTTGTTCGCATCTACCTTCCGCCCGACGCCAACACGCTGCTCTCCGTGGCGGACCACTGTCTGCGCAGCCGCCACTACATCAATCTCATCGTCGCCGGAAAGCAGCCTGCACCGCAGTGGCTCACCATTGACGAAGCCGTAGCCCACTGCACAACCGGCCTTGGAATCTGGCCGTGGGCCTCCGATGAAAATCCTGAAGTTGTCATGGCCTGCTGCGGCGACGT
>PMXB01000127.1 GCA_003165935.1 Acidobacteriaceae bacterium | reverse complement strand
CACGGCTTCAGCCGGGCCAATAACGTCACCAACACCAATCAAAGGTGGGTTGGGGTGGGGTCCGCCCACCCCAACCCACCCAACCAACCTTCTTCCTCCACTCGATCCCAGCGCTTCACTTGCACCATTCTTCACCGCGCCGCAGAAATAGGTCCCTGCATCCTGCGGGCCGGCGCGGAGGAACGGGCAACGGATCCCCTGCCTTCCACAATCCCAGTCGCCGCAGAATCTCAGGCATGTCTGAATCGGCAACGGCCAGCGCATTGCCATCTGAGTAGCGTGTGAGACTGCGATAGCGCAGAACCCGCTCATACTGCCCCGAATCACCTGCCCGGAAAACTTCGATCCAGTAGGCGTAGGGTGCGTTCTCTGTTGGATTGTTGACGATCACATCCCCTTGCAACGGTCCGCTTTCCACAAATCGCGTATCTTGATTGTTGTTTCGCCCCGTCAGGTTCAGGAACACACGAACAAATCGATCCGTTCCTTTGTCATACGAGTACAAAGCAGCAGCGATCCCGCAGTTGCCGTTGCCGCCCGCCGCCCCGCACACCTTGACGAACAACAGCGGGCTTGACTTGTTCTGATTTGCGTAAACGACTCTGCCGGCGAGGAGTTGATAGGGAGTGTCAAACCACGGCCCATCACTCCTGACATCCCGGTAGAGATGCAGTGCGCAATCTGGGCTACCTGCTCTCACAAAGCACAGAAAGATTGGCCCATGGTCCTCGAATTCATCTGATGGCTTGCCGTCATCCTGGACGGCTACGAACGTCCACTGAGTTACGGTCCCAAAGGGCTCCGTCAAGTCGATATGTGAAACGACTTTTGCTTTCGCAACGCCCTGGCGCGACAACGCCGAAACGACGGACCGATCAATTTCCTCTTTGGGAATCGCCTGAGGCTGCTGTGCATGAAGCAAGTGCAGCGAGATAACCGCTGCCAGGAATGCGCAGCCAAGTCGCATTGCTTCAGGTCGAAAAGCTCTCTGATTCATAACCAGCGATTTTAAATCCGGCTACCCCAGCCCCCTACTTCTTCCCCGGCGGCGGCGGCGGCGGTGGCTGCATGCCCTGCAGCGTGATCATGCTGGTCAGCTCCATAAACGCCATCCTGCATTCGAAGAGCACCGATTGCAACATCCGATCCTCGGTCTCATTCAGGTTGCCCTTCGTCTTCTCCGCGAGCACCCCAAGCAGGTCGATCGTCGTACGTGCCCCCAGAATATCCACGCGCGGCCGTTGCCCCTCCTGGGTTCCGGCACCCATCTGGATCATCGCCGACAGGTAGAACTGCTGGATCAGGCTCTCAAAAGTGACAGGCGGCTGCGCGCCCATCGCTGGGTTCTGCGCGCGAATCAGATCCTCAAGTCGCTGCGAAGCACCGTCGTACGCGGTCTTCTGCTCCTGGCTCTCCGCCGCCGTTGGTGCGGGAGGAATCTCCCCCATCTCTTCTTCGGGTGCGGTCGCCGCTCCAATGGCGTCTTCGCTCGCCCGATCGGGTTGCGCCTCGTTCACCACCAGCCTCGGCCCTCCACTCGACTGCTCCGGCCTGGCCTGTTCCTGTACCGCATGCGTCTCCGCCGCAGACGTTCCCTGCTGCTCGCCGTCTGCTTCATGCTCCGCCTTGAACTTCCGGCGATCGATCACTTCAAACTTGGGGGTATCGCTCATTCCGCTTCCTATTCCTCCCGCTCAACCGCCGGGCACTCCATCCGCATTCCTTCAACTCAACTTCGGTCGCCCATCCAGAATCCTGGCTGTTCCTGCACTCGAGCCAGCCTCATAGCTTAGGGGCACATTCCGCGTCTCTGCTTCGGCACGCACCATCGCCAAGGCAAAAACCCGATTCCCTGTTCCGACTGAAACTTCGGCTGCGCTGGTGATCTGTCCCGCCGGGGCGCCGTCCAGCGTCAAATCGGTGCCAGAGTGTGGAATTGGCCCTTCAATCTCCAATTGTCGCAGGTGGCGGTGCACATTTCCCCGTGACCGAATCCGTTCCACAATCTCCTGCCCCAGGTAACAGCCCTTGCTGAAGTGCAACGCCCTCGTCTGGCTCGTCTCATGCGGCAGATCCCGCTCCACCATATCCACCCCGTACAGCGGAATCCCTTCAGCGATGCGAAACGCCTCGACCGCTGCGCAACCCACTGGAATTGCACCGGCAGTTAACATGTACTTCCACAACTTTCCCAGCATCGCTTCTGGCACCCAAAGCTCGTAATGAGGTACAAGTGCGCCGTATCCACGAACCAGCCGGATATCCACCCCGTTCCACTCCACGCGCGTGCAGGTCATCGGATCGGCCAGCGTAGGAAGGCTTAGCCGTTCCAGCACCTCGCCGGCTTGAGGCCCAGTCAACCCCAATACCGCCTCTGGCCCGGCCTCACCCGCAGCCTCTCCGTTCAAGGGAGCGAGTTCTACATCGTCCATGATGATGAAGTGTTCCAGGTGCTTCAGCAGGCGCTCGTACTGATCCGTGGCAATCTCCAACTCAATCCGGTCATCCTCGCGCCAAACCACCAGGTCTCCCTGGATCCGCCCTTGTGCGTTCAGAACCAGGTTCCACGCACCGGCATTTACAGCAAGGTCGGTCACCATGTTGGTGACCATGCCGCTTAGCCAGCGAAAGCGATCTTCGCCACGCACCGACACCCGCCGTTGCCAGCCCAGGTCGTGTACTGCGGCGCCTGTCGCCAGCGCTGCTATTTCCACTTCGGGCGCGTCCAACCCCTCAGGGGTCAACACTCCCCGGTAAGTTGATAGTTTGTGGTGTTGAGCCGCAGAATCCAGAAACACCGCCAGCGCCGTGGCTGGGGTCGTTTGCAATACATCCATGTGCGTCATAGGGGGAACTTTTTCCGCGATCCCAGACGGGCTTTTTCTTTCCAATTCTGCCCACCGAACCGCTCCTTGATTATAGCCTTGAAAAAGATACACCCGCCCCGGTCTGATTGTCCGGTGCCTTCGGAGATTTGATGCAAGAAGAGTCGACTAAGAAGCAACACACCGGGAAACTCAGGCTGTTTTCGGGGAATCCATATCTGGCAGCCTTTGCCGTCGCCGCTTTGCTCGTTTTGCCCGCCGCCGCCCCCGCACAGCAACCCAGCAAGCCCCAGCCCGCTGCCCAGGCAAACTCTCCGGCGTCAGCCCAGGCCTCCACCACTGACAAGACCCACATCACTCCCGACCAGGCCAAAAAGCTCTTCGCCCTGGTCGACGAACTCATCAAGTTCTCCTCCGCCGAATCCGGTCTGCCCATAAAGAGCACCGTCAAGCGCCAGCTCACCACCCGCGACGCCGTCGAGTCCTACATCCGACAGAAATTCGATGAAGACGAGAGCGCCAAGCGTCTCCAGAAGGATGAGATCGTCCTCAAGAAGTTTGGCCTGCTAGACCACGACTTCGCCCTCAAACCATTTCTGCTCGCCCTCCTCAAAGAGCAGGTTGAAGCCTACTACGATGCCAAAACCAAAACCGTGAACCTGCTCGACTGGGTCGATATCGACGAGCAGAAGCCGGTCCTGGCCCATGAACTCACCCACGCCCTCCAGGACCAGCGTGTCGACCTCGACAAATGGAACGACCAGACTCCCGACAATGTGTCGACCAACTCATCTGACGACACCGACCACCTGGCAAAAGACGAGCTCGATACCGCCCGCGATGCTGTCGTCGAAGGCCAGGCTACAGCCGTGATGATGGACTACATCCTCAAGCCAATGGGCAAGAGCCTCGTCAAGGATCCCGAGATTATGGACCTCGTCAAAGGCCAGATGGCAAGCGCGGACAACTCCCCCGTCCTCGCCCGCGCTCCAATCCTGCTTTCCGAGTCCCTTCTCTTCCCCTACCGGGAAGGCCTCAGCTTCGAGCAGGATATCTGGATGGACCAGGGCCAGGCAGCAGCATTTGCCGGCGTTCTCGACCATCCCCCGACATCTTCCTGGGAAATCATCAACCCGCGTGAGTTCGAGCGCCACGGCCTCCCGGCCATCCCACTGCTGCCTAACATTCACCCGCTCGTCGATCCTCTCTACAAGCCATACGACATCGGCCAGATGGGCCAGCTCGATCTCCATACCCTCGCTGAGGTCTTTGGCGGAGACACCGCCGCACGCGACCTCACCCCGGCCTGGGATGGTGGCATCTATTGGGCCGGCCAACGCAAGGACGCCACTTCGCCAGCCGATCAGGCCAGCACCGCCTCACTCGCCCTCTTCTACCTCGCCGTGTGGAAGAACAACGCCTCCGCCAAGGCCTTCACCGAGCTTTACGCAAAGGAGCTTGGTCGTAAATACTCCGGCCTCAAGCCCGATCCCGAAGCGGAGAGGAACTCAAACCCAGATCTCCCTGCCAGCGCTCAGGAGCAGGTCTTCACCACCAACGAAGGCCCTGTGGTCATCACCACCCGAGGTAAGCTGGTCTTTGTCGCTGAGAGTTTTCCCCTTCCCCTTGCACGCCAACTGACCGCACTCATCCTCGACGCCCAGGGCACCGGCGAGATGCGCCAGGCGCAATCTCCAACCGTCCCTCAAAACCTTGCCGCCCGCCCCGGCCCTCCCCTCACCGGAAACCTCGTTCGCTTTCTTTCCGATTGTGGAGTGATGAAGGCAGCGGTCACCGCCATCTCCCGCGCCGCACACTAATGTCCTGGTTGTAAGGTTCGCAGCACAAAAAGCCGTCATCCTGAGCGAAGTTTGGCCGTACTCTGGCCAAACGAAGTCGAAGGACCTGCGGTTGCTTATGCCCTTGCTTATGCCGTTGCTTTTGCCGTTGCTTATGCGGTTGCTTTTGCTGTTGCCTTTTCTCCGCACCACAAAAACGCTGTCACCGACCCATCACACCTGCCACATTCGATATAGAGCTAGGTCCGCAAGGCCAGCTACTACCCCACTCCTCCCGATTTCTATGAACCCCGGTGTTAAAGTAGTCTCAGCAGGGCTCTAACCCGTTTGCACTCATTTCCCTAACCCCTACCGCAATCATTCAACCGCTCCGCGCCTGTCGCGACGAGGTGATGATGACCCCCACGGATTCCCCCTTAAGTCCACTGGGTGAAATGTACCCGTATTCCAGGCACTCTGAGGTTCTGGCTGCCAGGAACGCCACCCTCCGTCTGCGCGCCCCCGATGGAAAGGTCTACTCCTTCACCGATCTCACCTGCGCCAATGGTGCCGTCAACTTCGGCCACATGAATCCAGCCATCGATCCATTCAGCTCGCTTACCTCTGACCTTGTCGCCGGCTTCTATCCGTCCAATGCCGCCACCTATGCAACCTGGCTGTCGAACAAGCTAAAGCTCTCCAGCCACTCAGTTCTCTATCAGGTCGGCGCCAGTTCAGCCGTCTCCTCCGCCATCGCCATCGCCCAGCGCTTCCGCCCAGGGAAGATCCTCATCATCCAGGGTTCGTTCCACGGTCTGGCAATCGATACTCCCACAGCCGGCTCTCTCGACGGACGCTTCCTGAGCATTCCCGCCGGCAGTGATTTCTCTAATTGGGACCAGGTCTCCTGCCTGCTCTATGAGCCCATCCAGGCCGCAAATGGTTACGTGCCGCTCCCGCTCGCATGGTTGCGGTCCCTCTCCCAGTCCGCACAGACCGCAGGGGTCACCGTAATCGCCGACGAAATCCAATGCGGCTTCTATCGCTTTGGATTCCTCTCCACCGCACGCCAAGAGAGTCTGAACCCTGACATCTACCTCTTCGGCAACTCCATGACCAACGGAATCTTTCCCACCTGCGTAGTTATCTATCCGCGCGCCTGCGAGGATGCCATTCCCGCCGCAAATGACCACGCTGACCAGACCTTCCAAACAGCTTCGTTGGGACTCCAGGCCGCCGAGGCCGTTGCAGCTTATATCGACTCAACCGATATCGCCGCAAAGGTCGCAGTCATTCACGGCCTACTGGCACAAACTGCTGAAAGGCTCGCCACGAATCCTGCCCTCTTTCAATTTCATCTCGCCGGTCCCACACTCTCGCTCGGCGTTCGCGACGGCCGCGCCCCTGAGATCATTCGCAAATGCGAAGAGCGCGGAGTCCTAATATTCGCCGGAGGCGCCGGCCAGCGCATTCGCATCGCCCCGCCCATCACCATCCCTGATGAGCAACTCTCCGCCGCCCTCGAAATCATCGAACAAGCCGCCGGATCGCTGTAGACCGCCCGGAAGCTAAAGTGTCCCAGTCAGATCCGTCTCTCCAAACGTGCCACCTGCACCCGCAGACGCGCCGCCCTTCGCCCACTCGCTCATCGGATAACTGCGCCGGCAATCGATACAAATCGTGCTTCCATAGGCCGCCCTGCAGTGTGGGCAAACCGCCCCGCTTTGGAATGTGTCAAAACCCTGCTGGCATTGCCCGCACCGCCAGAAGTCTCCAATCGGCGGCCCCTTCCGGCAACTCGGGCAAGCAAACCCGAATCTCCGTGGCAGCTTTTCAATTTGAATCTGCGCTCTTGCGTACTGGAAGCTGCTCCAGCAGTTCATGATCAGGAAGATCGCCATCACAAGCAGCCATGAAAAACCCGACTGAATCGCAAATAAAACATAGCCAACAATCCCAATGAAGCCGACAACAGTGGCGACCAGAAGGCTGCGCGCGCGACCCAGGAAAAACCATAGCAACGACCACAGGATCTTTCCACCGTCGAGGGGATAGATGGGAAGTAGATTGAACGCCAGCAGCAAAATGTTGATCTGCCACAGCGCAAAGAAAAAGTTAAAGACATCGGGCATCGAATCCTGCCACCCGGCCGATCCACCAAAATGAAGCGCGACCCAGAGTATCGGCATGAGCGCCACATTCACCAGCGGCCCTGCCGCTATGCTCCACAGCGTCGCGCCCGGCCTTTGCGGCGGGTCCACATAGGCGATGCCGCCCAGCGGCCACAAGATGATCTGCTTTGCCGTTCCACCCACCGAACGGCAGGCGAAGGCGTGGCCAAACTCATGCAGCAGAACGATCGCGAAGATCGCCAGGTACTCCAGAACATTCCAGACGATCGAGCCGTAGCGTCCCGAGTGCCACTGAATCTCAATCGCAGCCACGATGAACCACGACCAATGCAGATACAGACTGATCCCCGCAACACGACCCAGTGGGATTGCCCCTTGGTTCAGATTCAATCGATCTCCTTCAAGCTTGCGCGCTGTTCCCGGTTCCCAGTCCTTCTGAACCCTGAACCCTGGACCCTGTCCTGAGCCTTACTGATCGCCGCCCAGAATCGAGCCCACAATCCCGCCCAGCAGCGCGCCGCCGGTCGCTGGCCCAACTTGCCGCGCTTCAGTGTGCGGCAGATATTCGCTGATCTGGTGTGCCAGTCGCGAAATCGGCAGTGTCTGCAACCACACCGTCCCCGGTCCCTGCATCACCGCGAGAAATATTCCATCCCCGCCGAAGATCATGTTCTTCAGCCCCGGCACCATCGTGATCTGGAACCCAACCGACGCCTGGAACGCGCCAACATGTCCAGGATGCACACGGAGCACCTCACCCGGTGCAAGGTTCTTCTGAATCAGCTCACCCGACAGCTCAATCCATGCGGTCCCCTGACCGGCTACCTTCTGCAAAATGAACCCGCTCCCCCCAAAGACCCCCGCTCCCAGCGACTGCTGGAATCCTACACCAATCGTCACCCCATCCGTAGCGCAGAGGAACCCATGCCGGTGGATCATAAACTCCTGCCCCGGCCCCACCTGGATTGGCACAATGTGCCCCGGCACCTTGGTTGCAAACGAGACCTCGCCCGCATAGCCCATCGCGCGGTATTCGGTCATGAACAGGCTGCCCCCGCCCACCACTCGCTTCAGCACGCCAAACAACCCCCCACCCCCTCCCATCTGGGTGTGCGTCGTCATCTGTATCGAGCTGGTCATCCAGGAGAGCTCGCCGCTCTCTGAAAACACGCTCTCGTTCGGCTCCAGTAGCACATCGAGCACTGGCATAGTAGTTCCCTGAATTCTCGTTTGCATGGCGAACCTCCTGATTCCCGTCAGTGTACCTAAACAACCAGCTCTTGCATCGAGCAATTTGATAAAAACAACTCTCTAAACCGGACGCCCGCAAAAATCTGTCCCGTCCGGCCTGCATGCGGCGATTGGACACAACCCCGCATCAACTCATACGAAAACTATCGATAAAAGGTTCTAGTGACCTCGACTTTTGCGGTCGGCCTTACCGCAGCAACGCCGAAGCAGCCCACAACACCGGCGCCTGCACATGGAGATCGCCGGTCCGGCGCTTCCGCTCGTAGTAATACTCCATATCGTTCTTCTTCCCCGTACCTTCGCACCCCTGGGTGATGTCGTTGTTCTGGTCGATGTATCCCACCACGGCAATCCAGGCCTTCCGTGCCGCCGGACCGTAGGTCTCCCCCGGCAGCCAGCCGTTCTTCACGCAGGTGATCAGGGCAAAAGAGAACATCGCCGAGGCCGAACTCTCTGGCCATATGTCATCGTGGTCGATCAGTTGGCGCCACATCCCATCCTTGCCCTGGTACTGGAGCAGCGCCGCCATCATCTTCTTGTATCCGGCAAAAATCCTTGCTCTCTGCGGATGATCCGCGGGCAGGTCGCGCAACATCTCGGCCATTCCCGCAGCAAACCACCCATTCCCCCTCCCCCAGAAAAACGGAACATCCGCCGCATGATGAAAAAGCCCATTCGGCTCCTGAAGTTTGTCGATGTACGACACCATCTCGGCCGCGCCGCAGACTTCCCTTGATCGTCTGCTGCAAGCTTCCTTATTCCAAAACCTTCAGGCTGGTCTCCTGCGTTGCAAGCGAACTGCCGCCAACCCATACGTCGTAGGTAGTTGGTTCAACGGTTTCCTTGCTCTCAGCGTTATAGAAGCTCAACTCGTTGAAGCCCAACGGGAAATCCACGTGCTTGGTTTCGCCCGGCGCAAGGGTCACTCGAGCAAATCCTTTCAGCTCCCTCACTGGTTGCTCCACACTGGCCGCAGAGTTTCGAATATAGAGCTGGACGACCTCGGTGCCTGTCACACTGCCTGTATTCGTTACGTCCACCCCAACAGTCGCAACAGCATTGGCTCTGGAAGAGAGAACCTCGCGCACCGGAACGTCTGCCCTGCTTATGGTCGGCTTGGAATAGCTGAATCGCGTATAGCTCAGTCCCCAGCCAAACGGGAACAGCGCGGAGTTGTCTTCATCCACATAACGCGACGTGAACTTCTCGCCGGCGTCGCGGGGCATGTGGCTCAGGTCGCTATGCGCTGGCCTTCCTGTGGGCAATTGGGCGTAGTAAAGGGGTTCCTGGCCCACCGCGCGCGGGAAACTCGCAGGAAGCTTGCCCGATGGGTTCACGTCGCCGAAGAGCACATCGGCAATGGCGTGGCCCGCTTCGACCCCTGGGCTCCAAGCCTCGATGATCGCAGGAACATTCCCCGCAGCCCACTTCAGTTCAAGGGGGCGCCCCGCCAGAACGACCAGGATCACTGGCTTGCCCGTCGCAACAATGGCCTCAAGGAGCTTCTCCTGATTCCCTGTGAAGCCAAGGTGTGCGCGGCTCCCGGCCTCCCCCTCAAACCAGTCGGTCGGCTCACCCAACGCCAGAATCGCAACATCGGCCGCCTTCACCGTCAACACAGCTTCCGCAATCGTCTTTGCATCGTCCGGAATAGGAAGGCTTCCGGCCGACGCACCTGCACCAATGAAACTCACTGCCTTCAGCACATTTTCATCTTCGCCCGCCAGCAATCCGCACCCTGCGGCATAGAGAAGTTTGTCGCCGAGTCGCTCGCTCAAAGCCGTTTTCAAGGTGACCACAAACTTCGGATCGCCCGTGACAGCCCACGCCCCAAGCATTTCCTTCTGGTTATCCGCCATGGGGCCAATAAGAGCTACCTTGCTCACCTTCTTGTTCAAGGGGAGAAGCCTTCCCACTCCCTCGACCGGGTCGTTCTTCAGCAGAACAAATGTCTCATCCGCCACCTTCCGCGCCGCAACTCGACGCTCAGGTGTTGCGTCGTATACCGAACTCTGTTCCACATAGGGATGCTCGAAAAGTCCCAGCGCAAACTTCACGCGCAGTATGCGACGCACCGCCTCATCGACCACCCCTTCAGGAATCTGCCCGGATCGAACCTGATCGGCAATCACGGTGCCAAAGAGATTGCCCTCCATGTCCATATCCACCCCGGCTTCGAGGGCCTTGCGGGCAACAGTTGGGCCATCACCAATGGCGTGATTCCTCAGTTCGCTCACCGCGCCCCAATCGCTCACCACAAATCCGTCAAATCCCCACTCCTTGCGGAGAATTTGCGTCAGGATCAGCGGATTGGCTGACGCCGGAACTCCATTGATGGAGTTGAACGAACTCATCAGAGTTGCTGCCCCCGCTTCCACGGCCGCCTGGTATGGTTTCAGATACACTTGTCGTAGTGTGGGCTCGCCCATCTCCACAGCGTTGTAATCGCGCCCTGCGATTGCCGCACCATAAGCCGCAAAATGCTTCACGCTCACGGCCACAGAGTCAGGCTTTGACAAATCGTCTTGCTGATACCCCTTCACCCATGCGCGTGCCATTGCGGACCCCAAATATGGATCCTCTCCGCTGGACTCGATGATCCGTCCCCACCGCGGGTCGCGTGCAATGTCGACCATGGGCGAAAACACCCAGGGGATGCCATCCGCGCGCGCCTCCCTGGCGCCGTATCGCGCCACCAATTCTGCTGCCTGCGCATCCCAGCTCGCCGCGATCGCCAATGGAATCGGAAACGTCGTCCGGTGACCATGGATCACGTCCTCGCCAAACAGAATGGGAATGTGCAGCCGCGACTTCTCCATCGCAATGTGCTGGTAGTGGTTTGTAGCTTCAGCACCCACGACGTTCAGCATGGAACCCAGTTGCCCTTTGGCCACCAAATCGTCGTAACGAAGGTTCGAGGCCCCCGGACCGGTCGCATATCCCGCAGCAAATTGCGCTAGCTGTCCAACCTTCTCCTCCAACGTCATCTTTTTCAGAAGCGCTTCAACGCGAGCATTCAACTCAGGCGAGGCGAGCTGCCGGTTGGGAACCGGCTTGGCCTGAGCGGGACTAGTGACGGAACCGGAAACAATCCAGGAAAAGACCAGGAGGCCGACGGCGAGCGAGCCGTACAATTTGCGAAAGCAATGAGTTGTCATGGCTCGAAAATAATAAACCGTCGATCTTGCCACGGTCTGGGATGAATTCAGCCTGCCCAACCGCTTTAATTCAAGTCTCCGCTCGTTTTCAGGTTACAGGCTGGCCCAACCAGCTCGAAATGCTCTACTCTTGCCAGTGATCCCCATGAAGCGGTTTCTCTCCAAACTCCGAACTGCCGTCGGTCAGGCCCTGGCTCACGACGTAATCAATACGGCCAAGGCGGTGGCGTATTCCGGAATGCTCATGCTCTTCCCGGCGCTTCTGGTCATTACAACCTTGCTCGCTCAGGCCCCTGAGGGCAACAGGTTTGTTGGAGAAATAAGGATTGCTTTCGAGCAAATTCTTCCCACTGACTCGATGGATCTGCTTCAGGATTACGTGCTCAATCGGCCCATCCGCTCCGGCCAGGTCATCCTTTCGGCCTCGAGCCTAAGCGTCTTCGCTGGCCTGGGCATGATGCTTTCATTCATGGAAGGCTTCCGCAGGGCATACCGCCTGCCTCGCGAGGATTGGAGCTTCTGGGGACGCAGGATGCGCGCGTTGCTGCTTGTTCCAATCGCGCTTGTCCCGCTCTCGCTCGCCACCCTCGTCGTGGCCTTTGGTCACCAGATCGAGATGTGGACGGTTTCCAATGCCGGCCACGAGTTGCGGCATATGGTCATCATCCTTTGGCGCATGGTTCGCTGGTCTTTAGCCCTGACTACAAGCATTGCCGTTTTGACTGTGCTGTACCACTTTGGAACGCGCCGCAAAGAGCACTGGTTCTGGGTTCTCCCCGGCTCCATCTGCAGCACGGTAACCTGGTTTCCTGCCACGCTGCTTTTCGGGTGGTATGTCACGCGCGTAGCGGACTATTCCATGTTCTACGGCTCATTTGGTGCAGGAATCGCCACTCTGGTCTGGCTGTACATCACTGCATTCAGCGTTCTCATCGGGGCCGAACTCAACGGGGCACTCTATCGCGATCGCAAAGCAAAGCTCTTCGCCGCCGGACAATCCGATCCCGACGAAACCGGTCTGTGATATCTCGCACTGACCATTCATCTTGCGCCAATTCATAATGATGCAAAGAAGCCCTGTGCAAGCCCCAATGTACAATGAAACCGTCCCCTCTTGATTCTGTCGCTCCTAAAAACCACCCCTATTTATCGGAGTCTCATTGAATGTCATTTGAATTAAGCCTGACCGATTCCCCCGCCCAGCGCCGCGCCAAGATCGTTGCCACCCTTGGGCCGGCATCCAACACGGAACCTGTCTTCCGCGATCTCGTCCGCGCAGGCATCGATGTGGTCCGACTCAACTTCTCCCACGGAACACACGAAGAGAAGCTGGCATTGATTCAAATGATCAGAAAAGTCAGCCGCGAAGAGCACAAGCCCCTTTGCATTCTCGGCGATCTCCAGGGACCCAAGATCCGCACTTCCAAACTGAAGGATCATCAGCCGGTTCTGCTAAGGGCTGGCAGTCGTCTTACCATCACTCCCCGCGACGTTCCCGGCACCGCCTCCCTCGTTGGAACCACGTTCAAGACACTCGCTGAAAACGTTGAACAGGGATCGCGCATTCTCCTCTCCGACGGTCTGATCGAACTGCGCGTCCACGAGGTGGTGGGCGACGATGTGGTTTGCGAGATCGTCAACGGCGGCATGCTGGGAGAGAACAAGGGAATTAACCTTCCGGGCATTCCAGTTCGCGTTCCTTCCTTGACTGACAAGGACACTGAGGATCTGGAGTTCGCGCTCAAGAACGGTGTCGATGCAATCGCGGTCTCCTTCGTCCGCACCGCTGAAGATGTCAGGCTGGTTCGCAACCGTGTCTCCGCTTATGGCGGAGATACATGGATCATTGCGAAGCTCGAAAAGCCGCAGGCCATCGAACACCTCGACGCAATCCTCACCGTTTCCGACGGCATCATGGTGGCGCGCGGCGATCTCGGGGTTGAGGTTCCTCCGGAGAAGGTTCCCGCGATCCAGAAGCACATCATTCGCCGTGCCGCCGAATTCCGCAAACCCGTCATCACCGCTACGCAGATGCTCGAGTCGATGATCGAGAATCCCCGTCCCACGCGAGCGGAAGTTTCCGACGTCGCCAACGCTGTTTACGATGGAACCGATGCCGTGATGCTCTCTGGAGAGTCGGCAGTCGGCAAGTATCCTGTCGAAACCGTTGGCATGATGGCTCGCATCGTCGCGGATGCCGAGCGCCACATCAAGGAGCAGGCTTACTACGAACCGCGCGAGCGCAGAAGCCATCTCTCCATCGCAGAGACGATTTGTGAAGCTACAGCGCATGCTGCCGACGACCTTGATCTGCGCGGCATCGCGCTGTTCACCGAGTCGGGCGTAACTGCTCGCCAGTTGTCCAAGTACCACCCGTCCACGCCAATCTTTGCCCTCAGCCCGGTTGAAGTCACCATCAATCGCATCAACCTGCTGTGGGGCACCACCCCGATACGTTGTCCAAAGGTCAACACCACTGAAGCTCTGGTGGAATGTGCTGAGAGCCTTCTCGAGCAAGGCGGATTTGTCCGCCCCCGCGAAGTAATCGCCATTGTGGCTGGTACCCGCACCAAGTCTGGCTCAACAAATTTCCTCCGCCTCCACGTGATGGGAGAACACAGCATGGAGGGCGTACGGTTCTTTGCAACCCACGATGAGGAGCAGGCGGGTACTCATGGAGCTTCGAGGTCGAAGCCGGCACCAACGAAACCGGTGAGACCACCGGAAAGGCATAAGTAAATCCAGGGCTTTCAAAAGGGCAAAGGCTCCTTCCCCGTCGGGCTTAGGAGCCTTTGGTGTTGTGCGCTATCTTCCGATCTCTGGAACGGAAAGTCCCCGGCAAATCTTCCTCGCCAACAGGTCAGCGACTTCAGTGTGACCCGGCACGGCCTCTGTCTGTCCCGTTGCCGGATTGGTCCATAACGAGTGGGATCCGCCTTCGCGCTTCAGGTAGCATCCGTGCTAGCGCAAGTGGCGCAGCAATGATTCGCGCTTCACTGGATGGTGACCGTCTCACGAAGCGCGTCTGGCGGGACTCCGCGAAAGCCATCCTCGCGGCGGTCCTCCAGGATTAGTTGAATAGCCGCGCCCAGGCTCTCGCGGCACTCCTCCACGGTATGCCCTTGTCCATTGGCGCCGGGAATCTCCGGAGACCACGCGACAAACCATTCGCCGTCGCGCTCAATGACCGCTGTGAACTCATTCCGCATGGAAAGAGTATAGACCAGCCTTGAGTTTGTGCGAATGAAAGCTGGAGTGAAGCTTGCCACCGCCCGAGCTGACACTCGGTGAGCTTCTCTTACTTCGCCGCCAACTGCCGAAGCACGTACTGCAAAATCCCTCCGTGCTCGTAATACTCGACCTCCTGTGGCGTGTCTATGCGGACCTTGGTGTCGAATTCCTTCACCCTTCCATCCGTGGCGGTCGCGCATACACGTAGAGTTCGCCCTTGCGCCAGCTTCGCATCGAGCAAGCTCTTCAGCCCGGGGAAGTCGAAGACCTCTTCGCCGGTAAGCCCAAGCGATTCGGCATTCTCGCCATCCAGAAACTGCACCGGCAGAATTCCCATCCCCACCAGGTTTGACCGGTGAATGCGCTCAAAGCTCTCCGCAATCACAGCCCGCACACCCAGCAGGTTCGGCCCCTTGGCCGCCCAGTCGCGCGACGAGCCCGATCCGTATTCCTTGCCAGCGAGAATCATCAGGGGGATACCACGCTCCGCATACTTGACGCTCGCGTCGAAGATCGACATCTGCTCGCCCTCGGGCAGTAGCCGCGTTACGCCGCCCTCCGTTCCCGGAGCCAGCTTGTTCCGCAGCCGAACATTCGCAAACGTTCCGCGAACCATTACGTCGTGATTGCCACGCCGCGAACCGTACGAATTGAAATCCGCAGCCTTAACTCCGTGCTCCGAGAGATACTTCCCTGCCGGGCCATTCGCCTTGATATTGCCCGCCGGAGAAATGTGATCGGTGGTGACGGAGTCGCCAAGCACCGCAAGCACGCGCGCACCGAGAATATCTCTCACCGGGGACGGGGTTTTGGTGATCCCGTCGAAGTACGGAGCCTTGCGGATATAGGTCGAATCCGGCTCCCACTGGTAGACATCTCCAGTTGGGAATTTGAGCCCCTGCCAGTTGGCGTCGCCTGCGCTTACCGTCGCATACTCCTTGCGAAAACCTTCACTGCTCACGCCCAGAGCAATCGCGTCTGCCACTTCCTGCTGCGACGGCCAGATGTCTTTGAGGTAGACAGGCTGATCGGCCTGGTCAACTCCGAGCGGGTCCGTGTCGAAGTTGTGTCCGATCTTCCCTGCTAATGCGTACGCGACCACCAGCGGCGGACTCATCAGGTAGTTGGCGCGCACATCCACATTCACGCGGCCCTCAAAGTTGCGATTGCCGCTCAGCACACTAACGGCCACGAGCCCATGCTCGTCAATGCTCTTCGAAACATCGGTTGGCAGCGGTCCAGAGTTTCCAATACACGTAGTGCAGCCGTACCCAACCACGTTGAAGCGAAGCTTCTCCAGGTAAGGCAGAAGTCCAGCTCGCGTGTAGTAGTCGGTGACCACGCGCGATCCGGGCGCAAGCGAGGTCTTCACCCACGGCGGAACGGTCAGCCCCTTCTCCACCGCCTTCTTTGCCAGAATCCCTGCCGCAATCATCACCGAAGGATTCGAAGTATTCGTGCAACTGGTGATGGCTGCAATCACAACCGAACCATGATCCAGGTAGGTGTCCGGATCGACGCCAAAGCGCTCCTTTACTGTCGTTGTCAGGTGCACCGGAACCTTCTCCGCCACGCCGGTATCCGTCACGGCCCCGCGCTGCCAAGCAGCCGCCGTGCGCGTTCCGAGAGGCTTGGCGGTAGGAGAAAGCAACGTGGGCAACTGCTGCTGGAAGCTGGCCGCCGCATCCTTCAGCAAAACGCGATCCTGCGGGCGCTTCGGGCCAGCAACGCTCGGCTCTACCGCGCTCAAATCGAGTTCCAGCGTCTGCGTGTACTCCGCATCAGGCGTGTCAGAAGTGTGGAACATTCCCTGCTCCTTGAAGTAGGCTTCCACCAGCGCGATCTGCTCTTCGCTACGTCCGGTGAGCCGCAGATAGCGCAGCGTCTCAGCGTCCACCGGGAAGATCCCACATGTTGCGCCATACTCGGGCGCCATGTTGCTGATGGTGGCGCGATCCGCAAGCGGCAACTCCGCGATTCCCGGCCCATAGAACTCCACAAATTTGCCCACCACGCCAAGCTTGCGCAGGGCCTGCGTCACGGTCAGAACAAGATCCGTCGCCGTCGCTCCCTCGCGTAGTTTGCCAGTCAGTTTGTATCCCACCACCTGGGGAATAAGCATGGAAACCGGCTGGCCGAGCATCGCCGCCTCTGCTTCAATACCGCCGACGCCCCATCCCAACACGCCAAGGCCGTTAATCATCGTGGTGTGTGAGTCCGTTCCAACGACCGTGTCAGGATAGGCAACCAGTTCACCGTCAACCTGCGTGGTAAACACCACGCGCGCCAGGTACTCCAGATTCACCTGGTGACAGATGCCCATGCCCGGCGGAACCGCGGAAAAGTTGCGAAACGCCGTCTGGCCCCACTTCAGGAAAGCGTACCGCTCGCGATTCCGCTGGAACTCAAGCAGCGTGTTCGCATCAACCGATCCCGGCGTTCCAAATTCATCCACCTGTACCGAATGATCGATCACCAGTTCCGCAGGCACCAGCGGGTTTACGCGTTCTGGATCGCCACCCAGCGTCTTGATCGCATCGCGCATCGCGGCCAGATCTACAATTGCTGGTACGCCCGTGAAATCCTGCATAAGAACGCGCGCGGGCATGTAGGCAATCTCGCGGCTCGGTTCAGCCCTGGCATCCCAGTTCGCCAGAAACTCGATGTCCTCAGCCGTCACGTTGACACCATCTTCGCGGCGAAGCAGGTTTTCGAGCAGGATTCTCAAACTGAAGGGGAGACGATGCAGTCTGAAACCGCGCGACTCCAGCGTGGAGAGGCGAAAAATCGTATAACGCTCGTTGCCGGAACTCAGAGTAGCCTTGCTATCGAAACTGTTCATTGGAAATAACCTTTCTATCCGCGCACAGGCGGATGAAGCTGAAAACGCAGGGTGCCAGGAGCCTGCCCTGAGCCTGTCGAAGGGTCTCGTCCGCCGTGGCGGAAGATCTGCAAAACCAGAACTTGTCGCGATTAGATTACTCAGCGGGAGGGGCGTCGTCCACGATCCGGCCGGCCGTGCCGAAACCGCTTCAGCACCGGCGTCGAAGAAATTCGCACTGCGGATCGGCTATACATGATCGACACTAAAATTCTAGCGCGGTCCCGCCATTCAGGGAAACTCTTAAACCCTTCCGCTCGAATTCCTATACCCTGAACCAGGAGGTCGCCCATGGCCGATAAGGTCACCAAACCCTTCTCCCGCGGCATGGGGGGAAAGGACGACTTCATCGCCGAGCAATTCGAGCCCACCGCCGATTACAAAGCGCAACAGAAGGCGCTGGTCCAAAAGTTGCTCGCGTCTGGCCTGAGTCGCGAGCAGGTTGCCGGGATGTTTCTGGTGCCACCTGATCTGCTTCAGCAATAACCGCTTGTCGCGCGTCCAGGCCGTCAGTCTCCAGCAAATCGCCACCCGCGGAGCCGTCCAATGAATCTTCCCTCAGCGCGGCCTCTCATTGCCGCCGCAATCATCGCCGCCAGTTCAATCGCCGTCAGCCAGTCTCCTGCCCCGCAGTCACCCACCGCGCCAGCCATCTCATGGACAACTGTCGACGGCACCGTCACCCTGCCCAACTTCAAGTTCGGCACCGGCGAAACCCTCCCCGAACTCAAGCTCCACTACCTCACCCTGGGCACTCCCCACCGCAACGCCGCCGGCCACGTCGACAACGCTGTCCTTCTCCTGCATGGCACCGGAGGCAGCGCCCATTCGCTCATGAATCCGCTCTTTTCCAACGTCCTCTTCGGCCCCGGCGCCCCACTCGACATCCAGAAATACCTCCTCATCCTCCCCGACGACATCGGCCACGGCCAAAGCTCAAGGCCATCCGACGGCCTGCACGCGCACTTCCCCGCCTACGACTACGACGACATGGTGCGAAGCCAGCGAATGATGCTCGACAAGATGAAGATCGACCACCTCCGGCTCATCCTCGGCACATCCATGGGCTGTATGCAGTCCTTTGTCTGGGGCGAGACATATCCAGGCTTTGCCGACGCCCTGGCCCCCTTCGCATGCTTGCCCGTCCAGATCGCCGGCCGCAACCGCATGATGCGCTACATGGCAATCCAGGCCATCAAGCAGGACCCCGCATGGATGGGCGGTGAATACAAGTCCGAGCCCATCCAGGGTCTCCGCACCGCCAACGAACTGCTCCTGGTTATGGGCTCCAGCCCCTTGCAGATGCAGAAACAGGCGCCAACCCGTGACTCGGCCGAGCAATACGTCGACAATTACCTCCAGCGCGTCATGGCCTCCACCGATGCCAACGATCTCATCTTCTATACCAACGCCAGCCGTAACTACGATCCCAGCCCTCATCTTGACCGCATTACCGTGCCGGTGCTCTGGATCAACTCCGCGGACGACTTCATTAACCCACCCGAACTCGGAATCGCAGAGAAGATGGTCACCCGCATGCCCCATGCGCGCTTCATTCTTTTGCCCATCTCCGACCAGACAGGCGGCCATGGTACGCACACAGTTGCCGCGGTGTGGAAGGACTACCTGTCGGCGTTCATGAATGACACAGAACCCAAGCCTTGAGAACTCGAAGTCAAGCGGTATCTCCGCAATTCGGAATTCAAGTTCATCGCCTGCTCCTATACTGGTTCTGGACGGCTATAGACTGCGGGGTTCCCATCAAGTTGAAAATCTCGATTGGCTTTCAGGCCCTGAGCGCCCGCTTTTTCGCCTGGCTGGTCCGGCGGATGCCGAGCGAGCGCCAGAGAACCCTAGCCGTAACCATCATGGCGGGCGGGTTGTGCGGCCTCGCAGCCGTGCTTTTCCATCGCTCCATTGGTTGGGTTGAGATCCTCCTCATTGACCGCGCCAACTCCGCACCCGGCTACAGTTGGATTTGGTGGACCATCCTCTGCCCCGCCGCGGGCGGCCTGGTTGCTGGATTGGGGCTTACCTACTATGCTCCCGCCGCCGCGGGCAGCGGCATTCCTCAGGTCGAGGTTGCCTACACGCTCCGCAATGGACTGATAACCCTCCGCGAAACCGTGGCAAAGTTCGTCCTGTGCGCAATCCAGATTGGCTCCGGCGCGTCCCTGGGACTTGAGGGCCCGACCGTCCAGATTTGTGCCGGGGTCAGCAGCTTTCTTGCCCGTGCAACCCGGTTAAGTCCGAAGAACTGCCGGCGCATGACTTCGGTTGGAATGGCGGCGGGCATCGCTGCCGCGTTCAATGCGCCCATCGCCGCTGTCACATTCACCCTCGAAGAGCTGATCGGCGATCTGGATCAGACCATGCTTTCCGGTGTGATCGTCGCAGCGGCACTCGCCGCTGTTGTTGAGCACAGCGCCGTTCGCTCCACCGACCCTGTCTTCCATTTGCAGCGCACCTACGCCCTCACCAACACATCTTCGCTGGTTTGGTTCGCCCTGTTGGGAATCCTTGCCGCCATCGTTTCGGTTGCCTTCACGGATTCTTTGCTCTGGCTGCGCGGATGGTTCAAGAAACTCACACTCGTGCCAAAGTGGATTCAGCCTGCAATCGGCGGGTTGGCTGTTGGCTGTCTCGCTGTGGTTGGCTTGGCTTTGTTCCATCAGAACGGAATCGCCGGGGACCCTTACAAAACTCTCATCCTGGCGCTTACCGGCTCCCTCGGCGCCCTGCCCGTCGTCGCAATGGCGGCCTTTTGCGTTCTCAAGCTCGCCGCCACTGTGTGCTCTTACTCAAGCGGAGGCGCGGGAGGCATCTTTGCTCCGGCCTTGTTTATGGGGGGAATGCTCGGGGGCACGGTCGGTTACCTCGATGTAACCGTCTTCCATCACTCCTCGGATGCGATTGGCGCATTCGCCGTGGTGGGCATGGGCGCCGTGTTTGCGGGCATCATTCGAGCCCCCATGACATCGGTATTGATCATCTTTGAGATGACGGGCGGGTACGGTCTGATTCTGCCGCTGATGATCGCCAACATGACCGCATTTGCCCTCGCCCGCCATTGGCGCCATGTCCCCGTCTACGAGGCTCTGCTGGCGCAGGATGGGATACATCTTCCCCACAGCGGCCCACCGGACGAATACTTTCTGGATGTTGAGGCGGCGCACTGAGGCAAGGCTCAAACAGCACTGAGCGACAGAACATGGCGAGCGATCAGTCCCGCCCGCTCAGTGTCCCGGTTCCATGTTGTAAAGGAAATACGCTCGCATTTCGAGATATGGGCCATGGAACTCCCGCGGAAGCGGCGGGTAATTCGAACCGGTCAATGCGAACCATGCGGCTTTGTCCAGCGCAGTATCGCCTGAACGCCCCTCCAGAACCATGCTTTTATCCATGATGCGGCCGTTGGGCAGCACCTTCAAGCGGATGGCCACCATGCCCGCCTTGAGGGTCGGTGGATTCACCTCCTTGGGAATCAAAGGTCTCCAGGTCTTCTCTGTCTCCTGACGCCAGCGCTGGATCCACGGCTTGAAGTCAACACCTTGAGTGTCGGAGAGTATCTCGACCCCGCCATCGGGAGTTTTCGACCTGGCCGCATCGGTCTTGGTGGACGCAGAATCTGGCTTGGAGGCTTCGCCGGGAGGAGTCTGAGCCCAACTGGGCAACGTCATCGAGACCAGCACAACCAAAATCATCACGGAGACTCGCATCGAAACCTGCCTCCTCAATCCACACGAAAACGTATAGGACGAGTCGTCCCGCACCTCAGCGCCCAGGCTCCATGTTGTAGAGGAAGTACGCGCGCATTTCGAGGTATGGGCCATGAAAATCCCGCGGGAGCGGCGGGTAATTCGAGCCGGTAAGCGCGCCCCATGCGGCACGGTCCAGCGCGGTATCGCCCGAGCGGCCATCGAGAGTCAGGCTGCCATCCATCAGTCGGCCATTGGGAAGCACTTTGAAGCGAATAGCCACCATGCCCGACTTGAGGATGGGCGGATTCACCTCGTCGGGAATGAGCGGATCCCAGGTTCGTTCGGTTTCGCGGTGCCAGTACTGGAGCCACGCGCTGAAATCCACTCCCTGCATATCCGAGAGCACTTCCACGCCGCCCGAGCCGGCGCCAGGGTGCATGCGCAAACCGCCTCCACCCCCGGGACTCCGTGGGATGCTCCCCGGCGAGCGGGAACCCTTCATCGCGTCTCGAAGCTGGTCGGCAGGATTCTGCGAACCCATGGCAAAGTTTGGCCGAGGGTTTGCAGCCGGGTGCGGAGCTTCGACTTGAGATTGCTGCGCAGGGACTGGCGCCGGAGGGGGTTGGGGCTGTACAGGAGCTGGGGTCGTGGACGCCGGCGCCGGAGTCGGAGCAGGCGGAGGAGTCGCTTTGTTCAAGGCTTCCAGGGTCTTCTTGTCGATCTGCGGCTGCCTCAGCGGAGTCGGNNTCGTTTGGGGTCTCGGTGGTGGACATCCGTAGGTGAAGAGCGGCAGGGGCGGGAGCCCAATCCTGACCGCGCTATGCGATTCCTTTCCTTCTATTCTCTCATTCCAGACAAAACCGCGCTCATCCGGGCGAACCTGCGCGTAACGAGTGCCCCGTACAATGAAAGACGGATGATCGATCGGAAAGGGAGACTGTTTGAAGGCGTTTGTGGCTCGGATTATGGCCGATTGGAAGCTTGTCGTGCTTCCGGCCCTGTTAAAGCTTGGCTTCTGGGGAGTCGGCGCAGTGGCGCTGCTCGACTCCTCCACGATCCCGGTGCCGATGGACGCGATCCTCGCTCTCTACGTCTGGAACGACAAGGGTCATTTCTGGCTGTATTGCTTGCTGGCGTCACTCGGCTCGGCCATCGGCGGGCTGCTGCCCTACGGGCTGGGACGCGCTGGCGGCGAGCTCTTTCTGCTGAAGCGTGTGAACCGCGACCGGTTTGAGGCCATGCGCACCAGGTTTGAGCGGCAGGAGTTCCTTGCGATGATGATTCCCTCCATGCTGCCCCCACCGACGCCGTGGAAGGCCTTTGTGTTCGCTGCGGGCGTCTTCGAGATGCGTGTGCCCGCGTTTCTTCTATCGGTGTTTGTGGGCCGGATGGTGCGGTGGCTCATCCTGTCAGCCCTGGTGCTCAAGTTGGGCCCGGGCGCGGTGGACCTTGTAGCTCATCACGCTCTGCCGCTGGTGGGTGGGGCCATGCTGCTTGCAGTCGTGGGCTTCGGCTGGTGGTGGTGGAAGAGACGGCGCGCCGGAATATTCGCCAGGCAAAAGTTTCACGGTTTCTGATGCGTTTGCGTGCGCTGGTTTATAGCCAGACTTCAATTTGATATGGGAGAATACTCTGTCCAGGAAATGAGCGGCTGAGCAAGGCGCAAATGCATGGGCTGCGCGAGGCGAGAATGCGCTGTTTCAGGCCTCGCCCGCCAGAGCAAATGCAGTCAGATGGCAACTACTCTGGTTTGCCCGCAAATCTGCTCGATCCGTTCGAATGAAACAACAAAGTGAGGGATTAGGATGCTTGTCGCTGGTGTGGATCTAGGTGGAACCGCTGTCAATTACACGTTGCTGAACGATCGCGAAGAGTTTCTCATCGAGGGACTGTGTGAGCACCCAGCCCGCTCAACCGAAGGGCCGGAAATCTGCCTGAAGCAGATCGCCGATGGCCTCAAGCTGGCAGTGGAGAAGGCGGGCGTCTCCCTGGCGGATGTAGCCGTCGTAGGCCTCGACACACCGGGCCCCGCAAGCGCGACCGGAGTACTCAGCGCCAAGGGCTCTACGAACTTTGTTCACAAGGATTGGGCCAGCTTCGACATGTGCGGCAACCTCTCCAAGGTCCTGGGCAAGCCCGTCGTGTATTTGAACGACGCAAATGCCGCCGCACTTTGGGGCCACTTTGCTCTCTTCGGCTCCAGCAGCGGCACCACCTCGATCTCCTGCGTGGTGGGCACCGGGCATGGCGGCGGCATCATCATGGATGGCAACGTGATCAAAGGGCGCAAGGGATTTGGCGGAGAATTGGGCCACGTCCTGATTCCCTTTCACATGATTCCCGGCACCGAAGGCCTCACGCCTGAGTGCAATTGCGGGCGCACCGGAGACCTCGAATCGCTCTGTTCCCTCACTTCCATTCGCCGGCATCTGCTCCCGCACTTCCTCAAGAAGTACCCCGATCACGAATTGGGAAAGATCGAAGACCCCCACAAGGCCGCCTATAAAGTGCGCGGTATGGCCGAAAAGGGCGATCCGATGTGCCGCGATATCTTCCGGGTCGAGGCCCGCGCACTGGGACTGTTCTTCGATCAGATGGTCAACACCTTCGATCCTGACGCCCTGATCGTGGGCGGCGGAGTGGTGGAAGTGAGCCCTGAATTTCTAAGCTGGTTCATGGATGAGATCCGCATCGGAATGGGCCCTCAGCGTGAGGAGCAGGCTGACATCCCGATTCACGTCATGCCCAACGGAGACACTGCGGGCGCTCGTGGCGCGGCAATCGACGCTTTGCGCCATGCCCGCGAATCAGGCCAGTTGGCTGCCACTAAGTAACTTCACAAGGATTGTGAGGGCCACCATGTGTTGCCCACCTCCCAAACCTCACGAATCCCAAAACTGAATGCCCCAAGTCCGGAACCCTCGGACTTGGGGCATTCTTTCGTTTGGTATTGGTCTGCTTCGCGTGCTGTCCCTAGCCCCGAAGATTTCGGCTGGAAATGGGAACGGGTACGGGGGCCGGCGTGCGCGCTTCCAGGCTCCGGCGGACGAGCACTGGAACACCGAACGCAAGGCCGAGGAAGAGGCCGGTGGCGGCAAGGTCGTTGCGGTAGAACGGCAGGGCCGCAACATAGCAGGTCATCAGGCCATCCAAGGTCTTGGCGTACATTGAGCCTTCAACCCAGACCGCAAAATTGGAGAGGACAAAGAAGGATGTTGGGCCGAGCAGGGCGCCGGCAGCGACGCGGACCACGCTGGTGCGGGCACTGAGCAGAATGCGGCCAAGCGCGAAGGCCATCGCGTACCAGGCCCATGTGAGCAGGTAGCTCTGGGGGTGGAACGCGTAGTGATAAACAAAAACGGTAAGGCAGTAGTCGGCGACGATGAGGGCTGTCAGCGGAACGATCAGTTCACGCCAGGGCCGGCGGGCTCCGAAGTAGATCAGCATGGCGCCAACCGCGGTGAAATTCATCCAACCGGCGTGGGGCAAAAGACGGGTGAGCAGTGCGAGGAGCAGAAAGAGATAGGCGGCCATTAAAACCTCAGGAGGAGCGGGTAGGGAAAGCTGTTCGCGTGATCTGCGTTCCTTTCATTCTGGGGTTTGGGGAGGCCGGGGTCAATGGAAAAGTTTGGTTATACGCAAACAAAGATGTATGGGGTGGAATAGTGAAGCATCCAAAGAGCGAAGGCGTGAATAAATCAAGTTGCGATCAAC
>PMXB01000253.1:2404-3630 GCA_003165935.1 Acidobacteriaceae bacterium | reverse complement strand
AATTCAATGGATTGACCGAGTACAAAGGATCGTCATCCTCTTCGTCCTTGCTCAGGAAGTCCTTTAGCGACAGAGCAATCCCAAAATGTTCGCCCAGCGCCTTGCATAATGCCTCGTGCTGCTCGCGTTCGCGTTTGTGATACGGAGCCAGAAGGTCGTCACCGGAAACGCATAGCAAGGCGTTTGCCAGCCGCGCCTGTTCACTGTAGCGCTTTGCGTCGTCTGGCGTGATGCGCCGGCGTATAAAGATTCCCTCCGGCAGGTTGTCCAGACAGACATTCCAGAATGAGATAAAGAGTTTTTCTGAATTCATGCCGTGCCCGCGAGGATACTACAGACCAAACCCAATTTTGCGCTTCGAAGGCGGCGGCAGCGTTTTCATCTCGCGAACATCGTGGGCAACATTCTCGATTTCATCCACCAGCACGTCAATGATGGAGGCCGTCTGGCGATGGCTCGATTCGAGCTTCTCGACGCGGGCAGCCAGGTCTTTGTTGGCCGCGATCATCTCACGCAACGCGATGAATGCCCGCACAATCATGACGCTGGTCTCGACGGCGCGCCCGCTATGCAGGACGGCGGAAAGCATAGCCACTCCATGCTCGGTGAAGGCGTAGGGACGATAGCGCCGGCCTCCCCAACTTGAGGTCACAGATTGTGATCTCAAGTTTTCAGTCTCCTTTTCGCTGAGCTGGAACATGAAATCTGCCGGAAAGCGCGCGCTGTTACGCTTTACGGCTTGGTTAAATGTACGGGTCGAAACCTGATAGAGGGTTGCGAGATCCGCATCAAGCATCACCTTGTGTCCGCGAATGACATAGATTTGCCGCTGAATCGAAGGCGTAGGAACGAGGGGTTTTGGGGCTCTGGGCATAGGCGGTGAACAAAAGATGTGACTGTCGATGCCACACCTTACCGGGTACTGGCGCGGGCGTCAAAGCGTTTGAGATCGGATCATGAAGTCGCTCAGAGCGCGCTGGGCTACCATCCGAGATTGCCTCGGGCCTACTACCCCCTGCCCTTCTTTTGTCCGTTTCTCTCCACCGCATCAGCGGCATTCTGGGCCGTGATGGCGGCGTACCGTTCGCCGTTCTCCCGTGCCTTGGAGCTGACCTCCATCAGCCGGGTGGCGGTTTCTTCGATATTCCATCCCCAGTCCAGAGCCGTAATGCACCATGTAAAGTCGGCGCGGCTGATGTCCGGGCCGGTCTTGCCGTGATTCGGGG
>PMXB01000253.1:0-2287 GCA_003165935.1 Acidobacteriaceae bacterium | reverse complement strand
TCCATCTTCACCCCGAAAGCCTTCTCGATGCGCAGCGCCATATCTCCGGAGAGGTCGGCCTTGCCGTTGAGCAGGCTGGAAAGCGCGGGCCGGGAAACATGAAGCGCCGCGGCCGCGGCCGTGACCGTCAAGCCAGCGGGAATGATAATCTCCGTCCGGATGAAATCTCCGGGATGAGGCGGGTTCTTCATAGTCACTGCGCTTGCTCCTTCTATCGGTCTCAAGAATCACCCGCGAGATGTGGGCTGCCGCCTCGATTGCACGAATGCGCGTAGCACATTGTTCATAAGGGTCTGATACCCTCTGCCATTGGCCCTGAACCACTCCAGGACATCATGGTCGATGCGGATATTGATATGGTCTTTCGGAGCGGGGACGCCCATAATCGCCTGCGTCCAGTCGGGTTCTCCACGAACGTCATCAACATCGGCCCGTATCGACGCTTCGAGTTTCTTGCCGGTCATCGCCTTGGCTTTACGCCAATCCGTGCGGTCTTCACCTCGCTCCATCTTGGACTTAATCTGCTTAGCCGTATAACGCACGGTATCGTTTTTCTTCCGCATCTCTCGCTCTCCTTGCTGTGACAATTCGTATGGTGCCGTCTCGCCACATCCAAACGACGGCGAAGAATTTTCCTTCCATCGGGCCGATGCTTAAGAAACGCTCTTCCTCATCGCGTGGCGTCGGCACTGTTAGCAGGGGACGGCCATCAAACAGGCTGAATGCCACGCGGAGAAAATCTATTCCCCGCTCGGCCAGCACCCATTCGCGCTTCGCTTCGTCCCAGCTGAATTCCACGGTGCAGCATACCCACAATTGTACCCACAGTCAAGCCCTGGCAGTTGCACAGGGGGCGCGCCCTTTTGCTCCTTTTATCCTAGTGAGCAGGTGAGCGGTCGTGAGGGTGAACGCCTTTTCGGCCTGTGGGCTTAGACTCCAGGTCGTCTCCAGCAATGCCGGACAGAACAACCGGCGCACGGTCGGGGAATTCAGCGACCAGAGACAGGTTTCCGCCCATGGCCTCGACGGTCTTCCGGAGAGTGGAAAGCAACAGATCGCTGCGCTTTTCAAGGCGCGAAACACTGTCCTGGGTGATACCGAGAGTCTTGGCCATGCGGACCTGCGTGAGCTTGCGGGCGTGCCGGAGCTCGCGCAGGGTCATTTCCTCTGCGATCAGCTGAACAGCGCGGGCCTCGACCTTCTTCCGCTGGGCCGGGCTTAGCTTGTTGATTTTGTCATCCACGTTTATGGGCATGGTTATTTCCTTTCCTTTTTCAGCCGGGCCAGATGAGCATCGAAACGGTCATCAGCCTTTCGGATCAGCTCGCGGTAGAAGCGTTTTTCGCTGCCGCCCGATTTATCTCCTGCCACGAGCAGGATCGCCTTACGCTTCGTATCGAAAGCAAAGGCCACCCTCCACTCACCATCGGCCGCGCTGAAGCGCAGCTCCTTCATATTCGCGTGGCGAGAACCGTTCAGCGTATCCGCGCGGGGCCGCTTCAATTGCGGCCCGAATTGCTGGAGAAGGCGAGCCATTGCCAGAATCTCGGTCCGCACGTCTTCGTGCAGCGCGTCGAACTCCGGCTCAAACTCATCGCCAATCTCAACAACCCAGCTCACTGATGAAATATGGCATATGATACATATGATGTCAACTCCATATATACCCTATGAGCAAGAGGCCTGTAGTGACTTCTTTGGGTGGCCGCGCGCAGGCTCTAGTCTAGATACGGCTTCAGGCGCACCGTAAAACACCATCTACCGTCTAGCCGGTTGGCGTTGCGCAGCACGGGCACGGAGTCTTTGCCGTATCTCATCGACCATCTCGGGGGTAACGTCGATGGGGTCCCCGGAGTTGATGGCGTTAAGCAGTATCTGCTCAAGTTGCTCTTTAGCATGGCGTTTCTGGCGGGCTTGCTTTGGAGACAGACTCAGCACGATGCCTCACCCCCTGCCCTTCTTTTGGCCGTTTCTTTCCACCGCTGCTGCGGCGTTCCGAGCAGTGATGGCGGCATACCGCTCGCCGTTCTCGCGCGCCTTNNACCAGTCCCAGCGCCTCAAGCTGGGCAGCCGTCACCACACGGCCGGGGGCAGCAGCAAGGATGGCTACGGTCGGGAAGCCCGGTTCGTATTTGCGTTTGTAATTCGTGGTGCCCGCAACGCGGGTTGCTCCTGAAGCGGTGGGGTCGGCCCCTGCCCCTTTGCGAAGCCTGCGGGCAAAGTCCTTGGCATCGGCGGCATTGTCCGGACCCGATACAGCAATCCATGCCTGGTGATTGCCGGGGCT
>PMXB01000291.1 GCA_003165935.1 Acidobacteriaceae bacterium | reverse complement strand
GAGTGGGAAGCGCTCTACCGGAGAACCCTGAAGCGCCACGAATGACCACGGCAAGCGTGTACTTACTTCGCCGGGATATCCTCTTCTGAATTGGGAATGGATGGTGAGATCTGTTTTCGGAGGAAGCAGGGTCTGAAGCCTCCTGAAACAGCGGCGAATACAAGCAAAAGCACCGCCTTAACTGTTTCATCGAAAAATTGACCAGAGATCGGGATGCAGGGCGATCGCATTTTGACCGTTGAAGGGTGTGGATTATCCAAGCTGCGGAAAGGGCGTGCTTCTGAATGGTTCCGCTACTTGCGGCCTCTTCAGTTGTGCCATGACAGCAATTTGCAGTCTAAATGGCGATTTGCAAGAGACTCCTTACTTTTGGCGGTCTCTTGGGCATGAACCCGGCTTTGGGAACCAGTTTCCAGGCTCGTCTTGCTTGGTGTGAAGATCAGCTCCAAAGGTGATTTGCAACACAGACATGTCCTGCTGACCACACCAAGCATGGACCGGAAGAATGATCCGTGAACATTCGCGCTATTCTGTCGATGAGCCTTGTCCGCAAATGAGTGACGTGAAGGGGGTTGCCGATGTCCGCGAGCAGGAAAACCGGGCATCTGACGCGCCGGCAGTTTGTNNATCTGCGATCAGATTGTCCCCGCGGACGACTTCCCCAGCGCCTCTCAGGCTGGAGTGCTCAACTACATCGATCGCCAGCTCGTCCGCCATTTTCGAAACCATCAGGACGATTACCGCAACGGTTTGGAGCAGATTCAGGCGATGAGCCGCAAGCGATTCGGGCAGGATCTCGAGTTGCTGTCGCAGCCGCAACAACTGGCAATCGTCAGCGAGCTTTCCGAGCAGGATCGAACCTTCTTTGAACTGGTGCGCGATCACACCATGGAGGGCTACTACGGCTCGCCGCGCCATGGCGGCAATCGCGACGCCGTGAGCTGGCGAATGCTGGGGCTGCCGGAACCGCCGCCGCTGGGCCGCTCGCAATACGACCTGGGAAAGGGTTCACCCTCATGAAGCGCGTGAATGCGGTTGTCATCGGGGCCGGCGCAGCGGGCGGCATCGTCGCCAAGGAACTTTCGGTTGCGGGCCTCAGCGTTGTGCTGCTGGAGCGCGGCAAGTGGTACACCGCGAACGATTGCCACAAGGATGACCTGCGCAATCAGCGGACCACCGTGCTGGGCAATGCGTTTGGGCCGGAGGACGAAGGCACCCCGCGGGTTTGGGTGGACGCGAAGGGCGTTGCGCACACAGTGCCGGCAAGCGACGGCGCCTATTCGAACAACGCGGCATGCGTGGGCGGGGGGACGCTGAGCTGGGGCGCACAGGCATGGCGCTTTATGCCGCAGGACTTCAAGATGCGGACGACCTACGGAGCGCCGGTGGGGAGTTCGCTGGAGGACTGGCCGATCACGTACGACGATCTCGAGCCGTTTTACGACAAGGCGGAGTATGAGATCGGCGTCTCCGGCGATTACTCTGGTACGCCGTTTCACGCTCCACGCAAGCGCCCGTTGCCGATGCCACCTTTGGCGCCGAATCGCGAGTTCGGGATTCTGGAGCCAGCGGCAAAACGGCTTGGACTTCATCCGTTGCACATTCCGATGGCGCGCAACAGCATCCCGTACAACGGACGCGGACCATGCATGCGCTGCCGTTGGTGCGTGGGGTTTGCGTGCGAGGTGGACGCGAAGAATGGATCGCAAAACACCGTGATTCCGGTGGCGCTGAACACGGGCAACTGCGAGCTGCGGACTGAGTGCCAGGTGAAGGAGATTTTGACCGACGAACACGGCCGGGCGCGCGGGGTGAGCTACTTTGACGAGCGAGGCCGGCTGCTGGAGCAGCTTGCTGACCTGGTGGTGGTTTCCGGATGCGCCACAGAGTCTGCGCGGCTGCTTCTCAACTCGCGGAGCAACCTTTATCCGAATGGAATTGGTAATCGGTACGACCAGGTGGGGCGCAATCTGCAGGGGCACTATTACTCGGGAGCGATGGGATTCTTCGAGGACGAGGCGTACGACGATCTGGGGCCGGGGGCGAGCATTGCGGTGATGGACTACAACCACGGAACGCCGGGACTGTGTGGCGGCGGGATGCTTGCCAATGAGTTCATTCGGCTGCCAATCCAGATGGTGGATCGCATGCCACCCGGGACACCGCGCTGGGGACTGGTCCACAAGCAAGCGATGCGCAAGTATTACAAGCGGAATATCGCCGTGATGGGGCCGACACAACAGATTCCTTCGGCAGATGCGCGGGTGACACTCGATCCGAATGTGCGCGACAAGTACGGCATTCCCGTGGTGCGCATCTCGGGCAACGTCCATCCGCAGACGTATGAGATCGGCGCGATTCAGGCGAAGCGGGCCGAGGCCTGGCTCAAGGAAGCGGGCGCAATTGCGACGCAGCTCACGGGTGGATTGCCGGAGGTTGTCTCGGCTGGGCAGCACCAGGCCGGAACCTGCAGGATGGGCAACGATCCGCGCAGTTCGGTAGTGGACAAGAGCTGCCGGGTACACGATGTGGACAATGTGTTTGTGATCGACTCCAGCGTGCATGTGAACAACGGTGGCTTCAATCCCGGGCTGACGATCATGGCGATTGCATTCTACGCGTCGGAAGCGCTGGTGAGGGGCTGGAAGGGGGGGGGCTACCGGTGACGATGCGCTGGATTCGGTTTGGGCTTACTGCCTGCGCTGTGGTGACGGTGTTGGCGGTGGCGGCCGTGTTTTGTGCGTCCGCATATTACTCGTCAGAGCGAGGACAGGGTTGCGCGAGCTGCCACGAGATGGCGGCGGTGGTGTATTCGGTTCATAGTTCGCAACATCGCACGCTTGGCTGCATGCAGTGCCACCGCGCCGGGCTGAGGACGAAGCTGCGCCATATAAAAGTTCATCTGTTTGGGCGCATGCCTGAGGCGATCCGGGTGCGCAATGCGGACGTTCTGTTGATGACGACCGATTGCCAGAGTTGCCACCGGAAAGAGTACGCGGACTGGCACGCGGGGCCGCACAGCGTGACGTACGGCGAGATCTTTACAGATGCCAAGCAGAACAAGAAGCAGCGACTTATGGATGACTGCCTGCGCTGCCATGGGATGTATTTTGAGGGCGGAATTCGCGACATGGTTCAGCCGCAGAACGGGATAGGCCCTTGGCACCTGGTGCAACCGAAGTTGAAGGACGAGCCAGCGATACCGTGTATGGCTTGCCACCAGGTGCATCGCGAGGGGGACGTGGCGACGAAGCCGGCGTCAAGATTTGCCGTTGCGGATGAGGGTAAAGATGAGTCGCTGGCGTTCTACGATCGGCGCGAGCAAATGCACATTGGGACGGCGGCGTTGCCGCTGCCGGTAGTATTCGATGGGACGCGACGTGTGAATGTAAGCCCCGACCCGCGGCAGGGCGTCTGCTACCAGTGCCACGCACCCCGGTCGCCCGAGGCTGGAACCGATGCAACTGCCAAAGGACTGGCACGGCAGGTGGGATCTGGAGACGATCGTACGCCGATGGGGGTGCATGAAGGCATAAGCTGCGTGGCCTGCCACCTCGGTCACAACCAGAATGCGCGCGCGTCGTGCAAGAACTGCCATCCACAGATGTCGGACTGCGGCATTGACGTAGAAAAGATGGATACGACGTTTGCCAGCGCCGCAAGCCCGCATAATATTCACTGGGTCAAGTGCACGGATTGCCATCAGCACGGGATTCCGAATGCGAAGCCGCACCAGCCCAGTGCATGACAGCAACCGCGAAAACTCGAATTGATTTGCTGCTTGTTGAGCGCGGCCTGGTGCCGAGTCGCGAGCGGGCGCGCGCCATGATTCTTGCCGGGCGCGTGATGGTGGCGGAGCAGAAAGTGGACAAGCCCGGGGCGACGGTTCCCGTGGAGGCGACGATTCGATTGCTGGGCGAGGATCAGCCGTATGTGAGCCGGGGCGGAATTAAGTTGGCGGGGGCGCTGGAGCACTGGAAGATCGATGTGAAGGGACGCTGGTGTCTGGACGTGGGCGCTTCGACGGGTGGATTTACCGACTGTCTGCTGAAAAACGGCGCGGCTCATGTGACGGCTGTGGATACGGGTTTTGGGCAGATTGCGATGGCGCTGCGGCAAGACGAGCGGGTACGACTGATGGAGCGGACGAATGCTCGGCTGCTGGAACCTGGCGCGTTGGCGGCGAAGAGCGGGGAAGAGCTGACGCTGCTGGTTATGGATGTGTCGTTTATTTCCGCGACGCTGGTGCTGCCGCCGGTGGTTGCAGCGGCAAAGAGCCTGACTGAGTCGGTGGTGCTTGTGAAGCCGCAGTTTGAGGCTGGACGCGAGCATGTGGGCAAGGGAGGAATTGTGCGTGATCCGGAGGCGCACCAGTTGGCTATCGACAAAGTGGCAGCGTGCGTTGAGTCGATCGGGTGGCGGGTGGTAGAGACCATCGCTTCGCCGATTACGGGCATGGAGGGGAACAAGGAGTTTCTGCTGTATGCGCGGCGGGGCTGACGCTCAGTTTTGCGCTCCGCAAGTACTGCAGTATCTTGAGCCCGGATTCAACATGGTCCGGCAGGTATTGCAAAACGAGATTGCTGGACCTTCGGGCGAAATCGGAGCAGATGGTGGCTGACCATAGAGGCCCATTGAACGGTTGGGCGCGTTCATGGCGAAGGCGGAATTGAACTGGTCAGGATATTTTGGACTGGGGCCGTACTCGTTGGTGCCGGGAACGCTGTCCTGACACATGAAGACGATTTGGATGATGGCGCTAATGAAGCCGACGACGGGGATGATGCCGAGCGCAACAAAGAGAAGGAGCATCCAGCCGCTTCTACCGGTGTCGTGGAAGCGGCGGACCGCAACGGCTATCGAGGGAATGATGATTGCCAGCCAGTACAGGGCAAACGGGAAAAAGAGGATTACGCCGAAGTTGCGGTTGATCGCGATTGCGATTCCTCCCAAGATGGCGAGGGCCAGCATTGCCAGGATGTTGAAAAGCTGAAACATCCAATATTCCTGGCGGCGAGCGCGGCCATCGAACTCGGCGTACTTCCTCCAGACCATCAGGTACCATTCCATGCCATTCCTCCGTTCGATGGAACTCGATTGAGCAGAACCGGCATACCGACCGAAGTGCCCGATATGCAGCACAGTCGACGGTGACCGATCGATTTTGAGGTTCGAGCCAATATACAACCAGCTTAGTATTCCGAGGCAAGGATTGTTTTGTGGTTCCGAAAGATTTGGCTCGACGGCGAAGTGGGACACAGGGGGCGCATCCGTTACACTGGGACCGCATGAAACGCGTAGCGATAGTCTGCAAGCCGAACAGGGAAGAACTCGGGCAGTTGTTGCCGGAACTGATTGGTTGGCTGCACAATCACGGCTACGAGCCTGTGCTGGACGATGAGGCGGGCAAGTATACGGATGCGGCTCCGGCGTGCGAGCGGAGGCGGCTGCCGGACCTGAAGCCGGACTTGGTGATCGTGCTGGGCGGAGACGGGACGCTGCTGTCTGTGGCGCGGACTTTTGCGGCTACGGGGACGCCGATTCTGAGCGTGAATCTTGGCTCGCTCGGGTTTTTGACCGAGGTGCGGTTGGCCGACCTTTATTCCACACTGCTGGGGTGGTGCGAAGATTGCCACCAAATCGATGAGCGGGCGATGCTGCACGCGGAGCTTTGGCGCGGTGGAAGGCTGCTGGCGAGCCACGAGGCGCTGAACGAGATTGTCGTCTCCAAGGGCGACATTGCGCGCATGGGCGACTTTACGGTGGAGCTGGATGGGCGGAAGGTGGCGCGGTTCAGAGCCGATGGCGTGATTGTGTCGACGCCGACGGGGTCGACGGCTTATACGCTGGCGGCGAATGGGCCGATTCTGACGCCGGATGTGGATGCGCTGGTGGTGACTCCGATTTGTCCGCATCTGTTGACGCTGCGGCCGATTGTGGTGCGGGGCGACGCGAAGTTGATGGTGCGCGTGGAGGGAGTGCCGGATCAGGCGCTGCTTACTGTTGACGGGCAGCAGGCGGTGCAGTTGCTGCGGGGGGACGAGGTGCATTGCCGGCGATCGAGCCACACGGTGCGCCTGGTGCGGCTGCGCGAGAGCGGGTTCTTTGAGGCGCTGAGGAGCAAGTTGAGCTGGGGTGAGCGGTAGAGGAGCAGGGAGAAGGGAAGAGGGAGAAGGGAAGAGGGCACGACTGTCCGAGCCCAACTTCTGAATTTTCAAGGAAAGGGTTGAACAAATTGGGGTTGAGTCCTGAGACGGAAAAACGAGTTGAGTTGCTTTTTCCTCCAACTGAATGGGACCGAGTACGCCTGATCCTTGTCGAGGAGTGCGGCGAGAATCTCCCACTCTCCAAGGGTAAAGGGGACGCATTTTTTGAAAGGATTCGTTTCGCTGTCCTAAAGTTGAGCGGTGGCGAAATTGCGAAACTTGATAAAGCGATCCGTCTCGCAAAATTGGATTGGAGGGACCTGCTCGTTGCTTCGGAGTTCGCAGAGGACCCGCAAGCACATCATTCATGGCTGGCGGATCGCCTCGGTTGATTATCTCAACTTAGAGGCCGCGGCCTTCGTAAATGGACTCTCTGTCTAGCGCCTCGTCGGGCAGCGGTGGGGCGGCGTTAGCGTGGCTGTAGATGGAGTCATGAAGCTGACGGCTCCAATCATCAATGCTGGCACCGTTCTTGATCACCGAGACGGAGGACTCTCTAGCTTCAAGGCGCTGGCGAATGGTCTCGACGCTAACTCCGACCACGTCCTCGGGGATACTTATCAGCCCGGCGTGAATGGCCTTATCAACCACGCGCTCTTGTTCCGGGCTAAGCTGAATGGGCACGTCAGGCCTCCGCTGCTATTGTTCCACTGCACGAACTGGAAAGCAATGAGAATGGGCAACGCTGGTGAGGTGAAGGGCGTCCCTCAGGGGCTAAAGCCCACAATTTTATTGGGCCCTAAGCGGCACGACTGAAGTCGTGCCCTGATACAAAGCCTTTGCTCGCCGGAATTCCACCGCGAACGGAAAGGTGCGCGTTTTGGAGGCTGTGCCTTGCGGCCAGGCGTAGTGCTCATCCTGCCTTCTCCGTCAGTTCGGCCCAGCGGGCGTAGAGGGCGTCGCTTTCGTGCTGGGCGGCGTCGAGTTCGGCGAGGGCTTGCTGGAGGGCGGTGGCGTCGGAAGCGATTTTGGGATGGTCGACACGTTCGCGGGCGGCGTGGAGGCGGGCGTCGGATTCTTCGACCTTGTGTTCGATGGTGGCGAATTCGCGGGCTTCGAGGTAGGAGAGCTTCTTTTTAGCTGAGTTAACGATGTTAACTGAATCAATGGCGTTAGACTTGGCCTGTTTGGCGGAAACGGAGCCATCTGCGCGGCGTTCAGATTTGCCGCTTTGGACGGAGTCCTGTTCGGCGAGCCAGTCTTCCCATTGAGCGAAGTCGGCGAACTGGGCGATGCTGCCGCGTCCGTCGAGGCCGAGCACGACCGATGAGACGCGATTGAGCAGATAGCGGTCGTGGGTGACGAGTACGAGAGCGCCGGGAAACTCGAGGAGGTTTTCTTCAAGGATTTCGAGGGAGGGGATGTCGAGGTCGTTGGTGGGCTCGTCGAGGAGGAGGACATCGGCGGGCTCGAGCATGAGCTTGGCGATGAGAACGCGGGCGCGTTCGCCGCCGGAGAGGTTGCGGACGGGCTGGTTGAGCTGTTCGCCGGTGAAGAGGAAACGCGCGGCCCAACTGGCGACGTGGATGATGCGGCCCTGGTAGTTGAGGCCATCGCCTTGGGGAGCGAGGGCGCGGCGGAGGGTGAGATTCTCGTCGAGGTCGCGCATCTGACTGAGGTAGACGAGGCGGAGGGCATCGGCGCGCTTGATGGTGCCCTCGGCTGGCTCGATTTCGCCGCGGAGGAGGCGGAGGAGGGTGGTTTTGCCGGAGCCGTTTGGGCCGACGAGGCCGACTTTCATGCCGGCTTTGAGGACGAAGTTGAGGTTGGAGAAGAGGGTGCGGGGGGCGGGGGTATTGGCAGGGGCTAAAGCCCCGGCGTTGTTGGTGGTTTGCTTGGCGCGACTAAAGTCGCGCCCTGATACAAGGCCTTCCTCGACCGATGCATGCTCGCTATCAGGCGAGCCCGGACCTACCGCTTCGCCGGGGATTTGGCAGGTGACGTTGTCGAATTCGACGAGGCGCTTGGTTTTTCTCATGCTGGCTTCGAAGTCGATGCCGACGGAGTTCACGGTGGTGCGGGAGTCCATGGCGGCGAGTTGGCCGATCATGGCGTTGGCGGTGTCGATGCGGGCCTTGCTCTTGGTAGTGCGGGCCTTGGGGCCACGGCGGAGCCATTCGATCTCGGTGCGGACCTGGTTGCGGAGGCTGTCTTGCTGGCGGCTCTGCGACTCGAGGTAGGCCTGCTTCTCTTCGAGGAAACGGCTGAATGTCCCTTTCACGCGGAAGAGGCCGTCGGCAAAGATGCGGTTGAGCTCGACGATCTGGCTTGAGGTGGATTCAAGGAAGTAGCGGTCGTGGCTTACGGTGACGGCGGCGAAGGAGGAGGCGGCAAGGAGCTCTTCGAGCCATTCAATTCCGGCGAGGTCGAGGTGGTTGGTGGGCTCGTCGAGGAGCATGACGTCAGGCTCGATGACCATGGCCTCGACGATGGCGAGGCGCTTGCGCCAGCCACCGGAGAGGGAGGCTGCCTCGGCGTCGAGGTCGGCAAAGCCGGCGCGGCCGGCGAGTTCGCGGAGTCGGCCTTCGCGTTCGGATTCGTTGACGTGAGCGGCGGCGAGGGCTTGCTCAAGGACCTGGCGGACAGAGAGGCCGTCGGCAAAGCGGGAATCCTGGGGAACGTAGGCGGCGCGGGCACGCTTGCGGACGGCAAGGTCGCCGGAGTCGGGCTCGACCTGGCCGGCGAGAAGGGCGAGGAGGGTGGATTTGCCGGCGCCATTGGGGCCGATGAGGCCGATGCGGTCGCTGTCTTCGACGGTGAGGGAGATGTCTTTGAAGAGGGGGAGAGCGCCGAACTGCTTGGTCACGGATTGTGCGTTGAGGATGGGGGGCATCTATCTCTAGGGTATCGTGCGGGGGCTCGGCCGGAAGCTGGCGCGTGAGACGGAGGGCTGCAAAGGGCCGTAAACTGGAGCCATGCTGGACTTTGAGATTTCATCTACCGATGCTGCAGCGCTGCTGAAAGAAGGCAAGGCCCGCCTGATTGACGTGCGGGAGCCGTGGGAGTTTGCGACGGCAAAGATCGAGCCCAGCGTATTGATGCCGATGGGCGACGTGCCTGCGCGAGCCCACCAGGAGATTGACCCCGATGAGCGGCTGGTGGTGCTTTGCCATCACGGAGCGCGGAGCTTGAATGTGACGGTGTGGCTGCGCAACCAGGGGTTTGAGAATGCGCAGTCGCTGCGCGGCGGGATTGAGGCTTGGTCGGCGGAAGTGGATGCGACGGTGCCGCGGTACTAGATCACGGACCGCAGTCAGAGTTGTGGTCTCCCACCAATGCGACGAAGAACAAAGGCGTCGCAAGGATGGGGCACCCGGCCGACTGGCGGCGGGGACGCCGCCATGACAGGCGGTCCGGAGACCGGCGCTACCGTCCGAAGGAATAGGTGAGTTGGAAGGCACCGTTATCGATGCCGGGGTTTTCCTGCGCTGTGCCGTGGTTTGAGATGTGGTGAAGCCGGTACTCGGCGCGGATGGAGCGGCCCTTCGATTGGAACAGTTCAAATCCAGCACCGACGTCGAAGGTGAAATTGAACGAGCCGGCGCCACTCGTGGGGATTGGCTGGGTTGAATACATGTAACCGCCGTGGCCGCTGAGAATGGGCTGGAGTTTCTTTCGCGGCATGAAGTTCCATTGAAAGCCGATGGGGGAGATAGCTTCTCCGATGACCCAGCGGCGGGTGCAGGTGAAAACATCGACGGTTGTCCCTGTGCCGATGAGTGTCAGGCTGGGAAGTTCGTAGATTGAGAAGGTTTGGGTCACAGTAGAAGAGGTGCAGGCGGCGATGGTTGGATTGCCGTTTACATGTGTGAAGGTGACTGTGGGCTTACCGTTGTTGTAGACGTCGGTAGTTGTGCTGCTGTCAACCTGGACCGGGTCGCTGTCGAGGGCGACGGGCAGGATTTCGAAACTGTATTGCCAGTTTACGATGCGGTTGACGTAGAGACGGCGCGAGTATCCCGCGCCGAAATCGACAAGTTTTCGGTACCGGGCCTGTCCCATCAAAATGTGGCTGGAATCGTTGGAGTAAGCGCCGAAAAAAGAGAATGTGTTCTTGCGGGCGAAGTATGAGCTTTCGAGTTGGGTTTGGGCGACAGCGGTGGATGCCATGAGGATGGAACCGAGAAGGGCTAAAAGACAAAAATGGCGGATAATTCGATTTGGAGTTGCGAAATCGTTTTTTCTCAATTGGATCAGCCTTTCTTATAACCGGACTCGGCATCATAATCGAGTTTGGACGGCTGCGCTGTGCCGGATGAGTGCGATGTAGGAGAAAGACCAGGTTCCATTCGATTTCGCTGAGGTTTGGCGTCGGGATGCGAAACGTGAGCGCCGTCCCTACGGGACTCCGGGAGTATTTTTGGGTTGCTCTCACCCCACGCTGAAGCGCGGGGCTAACCAACACTGCGCCTACGGCGCG
>PMXB01000095.1 GCA_003165935.1 Acidobacteriaceae bacterium | reverse complement strand
GGCGCTGGAGAAGCGGCTCAAGGAACTGCACAGCTACGAAACGCCCGAGTTCCTGGTGCTGAAGGTCGACGCCGGCAGCGCCGACTACTTGGCTTGGCTGCAAAGCTCCGTCGGCCCCGCACTGAGCGAAAGCTGACCGGGAGTTATGAAAGCCGTTACGGACTGCTGCGCCGCGCGCCCCGTCTGATATTCTGACCCTTGGCGGAGAACCGGTTCCTGCATTCCATGCAACGCGCAGGCAGGGCTGCACCCCGAGGGAATTGGCCGCCAAAGGGCCCTCATGCGCTGGTTAATGATCGTACTCCTCGTGTCTGTTGTTGGACTGCTTGCAGCGGCCCTGGGAATGGCACGCCACATTTGGGTGCAGCGATCACATGAACGCCGTGAACGCGGCATGAAAGCTGAACAGGAAGTCGACCTGGCCGAAGAGGCCGAGTCGGAAGTTGAACTGTAGACGGGACAAAGGGACACCTTGAGCAAAGAACGTTCAACAGCTTTTTCTCCGGAGATTGTGGCCCAAGACCGCGTGGCCCAAAGCTCTGAGCGCCGCACTCGCGCCACAAGCAGCCTTCGCTTCGCCGGCATAGCCCTGGCCGGCAGCGCGATAGTGGCCCTTAGCGCGCATGTGGCTCTGCCGCTGAGCTTTACGCCCGTGCCCATGACTCTGCAGCCGCTCGCCGTGCTGGTGCTTGGCCTGCTGCTCGCGCCTGAACTGGCCGCAATCACCATGGCGCTCTACCTGGCCGAGGGAGCGCTGGGCCTGCCCGTATTTGCGCCCAGCCTACCCGCAACCCTGGGACTGGCTCACCTGCTGGGTCCAACCGGCGGCTATCTCACGGCCTATCCGGCCGCCGCTGCGCTGGCGTCGTGGCTCTATCGCCGCACCGGCCGCGGTTTTGGGTCCGGCTTGCTCAGCGCCGCCACTGCGCTTGCCCTGGTCTTCACCTGCGGAGCAACCTGGCTGGCCATCCTGACCCACGCTTCAATCCAGACCGTCCTCGCGCTCGCGGTATTGCCGTTTCTTCCTGGTGCCGGGCTCAACATTGCGGCGGCAGCAGCGGTCGCTCGCGGGTTCCAGCGCCTGCGTCGCGCCAGCTAAATGCACCGCTTCCCTGCTCCACTTTTCTGAAAGGAATCCCCCAGTGACGACCAAGCAAGCCGAACAGATTACCGATATCTCGATCGCCCATAGCCCCGACTCCGATGACGCTTTCATGTTTTACGGGCTGGCGACGAACAAGGTGCGCGTGCCGGGCTTCCGGTTCAACCACACCCTGTGCGATATTGAGACCCTGAACCAGAAGGCCCGCGACGAAGCCTTCTACGACGTGACGGCCATCAGCTTCCACGCCTACCCCTACGTCCAGCACAGCTACACGCTCATGGGCTGCGGTGGCAGCGTGGGCGAAGGCTACGGGCCGATGATTGTCGCGTCGAAAGCAATGACCATCGACGACCTGAAGCGCGTGAAGATCGCCGTTCCGGGAACCATGACCACGGCCTACCTCGCGCTCAAGATCTTCAATCCGGAACTCGAGACTGAGGTTGTGCCGTTCGACCAGATCATTCCCGAGATCCAGGCAGGAAAGTTCGAGGCCGGCCTGATCATTCACGAAGGCCAGCTCACTTACTCGGCCAGCGGGCTGCAAAAGGTGGTTGACCTGGGCGTGTGGTGGCGNNGTCACCAAGGCCGTGCGCGACAGCATTCAGCACGGGCTCGACAATCGCGAGCCGGCGCTGGAATACGCAATGCAGTTTGCGCGCGATCTGGACGCGCGCGAAGCAGGCCGCTTTGTGAGCATGTATGTGAACGAGCGCACGCTGGACTATGGCGCCGACGGCCGTCAGGCGATTCGCAAACTGCTCGACCTCGGCCACGAGCGCGGCATCATTCCCATTGCGCCGCTGGTCGACTTCGTGGACTAAGTGCAGGGCCAAAGTCGCCGGGCGAAGACAAATCAGGGCCTGTTCAAGCTTCCCTTCGTGGGCAGTGTGGACAGGCCCTTATTACGTTGGTGCTTCGATCGTTCTGTTCGGGCCCGAACTCAGCTTGGTCACACAAAAGTTCTCAGATTCCTCGCTCCTTCCCTCAGATTCTCCTAATCCTTTCCCAAGACGCGCCGATGCAGAACTCACGGAGAATTCCAGCATGCTCGCTGAGCCAATTCCTGAATTCCTTCTCGCCTCGCCCGACGCGGCCCTCCTGACCATTCTCGAGCCGGTCCTTCGCGATATCGGATCACGAGTCGAAATTGCGCTCACGCAAGAAGCCGCGCTGAAGGCAATGACCGCCCACGATCCGCCTGCAATGGCGCTGGTGGATGTGCGGCTGCAGGGCAAGGAGCCGGCATTCGACATCACCGAGCTTCTCGTTCCTGTGCGCACCGAGGTCAGCCGGCGTCGTCTGTCGCTGGTGCTTATTGCCGATGAGGTGACCGATCGTGAGTGCGGCTTCCTCGACTCAGGGCTGGTTGAGGACATCGTGCCGCGAACCATGGACGCCGCGTGGTGGCGGCTGCGGATCGAGATGGCCTTGCGCGTGCGCAGCCAGTCGCTGGAACTTGAGGCCCTGCGTGACTCCTCGCGGCGCAACCTGCAGATGGATCACCTCACCGGCATCTACAACCGGGAAACGCTGATGGCCGTGCTCTTTCGCGAAACCGATCGCGTGCAGCGGATGAAAAGCTCGCTGTCGATGATCCTGTTTGACATCGACGACTTCGGTCATTGGAACTCGCAGCTTGGCGCCGAGGCCTGCGACGATCTTTTGCGGGAAGTGACGGCGCGGACCAGCCGCATGTTGCGCAGTTACGACGTCTTCGGCCGCCCCGGCAAGGACGAGTTTCTTGTGGCGCTGCCCGGATGCACCCAGGCCCACGCCGCAATGATGGCCGAGCGCCTGCGCAGCATTTTCAGCGCCCCCTTTGAAGTGGATGGCAAGGCGGTCCGCCTCTCCGCCTGTTTCGGAATCGCCGACAGCCTGGGACGATCTCCAGTAGTAGTCCTGCGCGAGGCCGAACAGGCGCTGGCCTGTGCGCAAATAGAGGGCCCTGAGGCGATCCACTGGTTCGACGATCCCCAGCCAATCCCGTTCGACCTGATTCCCGTGCGCATTCTGGCGGACGGCGACGATGAGCTCCCGCCGCCGGAAGAGTGAGATCGGGCAACCCTCAATTGGCCGATCATTTTGATTGGGTGGGCGGTTTATGCGCGTTACGGGCACGGGTAGGGGTTTTGCGCGTTCGCACGTCCGCAGCGAGTCTTAATTTTGCCGCGAACCGTACAATAGAGAAGCAAGCCCGATTCCCACCCGAGAAATGGCTGACCAAAACCAGGAAAAAAAGCCTGCGACGCCGGTGCCACCGAAGCGCGACGAAGACCCGGTCGGCAAGGTCTACGACTCGAAGCTGATGCGGCGGCTGGGCCATTATGTCCGCCCGTATTGGATTCAGGCCGCCATCTCCACCCTTGCGGTCAGCCTCAAATCAATGTCGGACGTGACCGGGCCTTACCTGGTGAAGGTGGCCATTGATCGCTATTTCACCGGGACTCCAACTACGGCCACCAACTGGCTCACGCGCCGGCTGCCCACCGATCCGTGGGCGGGCATCACCGAGCTTGCCACCATCTACATCGGCGCGCTGGTGGTTTCTTACGGCTTCCAGTTCACTGAGACCTACCTGATGCAGTGGCTCGGCCAGAAGATGATGTTCGACCTGCGCCGCGACATCTTCCGCCACATGCAGCGCATGCACATCGGCTTCTTCGACACGCATGCCGTGGGGCGGCTGGTCACGCGGCTCACGTCGGACGTGGACGCCATCAACGAAATGTTTACCGCCGGCATCCTCGCCATTGTCGACGACTTCTTCAACCTCGTCTTCATGGCCGCCGTGATGCTCACCATTAATTGGCGACTGGCGCTGATTACGTTTGCCGTGCTGCCAGTGATCTTTATCGTCACGCGCATCTTCCGCAACAGCGTGCGCGAGAGCTATCGCCGCGTGCGCACTGCCATTGCCCGCATCAACAGCTTTACCCAGGAACACGTCTCCGGCATGGCCGTGGTGCAGCTCTTCAACCGCGAGCAGCGCGCATTTGACGACTTTGAAGCCGTCAACAAGCAGCACATGATCGCGTTCAAAGACACCATCTACGCCTACGCGCTCTACTATCCGGCGGTTGAGATTCTGTCCTCGCTGGCCATCGCGCTGGTCATCTGGCGGGGCGGCGCAGGTGTGCTCAGAGGAACAGTCACCATCGGCGTACTGGCCATGTTCATCCAGTATTCGCAGCGATTCTGGCGGCCCATCCAGGACCTGAGCGACAAGTACAACATCCTGCAAGCAGCCATGGCGGCGTGCGAGCGCATATTCAAATTGTTAGACACGGAGCCGGAGATTGTCGGGCCCGCCGTGCCAGTCGAGGGTGACGGCAGCAATCGCATTGAGTTCCGCCACGTGTGGTTTACCTATCAAACACTGACGCCCGAGCAGCAGGCGGCCGTCGAAGCCGCCAATTCTCCAGGTTCAGCCGACGTTTTGAAAGGGCACGACTTTAGTCGTGCCGCAGACGCTCAAAAAGAAGCTGGGGCTTTAGCCCCTGGGGCAGGCCTTGCGTCGCTCGAAGGCATCGAGTGGATTCTCAAGGATGTCTCCTTCACCATCGAGCCCGGTCAGACTGTGGCCATCGTAGGCCACACCGGCGCGGGCAAAACAACGCTCACCAGCCTGATGATGCGCTTCTACGACGTGACCGCGGGCCAGATTCTTCTCGACGGCGTCGATCTGCGCAAGCACGACCTCAACAAGCTGCGCAAACACTTTGCCGTAGTGCTCCAGGACCCGTTCCTGTTTACCGGCACGCTGGCCGACAACATCCGCCTCGGCAACGAAGATATCACCGAAGAAGTGCTGCGCCAGGCGGCCCACGACGTCAACGTGCTCGACTTTATCGAATCGTTGCCGGGCAAGTTCGATGAGCCTGTGCAGGAGCGCGGCAACTCGCTCTCCACCGGCCAGAAACAGCTCATCAACTTCGCCCGCGCGCTGGCCTACAACCCGCGCATTCTCATCCTCGATGAAGCCACGTCGAGCGTGGATACCGACACCGAGCTGCGCATACGCGGCGCTCTGGAGCGCATGGTCGAGGGCCGGACAAGTGTCTTGATCGCGCACCGCCTCTCCACCGTTCAGCGCGCCGAAACCATCCTCGTCATGCACAAAGGCCAGCTCCGCGAGATGGGCTCGCACCAGCAACTGCTCGCCAAGCGCGGCCTCTACTGGAAGCTCTACCAGTTGCAGTACAAGGACCAGGAGGCCAACGGGCATGCCCCGCTCACCCGCACCGTTGGCGAATTGGCAAGCTAGCAGGCAGCAATCACGCGAGCGCAGCCTGAGCGAGTGAGCGGAAGCCCTATCGGCAATTGAGATAAGAGTGAGTTATCCCTGATCTTAGCGTCAGTACCCGGCCTCAGCCCTTACCTCGGCCAATGGCTTGGCGAGGTCGGCTAGCAGCTCGGGTTCAACTATTGAAAATGGGGTTGTCCCGTAGCAGAGAAGGCGGTCGTGGAAGTCCTTGAGGGACGCGCTCTTGCCCGCCTTGATGCGGTACTCGGCCAGCAGCGCTTCCAGTTGCGCACGCCCTGCCGTATACGCGATCACGTACCCTGGCCCGAGAGCGATTCCGGCGATGGCTTCCTTTGACTGCTGCTCGGTGAATCCGGTTTCATGCGCGAAAAACTGAACCGCCTGGTCAACGCTCCACTCGCCGCTTGCCAGTTTGGGATCGACGATGGCGCGCGCGCCGCGCACGCGTTCCCACTGTGCCGTGAAGTACCGCGCATCCAGATCGTCGCCAAACAGTCCAAGCTGCACAAACATCTCTTCTCCGTAGAAGGCCCAGCCCTCGGCAAACACGCCGGTGCCTTGAATCTTGCGCACAAAGTCCGGGTGGCGGCGGGCTATGGACAGTTGCAGAAAATGCCCCGGCATCGCCTCATGCGCGCCCGTCGAGAGAATGCGGTCGCGGTCAAAGTCCTGGTTGGCGTCCAGGTTCTTCGCGGCCTCGGCAAGCGAGACGGGAGGAGTAATGAAGTAAAAGCCCTTCGATTGCTTGCTGAACAGCAGCGGAGAATTCATGCTCGCGCCGGGGGAAACCGGCTGCATGAACTTCGGCGTCTCGATCACTTCGATCTGGCCCAGCCAATCCGGCACATCCACAACGCGATGCTCGGTGACGAACTTTCCCAGTTGAGCGATCCGTTGGCGATAATAGTCGATCAGCGCCGGACCACCCGGCGCCAGCCCGCCGCCGGTCTCGGGGCCAATGGGCGTGCCCCGTTCGGCGGCCAACTCTTCTACCCAGGTCTGCACCGTCCAGCCGTGCCCAAGCTCTTCGCGGCCCATGCGCTCAATGTCGTCGGAGTTGTAGGGCAACAACTCTTCATCGCGCAGCATTGCGTCGTAAGCGGCGCGGCCCATGGCGTAGTTCTCAGGCCACGATGCAACATGCGTATCGATGTTCTTCTTCGTCTCGGCAATCGACGCGAGCGCAGCGTCCCGTGCCTTCGCGAAGGCAGCAAAGCGGTTGGCGGGCAATTGCTGCTTTGCCGTGTCTGTCAGTGCTCCGGCCAGAAAGCCCGGCGCGCCCTCAAGCTCCTCTGAGCCTGTCACGCCTTGCAGATGTCCGGGGTGGGTCACCAGCGCATTGCCCGCCGCGATGTATGCCGGCGCGCCCTCAAGCCGAGCGATAATCTTCTCCCACGCCGTGGCCACATCGGCGCTGGTCGCGCCCTCTGTGCCGGCAATCGGCAGGTGCAGAAACTGCACATAAATCGCGTTGACAATCGTCATCGAAGGCTGTGACAGATCCTTCTCATAGCCCTTGTACACGGTGTATTGCCGCTCCATGCTCACCAGTTGCGCGCGCAGCAGCTTGGCGTCGTCCGCATCCACCAGCGGCGCGCCCCCCAGGGGAATCGACGCGAGCTCGCTCTCCCACCCGCGAATCGTCGCCAGGTCGCGCGCATTCTCGGCGTCAGACGGCGTGTCGAGCAGCCCATCCTCATCGCTCAGGCCCAGGGCGGTTGCTTGAAGCGGATGCGATTTCGCCCAATCAAAAGTCATCGCACGCGCCAGCGCCTGTATTCGCTCGTGCGGGGGCTGGCTCGCGGCATTTGCGGAGATTGCGCACCCTGCCATCACCACAGCCACGAGCAGACTCCTCAAAGCACCCGAGCGCTGAGCCAGACGGAAAAGCAACTTCATATCGAGGGTTTTCATTCGCACAAAGGCCGACCTCCCACACTCCGTTTGTACATCCGTTCGACGGCACATGCCAAACCTGGCCTCGTTTCGATCAAAGGAGCCCTGGCGGTTACTGCAAACTGGCACACGACAAACATGGCCGGGCGGAGCAACGAGACCGAACCTCGGATGCGACGCTTACTGCGCATGAGCAGGATCGGTTTGAGCGTGTCCATTCAGCGTTCTTGTGGTAGGTAACCCAAACAATGCTGCAATGGTAACTCCTGCACACGTTACTAAAATCAGCCGCATTCTCCGCTGACGAGGCATCGCTCCAAAGTGGTATTTTGATCGTAATGCTCAAGAAGTTTTCAACCTGCCTTCCGGTCGCGAGGCTCTGCGTCATCTCCCTCGCCCTCACTGGCTTGGCCAATTCATCGCCAGTCCGTGGCGACAAAGATGAGGCCCGCGCGGCCTCAGTCAGAAACATCACGGATCAGGAACTCCTTGCCGAGATTGCCGTGAACGACCTTAGCCCGATCGTCCGCGCGGCTGCCGTCAAAAGACTGAACAGCGAATTCCTCATTGCCAAAATCGCAGTCGAGGACGACTCAAAAGACGGCGTCGTTCGCGAGGCAGCCATTGCGAGGGTAACGGACCCTGATTTGCTCGCCAGGATCGCTTTGGGCGACGAGAGTTACGGCAAGGGCCTCAGTCCCGCGGTGTTTGCCCATCTCCGCGCCGTAGCCGTGGAACGTGTCGTAAATCAAGCCGTGCTCGCCCAGGTGGCGCTCGAAGATTCTCCCGCGGATCCGACCACCAGTGACTCAATCCGAACCAGCGCGCGCATCCTGCACATGGCGGCAGTTGAGAGAATCACTGACCAGACGCTGCTGGCCAAGGTAGCGCTGGAAGGCAACGCCAGCGATGCGCGCAAGGCAGCCGCACAAAAACTCACTGACCCAGCGTTGCTTGCGCAGGTAATGCAAGACGACAAAGATGCGGACCTGCGCGACGTTGCCAAGGCCAGGCTGGCCAAAGCTCTCTCCAAGGCAGCATCGGATGGGGATCGAGCAACAGTGGAGTTGCTAAGCAAGAGCTTCCCCCTGGATCTGCGGGACGAGAATGGAAGAACCCTGTTGATGCTGGCGTCAAAAAACGGCCGCGTGGATGTGGTGAAGTTTCTCCTCGATAACGGGGTTGACGTCAACGCAGAGAACGTCATTCTGGAATATGTCCGCATGCCCAACGGCGCCGCGGCTTATGCCAGCCCCACCCTGACGGTCTCTGAGATTGCCGCGCAGTCTCCGGGAAGCGTCATCGTTCCCGGCCGCAGAGAAACTGCCCTGAGCCTTGCCACGCAAAATGGGCATCAGGAGATCGTTGAACTGCTCACGGGGGCCGGAGCAAGATAGGCAATACAAAGCCTGGGATCGATGTGCGCATCCTCGTGAGCGTGCATGCAACGGGGCTCGATGTCCAGGCTGATCAGTGCAGCGCTCAATCCCGCTCCAGGTACCACGGAATGTTCAGCACCACGATCCGCTTGTTGCCGCGCAGCAGCAGCAGCACCTTGAGAAGATCGGCGCGGCGGTTGTGCAACAGATTCTCCCACCAGTGGTGCACCACCAGCTCCGGCACCATCACGCACACCTTGTGAAAGCTCGACTCCTGCTCCACTTTGAGAACGTAATCGACAATGGGCGTCAGGATGTACCGGTAGGGCGACTTCAAAACTTCAAGCTGTGGAACACACTTTCCCGCCGCGCGCAGCGGAGCGGCCACATCACGTTCCCATTCCTCGCAGATCTTGTCCGGCTCATCGCCGATCTGCACGTGGACGCAGCGAATATCGTTGGTCATGCCCAGGGCAAAAGAGAGCGCCTTCTCCGTAATCCGGTTCCAACTGTCGATGGGCAGTATCACGATGGGCTCGGTGATCTGCGCAGGCGCGATGGGCCGGTCGAGAGCGGTTTCGCGGTCGACGCCGACGTAGTGACGCTTGACTGAGCGCATGAGCACGATCATCAACACAACCAGCAGCGCGGTGATCCACGCGCCATCGGCAAACTTGGCCACCAGCACCACAACGGTGGTGATGCCCGTGGCCACCGCGCCCAGGCCGTTGACAAACATCTTCAGCCGCGCCTTGCCCTGGCGCTTCCAGTGCATCACCATGCCGGCCTGCGAGAGGGTGAAGGCCAGGAATGCGCCGATGGCGAAGAGAGGAATCAGGCGGTCCGTGACGCCGCCGAAGACGATCAGCAGAATAGCAGTCAGCCCAACCAGAACATAGATGCCCCACGAGTAGAGCAGGCGGCGGCCGCGTAGCAGAAAGACGTGCGGCATGTAGTCGTCGAGGGCAATGGCGCGGGTCAGACGCGGAAAGTCAGCAAAGGCCGTGTTGGCCGAGAGCGCCAGCACCAGCAGCACCGAGCCGATGGTGATGTAGTAGAAAGCTCCGTGGCCCATCACCGCGCGCGTGAGCATGGAGAGCACGCTCTCGTAGCCCGGGCCGTCGGGATTGGTGGCGGCCACGCCGTAGGCGCGGCACAAGAAGGCGATGCCGCCCAGCAGCACAGCCAGGAGGAAAATGATGATGGTCAGGGTGATCTTGGCGTTCTTGCGCGTGTCGTCGCGGAAGGCCATCACGCCGTTGCTTACTGCTTCAACGCCGGTCATGGCCGTGCAGCCCGACGAGAAGACCTTGAGCAGCAGCCACAGACTCACCATGGCGGTGGCCGAAGGCACCGCGGGCAGCGCTGTTACCGGGTGCGGATGACCGCCCGAGGAAATCACCTGCCAGATGCCGGCCACAATAACAATCAGCAGCGTGCCCGTGAACAGGTAAGTGGGAATCATGAACACCACGCCAGTGTCGTGGACGCCGCGCATGTTCACAATGGTGAGAATCGCCAGCACAGCAAGGCAGAGTTGCAGGGTGTGCGGCTGCAACGATGGCATGGCGGAGATGAGCGCGCCCACGCCGGCCGAGATGCCCACGGCAGCCGTGAGCGTGTAGTCGATCATGAGGGCAGCCGCGGCCAGCAGGCCTGCTCCCTTGCCCAGGTTCTCGCTGGCAACGGTATAAGAGCCCCCGCCATGCGGATAGGCTTCGATGGTCTGCCGATAGCTGAAATAGACGATGAACAGCAGGCCCAAAATCGCCGCGATCACGGGCACAATGTAGTGCACACCGACCAGGCCCAGCGGAATGAGCAGAGTGAGCGCGGCCTCGGGTCCGTACGCGGCAGAGCTGAGCGCATCGAGGCCAAAGATAGGAATGCCGGCCAGCGGACCGATATGCTCGGCCCGCTCTTCGCTGGTGGCGAGGGGACGCCCAAACAGCAGATTCAACAGGTTTCCGGGTAAAGCCATGAAGGTTTGTCCGAGGGGCCTGGGGGTTGGGAAGTCTGGAGCCGCCGAGAGCATTCTCTCATGGCACGATGAAAAGCAGTCCGGTCTAATCGTCGAAGACGGGAAGGTTTTCAGTCTCGTTTCCGGCAGGAGCCAATCCGGCAAACGTCGTGCTTACAAACGAATCGGGCCGCTTCGCGTGAGCAAAGGGGCCCGATTTCACTAACCACTAATCACTGA
>PMXB01000313.1 GCA_003165935.1 Acidobacteriaceae bacterium | reverse complement strand
CGGAGTGGAGCGCGGGCACAGGTGCCGCTGGAACAACCAACTATTACTATGATTCAGTCAGCGGATGCACAAGCTCGACAGGCGACCTGATCAAGACAGTCGATCCCATAGGGAACGCAACCTGCATTACTTACGATCTGCTTCATCGGCCCACTTCGTCCCAGGTTGTGTCCGGTTCATACGCGTCGGTCACGCCACTGATGTATGTGGTCTACGACGCGGCTACCTACAGTGGCACAGGCATGCAAAACGTCAAAGGTCAGGTCGCCGAGGCCTATACCTGCAGTTCATCGACTTGCAGCTCGAGGCTAACAGACATTTTCTTCAGCGCGAGCCCGGTCACAACAGGCAATATGACGGGTGGTGTCCTATCTCAGATGTGGGAGAAAACGCCGAATTCAGGCAACTACTTCCTCACGCAAGATACCTACTTTCCCAACGGAGCGGTAGGCGCAGTATCGGCTTCGCTTGGTGGCTCTTCTATAGGCATCCCCAGCCTGACATATGGCGTGGACGGCGAAGGCCGACCCTACTCCGCAACCGATACTACGAATAGCCTCAATCTGGTCACGGCCACAGCGTACAACCCTGCCAGCTCGCCCACCAGCATCACTTATGGGAACGCCAGCACAGGTTCCGCAAGCGATGTTGACAGTTTCACCTACGACTCCTACACATACCGGCCAACCAACATAACCTACGCCGTCAACCCCAACCCGTCGTCCAGTGACTATACGGTGTCCACTGGACTCACATGGAATGCCAACTGGTCGTTGCAGCAGATGCAGTACACTGACCGCAACGACTCCACGAAGAACCAGACTTGCACCTATTCGGCAGACGATTTGAGCCGAATCGCTTCCGTAAATTGCAGTGGTGCCTGGGGTCAGACATTTGCCTACGACCCCTTCGGCAACATCAACAAAACAGGCAACAACGGTGGCACAAGTTACGCGGCGGCTTACAACACCGTCACAAACCAGGTATCGAGCGGCGTCACCGCTTCTTACGACGCCAACGGCAATCAGCTCACCAGCACCCCGGCCACACTCACCTGGAACGCGCTTAACCTGCCCATCCAGGTGAACTCAACCACGGCCACCTACGACGCGCTGGGGCGCATGGTCGAAAAGGGATTGAGCGGCGTCTATACCCAATTTGTCTATCGTCCGTCCGGGGCGATGCTGGCAGTTTACAGCGGAGGGCTCACCAAGGGAACGATTTCGCTTCCCGGCGGTTCGACTGCGGTCTACAATACAACTGGATTGAACTACATTCGCCACAAAGATTGGCTCGGGTCGAGCCGGCTGGCCACCACGTGGTCGACACATGGCGTCTACTCCAAGGAAGCCTACGCGCCCTTCGGTGAGTCGTATAACGAGGCCGGCACGGCAGACCGCAGCTTCACTGGGCAGGACCAGAATGTAGCCACCGGCCCCGGCGGGACTGGAGCGTATGATTTTCTCTTCCGCAAGTACGATCCGAGCGCGGGAAGATGGTTGAGTCCCGATCCAACTGGCTGGGATGTGGTGAATCAAGCCGACCCGCAATCGTTGGATCGATACGCTTATGTCGAGAATCGGCCGGTCAACTGGGTTGATCCTTATGGGCTGTCGCCCCCCTGTAATGGTGGACTCGTTTCCGGCGAGGAGGATGATGAGGGGGGCTGGCCGGAAGTCTCGCCTTATTTATACGTGAATTGGAATAGCCAGAACGTGCCCCAAGACGTGCCGCAGTTCAATTGCTATAATCCATGGAATCCTGGAAATCCTACCGGGACCAACTCCGGCGCCGGAGGTGCGCCTAATAATGGAAAATCGAAAACAGCTTGCACGGTCGACAATGCGTTGGCTGCGGTCCCGGGGGCTGCACCAAACGGTATCAACACGCCGGTTAACGGCCACTTAGAAGTTGGCATAGACGTTAGTGCGGCAACGCTGCAGGCTGATGGATTTCAGTTCTTTCAAACACCCTTTGGTCCAAATGGATATAGAGCAGGGAATGTTATTATTTCGGCTCATGTGAATGGATCTGGATCCGAGCTAAGTCCTGCCTCATTTCAGAACGCGCCCAACGGAATCGTTACCGCTCAAGTCCATTTTGACATTTTCAATCCGTCTACTGGCCTGTTTGGGATAATTGGGCATACGATCTGGGACTGGCTAATCGGGCACTTATTTGCGCATAGTGCGACGCTGGATCCTGGGTGCTAACATGCGGCGCTTTATTGTGTTTGTGTTTTCCTGCTTTTCTCTCGCTTGCAACGCTGCTGGACAGTCACCTAGTCTTGAAGGCGCCAGAATCAAATTCCCGTCCGGGAAGGTAATTGGTGCTTCATTTTCCAAAGGCCCAATTTTCATTCAGCAAGCAATCTTGGAGGCTTCTGGACCTAATGTTCTATCCTCTCGCCGGATCATCTCGTGGAGTCTTGAAACGAACTCAGTCGTGAGACAGCGGTCCCTAGCGGAACATCTCTCCCCACTTGTGGATAAAGGGTGTGGCAGAGTTGCAGTGGACGACGAGAGAGGACGTGTTCTCATTTGTCAAGACGCTGAGAATCTGGGTGTGCTGAGTGCGGATACTCTCGCTACGCTTTCTGAGATACATTGCGGTGGTCGAATATTTGACTTCGCCATCGATCACACTACAAATCGGGTATTCATCGCATGGGAATCCGCTTCTGACGACCAGTACCTAACTACTTTCGACATTGCGAGTGGTGCACAAACGCAGCAGGTGGAGGTATCTTCCGGCGTCGTTGCCAACGTTCAAATCGCACTTGACGAACGAACGAAGGAAGTTGCTGTAGCACTGTCCCGCTACAATCGCGGCGGGTACTCTACCAGCCTGTTTGGCTGCGATTATGCAGAACGGATGAATTGCAACTTCGCAGTCAACGTTGGGCAGGTTGCTCAAATTGCGATTCTCGGACGGCAGGTCTTGCTTGCAAGCGGCCTACTCGCCAACGATCCTCATGTATGCATAACTAATGTGAATCTTATGTCTAAAGAGATTAGCCATGAATACTGTGCGCCCAAGACCGGCATTCATTTCGCAGTGGGAATAGTCGCTGGAGATTATGTTGTTGGCTATTCGGGGGTACAGAAGTGGCTAGCATGGAAGGAAGTTAATCTTAGTGTCACCAGTTCCGTATCTATGTGGAGGTACGAAGGGAAGGAAACGGTCGAGACAATTCAACAAGAAGTACCCGCATCATTTTGCGAAGGGGCACGAATCGCGGTTAGCAGGGATGGACCACGCTTTTTGCTTTATAGCGAAACATCAAACATCGCTTACGTCTATTCAGTCGGAAAGCTAGTGGAAAAAAGTGGTTCCAATTAACGCGAACCCTGTGAAGGGCTATTTGGCGGGAGCGCTGGTTTTTGCAATATCCATTTGTGCGGGAGCGCAGCAGCCCGATCCTGTTGGCCCTAAGTCGGAGGCAGAAAAGCTGGGCTACGCGGGAAATCAGCGACTACTGGTAATCCAGGCCGAAGACCTCGGTATGGCCCACTCCATCGATAGGGCCAGCTTCGAAGCACTAGAGAAAGGTTGGGTCACTTCGGCGGGGGTTCTGGTTCCAGGACCATGGTTCCCTGAAGTTCTGCGCTGGTCGCGCAACCATCCGAACGCCGACCTAGGAGTTCGGTTGGACCTGAATGCCGACTGGTCAAGCTATCGCTGGCGTCCAGTTTCCGGATTGCAGAAGGGTTCGGGTTTGACCGACCCCGGCGGATATCTATCCAGCAATTCGGTTGCGGTTGCACAACACGGAACACCCGCAGAAGTGGAAGGCGAGCTGCGCGCCCAGATCGATATGGCCAAGCGCGCGGGAATGCAGATCACCCACCTGGACAACCACATGCGCACCATGATGATTACGCCCGCCTTGTTTCAGTCATACTGGAAGATGGGCCAGGAGTATGGGCTGCCGATCATGCTGCCCAACCAGCAGGTGAAGCTGAGGGGCGTGGCCACCGCGAAGCCTGGCGTGTTCAACTTCGGCGGCATCGATGTGGACCTTGCCAGCCTGCCAATCGACCGCGAACTGGAGATCATGCCAGGGCTTGCCAAGCAGGACTGGCTGAGCGCCTACGAGAAAACTCTCGACGCATTGCCGCCCGGAGTCTACCTATTGAGCGTTCACCTGGGATACAACGACGACGAGTTGCAGGCCATGACCTGGGATCATCCGAACTGGGGTGCGGAGTGGCGGCAAAACGACCTGGATGTGGTGAGTAGCGCCGAGTTTCAGAAATTCCTCAAGGACAAAGGCTTTATCCTAGTGGGATGGAAGGACCTGCAGAAGGCGATACCCGCTCAACATCCAAACTCCAATTAGGTGCCAATATGGTGAGGCCGGAATTGCAAACTCGCATCTGCCGCGAGCGAGAGCGCGGCCTGACGCTGGTTGAGCTGATCATCACCATCGCACTTCTGTCGATCCTTGCCTCGGCTGCCGTGCCGGTGACGTTGTTCACCATAAAGCGCGACAAAGAGCATGTGTTGCGGCGCGACCTGTGGGAGATGCGCGACGCAATCGACCACTATAAAGACGTTGCCGACAGCGGGGCCGTGCAAATCAAGGTGGACAGCAACGGCTATCCACCG
>PMXB01000325.1 GCA_003165935.1 Acidobacteriaceae bacterium | reverse complement strand
GAGCCGACGCTGACGGCGGATTTCTTTCCGCCGCTGCTGAAGTTGTTTGAGCGGGCGGAGGTGGGGGTGGGGACGCTGGCGGTGACTTGCCCGCGTGAGGAGTGGGGGAACCCGAATGCGGTGAAGGTGGTGACGGCGCTGGATGGGCGGGCGCTGTATTTTTCGCGGGCGACGATTCCGTTTGATCGGGATGGGGGCGGGGGCGGGGCTGGGTTTGCTGGGTATCGGAAGCATCTGGGGATTTATGCGTATCGGAAGGCGGCGCTGGAGCGGTTTGCGGCGCTGGCGCCGTCGCCGCTGGAGAAGGTTGAGAAGCTGGAGCAGTTGCGGCTGCTGGAGAACGGGATTGCGTTGTATGTGGCGGATGCGCCACGGGACACGATTGGGGTGGATACGGAGGAGGATTTGGTGAGGGCGGAGAAACAGCTATTAGCCGTTAGCTCTTAGCTGTTAGCTGCGGTGTGGGAGGGCGGGTGCGATCCGGGTCAGAGCATAGAACAAATGAAAATGGCAATGGATGCGGCGGCGGCGGCATAGACCCAAAGTTTCCCGGTCTTTGATAGGCCTGATGGGAGTTCGGTTGTAGTGTCGTTTCTCGCGATCGAGGGCCATACGCCAAATGCAAACCGCACTCGAGGTCGAGTTAAATACCAAGCGGTCCATAAGAGTGGAAGAACCCAGCGCGCGTAGGAGAGCATCCAGGCCACGGCGGCAGAATGAGCAAAGGACGCAGACATGTCGGAAGATCGCTCGAATAAAACGCCAATGGCACAACCGAATGCGATCAGCACCAAGACGGCAATGCGAGACCACTCTTTTAGCTTCCATAGGCCAAAACCAATGACAGCATGTGCGCCATAGTAAAGATAGGTCAAAGGCGGAAACACGTAGGAAGTGACTTTGAGCAGTTCTGCGGAATGAAAGAATCTTGCCGTAAATTGCTGCCAGTAGTCTGCGTAGCTGGAAATCCCAATGATTGGGTTAGAGATTACCTGCGTGAAGGCAATGAAAAAGTACAGTAGCGCGAGCAGAGTAATTCCGACAGGTCGATTTCTTTTGAGGAGCATCTTGCGAAAAAGAATACACGGGAGGGACGAGGGGACGAATTCGAGAGGAATAATCTGAATTGCAAGCAAGAATCGGATAGCGGGCGGGGCGGCGATGGGCGAAGATCGGTTGCATGAACACGATGATGATTTCAGTGAACAGTGGAGTGAAGTTGGCGATGAAGCGAGATGTTGAGACGCAGAGCCTCGGAGCGCGGAGCATCGGATCAAGCAACGGCAAGTCGATGCGAGCGGCGGTGATTGATCCGGAGGCGGCGTGGGCGCAGCTTGTGGCGCGGGACAAGGCGGCACGGTTCTTCTATGCGGTGTTGACGACGGGGGTGTTTTGTCGCGTGGGGTGTGGGAGCAGGCCGCCGCTGCGGGAGAATGTGCGGTTCTTCGGGTCGATGGAGGAGGCGCAGAGGGCGGGGTTCAGGGCGTGCAAGAAGTGCAGGCCTGAAACGGTGCGGAGAGAAGCGGCGGCCGGCGCTTTGGGCACCGCGGGCGGCGCCGTTGCATGGAGCAGCCCATTGGACGCAGTTCGGCGGCATATCGAGAAGAATGTGGATCGAGGGGTGCCGCTGGCGGAACTTGGACGGGTGGCGGGGATGAGTCCGTTCACGGTGCAGCGGATGTTCAAGCGGGAGATGGGCGTGAGCCCGCTGGCATATCAAAGGGCGCTGCGGGCGGCGAGCCTGCGCGGGGCGCTGAAGGAGGGTGCAAGGGTGACGGATGCGGTGTATGAGGCGGGGTTTGGGTCGCCGAGCCGGGCGTATGAGGGAGCGGGGCTGGGGATGACGCCGGGGCGGTTTGCGGCGGGGGGCAAGGGCGAGAAGATCGGGTTTACAACGGCGCGGACGCCGTTTGGATGGATGGTGGTGGGGGCGACGGAGCGCGGGTTGTGCTGGCTGGCGCTGGGGTCGACGTCGGCGGAGGCGGAAGGGACCTTGCGCGAGGAGTTTCCGCTGGCGACGGTGCGGCGGGATGCGTCGCTGTCAACGCTGGTGGATGGGGCGCTGGAGAGCGTGAGGGACGGGTCGGATCTGGGGCGGGGACGCGGCGGGCCAGGCGGTGCGGATGGGAATGTCGGGCTGGATTTACGGGGGACGGTGTTTCAGTTGCGGGTGTGGCAGGCGCTGCGGCAGATTCCGCGAGGCGAGACGAGGAGTTACAGCGAGCTGGCGCGGGAGATGGGCGCGCCTAAGGCGACGAGGGCGGTGGCGCGGGCGTGTGGGCTGAACCGCGTGGCGGTGGTGGTGCCTTGCCACCGGGTGGTGGGCGCAAACGGCGCGCTCACGGGCTACCGGTGGGGGGTGGAGCGGAAGAAGGCGCTGCTGGAGGCGGAGCAACGGGCTTGAGGGATTTGGTGGAATGCTAAGTCCTAACAGCGAATCCTGGAGCACCCGGCGGAGTGGTAGGGCGAAGGACGGGCCAGCCTTTGGGGTGGCGAGGATAGGGGTTGGGCCATCGTGGAGGTTGAGCCACCGATCGGACGCGTGGATAGACTATCGTTGACGGATCTGAGGCTTAG
>PMXB01000244.1 GCA_003165935.1 Acidobacteriaceae bacterium | reverse complement strand
CGCCGCCATCGAGGAGCTGTGGCGGCAACTCTGCTGGTGGCGATCACCTTGCTGGCCAGTGCAGCCTATGCGGGGTGGCGCCAGGAGCAGGCGGTCCTCGAAGGTCAAAGGGCACTGCGCATGCAGACCTTCATGTACAGACTTTTCAAGCTGGCGAACTCAAATTACACCGGCAAGCCGGCAGCTACCGTACCGGAGTTCCTTAAGCTTGGCGTAAAGATGCTGCCCGAATATATCAAAGACCCAGCCGATCTGCGTGAGGCGCAGATGGGGCTGGCCGAATCGATGTATGAGAACGGCGACCTGGACAGTGCCCAGGCGGTTCTTACGCAGACGATCGAGAGCGCGAAGTCGGCGAAGGATATTCCCAGGGAAGCTGAATCGGAAGCATTCTCAGGGAACATTGCCTACCTGCAAGGGCAGATGGACGCCGGTGAAAGGCTCACCGCACATGCGCTCGAGCTGTCGCGCAAGCGCGGTGTTCCTCCGGCCGTTCGCGCCTGGAGCGCGATCTTCTATGCGTGGAACCGCGACAACAATGGTTACCGCAGCGATGAAAATCTGCGCCTGCTGCAGTTTGCGGTAAAGGAGTGCCAGGACAACAACCTCTCTCCACGCGAGACCGCCGATGCTCTTTATATGCTGGGTCAGGATCTTGAGCTGCGTGGCAGTCTTGACGATGCTGAGCGGGCATTTAACCAGGCTCTTCGGGTCTACGGGCAGGACCCCTCCGCCCTGTGCGATCAATCGGAGGTCTACGGAGACCTGGCTTACGTGACCGAGATGCGGGGCGAGGTCCAGGCGAGTCTTCCTATCTATCACCGCGCATACGATGGGTACGCGAAATGCTCAGGTGCAGAGAGCCGCGGAGCGCTCACACAGCAGGAGTTTCTGGCGGGAGCACTCATGAAGCTCGGAAGGGCTAAGGAAGCCTTGCCGATGATGGAAACATCGATGCCGACATGGAGGAAGATGCTTGGCTCCAGCCCCGATCTCGCCGAGCCGCTTTACTTTCTCTGCAAGGCGTATATAGATACAGGGCATTTTCGGGAAGGGGAAAAAGTGGCCGGCGAACTGGTCGCTGTTCAGACGGGAAGGGTTGCGCCAACCGACCGTCGGTTCGGCGCATCGCACCTCCTCTGGGCCCAGGCGCTGGTCGGCCAGCATCGCGATCAGGAAGCCTTGGCACACGCTGTGATTGCCGACCGATTACTCGTCAATGGATTCTCTCCAGGCGCAAAGCTCATGAACGCTGAAGCTCAAAAGCTGCTCGCCGACATTCAGTCCAGACTTGCCCGGTAGGCCGCATCGCAACCGCGCAGCCTTTCCGCCGCGCCAATCCCCATCTTCGTTTCTGACACATTTTCGCTGCCAACGACGCGTTCCAGTCAGCGGTTCGGATCGTTCGCTGACAAACAGTCAAAGTAAATCGAGGAGGTCGCATCATGAGTACAACGGAGTTTCCGGTCGCAGGGCCGGGTGCAGGCGTCACTTCACAGATGGAATTCAACCGTTCCAAGCCGGTCGCCCTGCGCAACAGCAGGTTTCTGTGCTGGGTGACAATGAGCGGGAGTTTCTTTGCCGCGATCATGGCGGCGTGCATGGTCCTGATGGTGATCTCACGTCTGTTTCTATCCGGCGCACTAAACGGCTCGCTGGCGCTTAGTGCTATCGAGTGGGGCGTGGCCGCATTGGCCATGGGCTTTATGTGTCCGCGCCTGTGGGCCTTAGGCCGCGCCATGGCGGGCTACCAGGTCGATCTCGATGGCCGCGGCGTCAAGTTCAGCCTGGGCACGAAGAAGAAGCCGGCAGAGTTGTTTCTGGCATGGGATCAGATCGCCGCGATCAAGTACAGACGCACTGGCAATGTGCAACAGTGCTGGGTTGAGGGGACGGACGGAAGCGAGGCGACGTTCTCTTCGTACACATTCTTCCGGCCGAAGAAGGTAGCTCGCATGATTGCCGAACGGGCAGGGCTGGCAATCGCAAAGGCCTGACGAATGTGGGTGCAGGAAGTGTCGAATGGGGTAGCGATGCGGGGAAGCCGGTGGATGCAGGCGGTAGTGACAGCGATGTTCGGGATCGGCCTGAGTTGCGGATGGGCGCAGACCAGGATTGCACAGGTATCGCTCAGCCCATATGGGGTAATGACGCAGGGCGAGCTCAACGTCATGCATCCGATTCCCGACCCTCCCCCGCAATACAAGGGATACATGACCTCTGGACCGCCGAGTGGGATCGCATGGAGAGGGGTCGGGACGCTGGCGATCGATGGAACTGGACATGTGTACGCAGGGCTGCCGATCTGGGCGACGGGCTACGCGCCGAAGAATGCGGCCCGTGGAACAGGCGACAAGCTGCGCGTCCTGGTGATCAATACCAATGCTGACTTCAAGGTTGAGCGCACCATGGACTTCCCGACGAAGACGCTTGCCCGCCTGGCTCTGCACCTGGGAGAGGATGGAGGCTTGCTGATTTTCGCGGGAGACAAGTTGATGCGAGTGGGCGCCGATGGAAAGACGACGGCGCAGTTGGACGTGCCGAATGAAGAAAAGGAGTATGAGCCGTGGGATTTAGACAGTTCGACAACCGGGCGCACGCTGCGAATTCGGCTTAACAAGCAGCTCACGCTGGTGGTCGATGCGAAGACGCTGAAGGTATTGAAACAGTGTCAGGAGGCCAACGAAGACAACGACACTGGCACGATGACAGACGACCTGCAATTGTCTTCGGAACACACTGCAAAGTTTCCTGATCCTTCGATGGGACTGGAGCAGGAAGCATTCTGTGAAACGATGGTGCGGCTTGGGCAGTTTGGATACATCGACTTTGCGCCGGCGGTGGTGGACGATGAGCGGTTCCTTGCGATCAGCGACGGGATGATCGCACTTCGCAAGATAAGCGGAGAGACGGTTTGGACAAGCAAAGCGCCAAATGGACGGGTGCTGGAGATGTATGAGGGGTACGAATTGAGCAGGGACGGAAGCCGCGTGGCTGTGCGGCTGTTGAAGAAGGCGCAATACCACGCGCCGGATACGATGAACCCCGAGGACATACGGAACGGAACCTGGAACAGGACGAGGACCATGACAGTGGAGGACTCGGTTGGAATCTGGGATGTAGCGAGCGGACGCTTTGTTGGAGAGGTTCCACTGCTGGGGCGTACAGAGAACCGGTACTTCGAGCCGAGTGCGCAGTTTGCGCTCAGTCCGGATGGGCATTTGCTGGCGGTTCTTGAGGACGGCGTGGTGACGGCGTGGAAGATTGACTGAGCGGCAATTTGCTGGGACTTTGACAGTGACAGAACCAGGGCGACGATCTCGGATGCGGAGAGATATTCCGGGGTGAGTCCCTGATTGCAAGGCAGGACTTCTGAATGCAGTTTGTTTTGCTGATTTTCTGCCTCCTCACCATCGTGGGCGCCTTCAGCTCGTGGCGGCACAGCCCGCTTTATTCCCTGAAGACCACATTGAAGCTGGTCGGCGGCTTTGTGCTGATCGCCGCCGTTGTTGCGGGCACATCCATGGCTATCGTGAATAGCCCGGTCAGTCGCTCGCCGGCGATGGAGGGCGTTGCAGCGTTTCTGGCCATACTGGTGCTCGGCTCTGGCGCCAGCATCTTCATCGTCCGGATCACAGACTCTCATGTTGCTCAGTTGCCGGCGACGGCCAGGCTGGTCAGGTTCAATCGGCACAAGGTTTACCGCTGGATCTGGCGCCTGATGGCCTTCGTGCTCATTTGCGCGGTGGCTGCCCTGGTGCTGCCGTCATCGTGGAATTGGCTGCCAAGCGGACTGGGTGGATTCATGCTCCTGGTCTGCGGCCCCATGCTCTCAATCTCCTACATGATGGCTCGGCGGAATGACCGTGGCATGTCGGCGGTGATTGCCAATCCGTGGGCACACTGGCAATACACTTCTGAGCAATGGGCGCAATGGGCAAAGAATCAGAGGGAGTGGGAAGAGGCGCAGGAAGGGCACTGGCGCTGGAAGCCAATGCTGCTCTTCGTGCTTCTCTGCGCGGGTCTCTTTTCGCTGGGAACTCTCTTTTCCGGCGGAGACATGCAGGAAAGCGCCATAATCGTCAGCGGTCTGACGGGCTTTGTGATTCTGCTGGTATTGCTGGCCTATTGGTTCAAGCGAACCAACTTCGACCGTCGCTATCGGCGACTGCTGGCGTCTGCGCCGGAAGCATGGTTCGGCGACGAAGGCCTGTTCTGCAATGGGACGTACATGCCCTGGATACTCTCCGGCAGGTACCTTCTGAAAGCCACTGTTGCCGCCGATCCTCCAGCGCGCGTGATGCTGGTCTTTCAGTCTTTTAACGGAAGCTCCTCGGTGCTGGTGACGCAGCGGATTCCCATTCCGGACGATCATGTCTCGGACCTGCGGGTGCTCCAGGGCAAGATCGACGCGTGCTGCCCCACTGCCTCCGTTCACCTGTTGGCGTCGTAGCCAGGCAGAGCGTGGCGCAACAGGCCTGGGTGCCCATTCCGGCGTCGCCCATCGCATCAATCCATCGGCGCCATGATGCATTGTCCTCAGCAATGACGCGTACCTTGCAGGAGATTCCTCATGCAGCCACAAGTTGTTTCTCGCATTCTTTGCGTGACAGCGCTGACCGCCGTCGTCATCATGGTTTGCACAACGGGCAGCGCGGCCCAGACGCCCTCCCACTCCGGGAGTTTGTACAAGGATCCCGCAGGCGCATTCACTGTCTCAGTCCCAGCCAACTGGGAAGCGCAGCGGGAAGCCGGAAGCCCCCTGGTTTCCTTTGTCAATGCGAAGAATCAGGCCAGCATCAGCATGGGAGTGATTCACGGCGATAAGGCCATCACTCCGACCCCGGACAAGGAGTTGGAAATGATCCAGGGCCAGTTCTCTCAAAACTGTCCCCAGGCCAAAATCCAGAAGCGCGGCCCCACTACACTGGGCGGCCTTAATGGCGCGTTCCTTCTTGTGAATTGCACCAATGCCAATGGCGGCCTGGAGGTAATGAAGTTCGCGGTGGCCAGTAAGCCAGGACTGCTGCTGGTGCTCAACAGCGCTTCGCCCGAGCCGAACTACGCGGCATTGCTGCCCGCCTTCAATTCGATGGAGCAAAGCCTCAGACTTCTGAAGGGGGCATCGGCCCAGGCTGATCCATCTCCTGCACCGGCCGGCCATGTCAACGCCTCCGCCCCCATGCAATCGGGGTCCGGAATTTATCGCGATCCTCAAGGCCGCTATCAACTCACTGTTGCGGAAGGATGGAGCGCAGAACCGCAGGCCGGCTCCGGCGCCCTGCAACTGACCTCCGGTCCCAGTTGGGCCATGATCATGACTGGCAGCGGCTCGGTGCCGAGCGACGTGAACCACCAGGTTACTCAGCAAATCCAGGCACAGTTCACCGGCTTTCAACTGCTGAACGAGGGCGACCTCCAGGTCAACGGGCACCCTTCGCACGGCACCACCGCGACAGGCATAAACCCCAAGGGTGAGCGCGTATCGGTTCTTGTGCTGAGCATCAGCGCAGGCAGCGGGCACTTTCTGACGGTCATCTCATCATCGCCCAACGATCAGGCGAAGACGATGAATGCCGCAGTGATGAAAATGGCTCAAAGCATCCGATTCGCTGGAGAGTAGGAACGCGCCATATTCGTCCTCTCCGGCCAATTGGGAGCTGCTTAAGAAGCTTACCCATGGATGACGCGAATCGGACAGAAGACTCACCTCGACCGAACTCCCGATTGGATTTGCCGGGTTGCCTAAGTGGGGGTGAACGTTCAAAACCTTGAAGGGCCTGTCACGACGGCGGAAGTTATCAGCGATGAATGCCAGGGTAAGACTGTTAGCAATGCTGTTGGCATTCACATGCTTTGGCTCCCTCAGTCAGGCGCAAACATCCGCTGCGAGTGCGGTGGATAGCGCGCCGCCCGACGCGCCGGCCGACACCGATAAGGGGATCATCTCCGACCCTATATTGCATGGAATGGCAGCGATCGAAGTGACCTATCCGGCGAAATGGGTATTCAAGGGCGGCATGTACCTTTCGGGAGAAGCAGGATTTGGGGATTTTCTGGTGCAGGACTGCGGATGGACGCCCATTGGAGTCTATCGCGCCACGAGTCCGGACGGGCTGAGCTTCGTGGAGCAACTGCCGGCGCCTGGTTGGGGGTGGGCAAGTGGGCTTCACAAGGATTTGTATAGCGCGGAGAAGTGCTTCCCGCTGCATGGGCCTACAACCGCACAGGAGTTTCTGAAGTACCTGGCGGCAACACTGGGTGTGGAGTATGTGTCGGACGAGCCGGCGAAGGCGGAGAATGCCAGGCTTCAGGAGATGGTTCTAAAGGCCAACGCCGCGTCCGCTGAACTGAAGAAGAAAGACAGAGGAAAGCTTCCGTACACACAGTGGACTGCGGAACTGGCTCGGGCTTCCGTCCGGTACAAGAACGGGACCTTCACGATGAAGGGCCGGTTGAGTGCGCAATTGAATTGCCGGGAGGTGACCTATCCGGCAGAGAAATCAGCGGCCGCCGCCAAAGCGCAGGAAACTCCGACCACCGTGGACCGATGCGCGGCAAGCATTGTCTATCTGGCTGCACCGGGCAACCAGTTTGCAGCGCTGATCGATCAGTGGGACAGGCCGGGAATGGGCGCCCGAGCGCTGGACGCGTGGAAGCAGGCTCGAGCTGCGCGGGCAATGTCAGACATCAACGAACGGTCTGAATTCAATTTCATTCGAGACGAGGAAAGGCTGAGCTGGCCATACAAATTCGCGCGCAGCAAAGCGGTGTGGCGGAAGATGTCTACCCAATTCAACGACACCATGCAGTTGGGAATGGACAAGGCGCTGGCGCGATCGGCGATGTTCGCAAATTCGCAGCACGCGATCGCGGCGGATTGGGTGGACGATCTGCTGGACGAAAGGGCGGCAACGGACTCGGAGAATGGGAGCAGCTCAAAGGAATCGAGCCTGCGCACAACATGGATCGACAGCACTGGCAAGAGCCACTTTCAGGCGATGAGTGCGAGCACGAATCCTAACGGTGTCTTGGCAGGAACGTGGACTCAGCAACAGACGGCCCATGGCGAAGGGACTCAGTAGGGCTGGTTGGGACTGCGAAAGCGCCCGGTCGCACAGTGGCGGGGCGATCGACAAGCAAGAATATTTCTCAACGGACAGAACAATGGATGTTTTTAACAAGAATAACGAAGGGAAACATCGCAACAATGCTTTTTGCATCTCGCCTCCGTTATTTGAAATGACCTGCATAGGTTGAGAGATTATCGAAAAACCTGAGCTCTGGTTGGCTGGTCGCCAATTGACCGTCATGGTGGTACTCTGCACAGCACATCCAAGGCTCAATTCCGCATTTCTTTGACGGGCGAGTCATTTTTTCTGTCATTGGCGCGAACGATATTAGAGAAAGGAATGGGGCGGTTTTGCCTCATTTCCAAATAGACTCCGGAGGAAAATATGGGATTTCAATCTGTACCCGTTCGCGCTGCTGCCGTTCTCGCTGCCCTTGCCGTATCGGTGTGCTTCAACCAGCCAGGAAACAGCGCCTTAGCTTCTACCGTCGGTGCTCGCTCCGCGTCACTTTCCGGGGGTGGCGCAACCTCGGCGGACGGTGGCATCTGGCCTCATACCGCGTCTAAGCCGGTTACCGATCCCGCTCTGAACATGACTGCGTTTACGGTCCATATACCTGCCGGATGGAAGTTTACGGGGATGATTGAGCGGATCCCCGGCTGCCACGGGCCCGAGGTTCCGGCGGATGGCCTCGCCTATACAGCTCTTGCGCCTGACGGCGTCACAGCAATCGAAAAGCTGCCGGGAATGAGCTGGGGGTGGGCCACCGATGGCACAAGCGGAGGAAGTCCCAAATGCAAGCCGGTGAAGATCAGCTCGGCTGCGGAATATCTTTTGAACATCGCGGTCCCCAACCTGCGCCCCGATGCCAGGAACATCGCGATCGTTCCATTCACGCCCGAGATGAAGGACCAGCTCGCAAAGGTGAGCCAGACAGCCCAGTCTCAAGCTCCGCACGGTATGAAGGTCACGCTTGACGCCGCGCGAATTCACCTGCAATACACGTTGAAGGGGAAACCCGTGGAGGAACGCCTCTTTGTCGCCGTCACTTGCAGCGAAGTGGACATGCCGGCGTACCCGATGCTTCACCGGGCGGCCATGGAACGCCATACTTGCCGTACAGCCGGAATAGGAATTACGCGCGCGCCGCAAGGCGAGCTGGACGCGATAGTCGGAAGGCGGCTGCCGCCTCCGGACATTGATAGCCAGTGGAACCAGACGATCATGAATAGAATGAACTCCCAGTTTGCCGCGTGGCAGAGGCAGAACGACGAGCAGTTCCAAGCCATTCAGAACCACTTCAAGCAGGTGACCAACGGCATGATTCAAAGAGGGCAGCAGTTCCAGGCCCAGCAGAAATCGAGCTTCGACAACGCCATGGCGCAGGATCGCGCTACGCAGGGAGCCATCGACCACGCCGCCCAGATGCAAGTTCGCGATTCGCTCAACCGCCAGGATTTCATCAATCCCAACACGGGCAGGAAGATCGAAACTTCCAACCAATACACCCACAACTGGATTAGTTCGGACGGACAGAGCGTGGTGCTCAACAGCGACCCGACTCTTGACCCCAACGGGCTGATCGACCCGGTCCGCGAGAGCTGGACGGAACTGATTCCGGTCAATTAACTGGCGGGGATGGCCGCGGATAGCGAGGACAACGACTGCGTTACGGGGTCTAAACTCCAGCTCAACTTTTCTTGCCGATGAATTCGCCTTCTCCGGAGGATAGGGTTGGGAATACTGACTCAGATTGTGAATCTGGCTGTTCCCGCCGGTTGACTGCTCCGCCCTTGTGAAGAGGCTGGTCCAATGCCGGTCCGTGCGCAAATGATCGAACGCTTCGAAACATACTCCCAAATCAAGTTGACCCAGCCTAGAAGGGGCGGATTGCGACGGTCGCCAATCCGCTCAAGAGACATTACGCCGGCGCTGTAATGGGCTTGAGGCTGAGAAACTCTCGCAGCCTGTGTCTCTTTTGTTCCCACTCAGCTCGAATTGGCTCACGGATTTACCCGGACACCGTGTTAGATTGTGGGCAGCTATGGACAGGCGCGAGGAAGTCGGGGAGATCACCCTGCTTTTGGATAGCTGGGCCCGCGGTGAGCCTGGGGCGATGGATCAGCTGCTTCCGCTGGTCTACGATCAGCTGCACCGGCTGGCGCAATCGATGCTCCGGAACGAGCGGATGGACCATACGCTGCAGGGCACGGCGCTGGTGAATGAAGTTTTTGGGCAACTGTTGAAACTCCGCAAGGTGACCGTCAAGGACCGTGCGCACTTCTACACGTTTTCAGCAAAACTCATGCGGCGGCTGCTGGTGGACCATGCGCGGCGCGTAAATGCAGCCAAGCGGGGAGCGTTCCTGACCCGTGTTCCGCTGGAAGCAGAACTCGCGTGGGTGACTCCCTTAGATGAAAGTTCGATCGACCTCTCGCGGGCGCTGGATGAACTTGGGGAACTGAATCCCGTAAAGGCGCAGGCAGTGGAGTTGCGCTATTTCCTGGGATGCACGGTGGACGAAGCGGCAACGCTGTTGTCGGTTTCTCCGTCAAGCATTGACCGCGACATTCGATTTTCTCTGGCCTGGCTGCACGAACGGCTGCACCCGGCGCAGTGACGTTTATCAAGGCGCGTTTGCGCCGTACATTGCTATGAGCCCTCAATCGCAGGAGTATTTCGCGCGTCTGGATCGCCTGTTTCAGCAGGCGCTTGAGCTTCCAGCAGGGGAGGCGCGAGAGGCGTTTCTGCTTTCGTCGAAGAGCGTCAATCCGGAGCTGGTGGAAGATGTTTGCCGGCTGCTGGAGCGGGACGAGATTGTGCAACAAGCGGGGCAAGCGACACCGCAAGCGTTTCCACACTTCGGCCCTTATCACGCTCGGGAAGTGATTGGACGCGGCGGGATGGGGACGGTTTACCGGGCCACGCGCGAGGACGGCGAGGTGACCATGGAGGTGGCCGTCAAGTCGATTTCTTCGCCCATCTGGTCATCGGTGCTGGGAGAGCGTTTTCGGCGGGAGCGCCAGATTCTGGCGCAATTGAGACATCCGCAGATCGCGGCATTTCTCGACGGCGGCGTGGGCGAGGATGGGTTGCCGTATCTGGTGATGGAGCTGGTGAATGGGCGGCCGATCGATGCCTACTGCGACGCCGAGCGGCTGGGACTGCGGCGCAGGCTGCAGATTTTTCTTGAGGTATGCGCGGCAGTGGATTTTGCCCATCGGCAGTTGATTGTGCATCGCGACATCAAGCCAAGCAATCTGCTGGTAACGGCAACGGGCGAGCCGAAGCTTTTGGACTTTGGGCTTGCGCGGTCGATGGAGCTGACAGCGCCGCAGCAGGACAATCCGACGCTGTTCTTTACGCCCCTTTACTCGAGCCCTGAGGTGCTCCGGGGCAAGCCGGCAGCAGTGACGGACGATGTCTATTCGCTGGGGATTCTGCTGTACAGATTGTTGATCGGCGCGAGGCCATTTGATTCGGCGGGGAGCACACCGGCGGAGATTGTGGACTCGGTGTTGCATTCGGAGCCGCGCAGGGCGAGCGCGGTTTTGCGGACGATGGAACCGGCAAAGGCCGCGAAGGTAGCCGAGGCGCGTAGTGAGACTGCCGGGAATCTGCGGCGGATGCTCGAGGGGGATCTGGACGCGATCGCGCTCCGGTCAGTGGCTGTTTCCGCGACGGAGCGCTATGGGTCGGTAGCAGAGTTTGCCGCAGACGTGTCTCGACACCTGGAAGGACGGCCGGTTCGGGCGGTGGCGGGAGGGTGGACTTATCGCGCCAGAAAGTTTGTGAGCCGGTACAAGATTCCTGTGGCTGCGGCAGTGGTGGTGGTGTTATCGCTTTCGGCCGGGGTGGTGGCGACGTTGCTCGAGGCGCGGGAGGCGCGAATGCAGCGGGCGACTTCTGAGCGCCAATTCCAGGATGCGCGGGGGTTGATTCGGTACATGATGTTCGAACTGCAGAACTCGATCGAGAAGCTGCCGGGGTCGACGCCGATCAAGGCGGACATGGTGAAGCACTCGCTGGACTATCTGGATCAAATTGCAGCAGAGAAGAGGACTGACGATTCATTGCGTGTGGACACTGCGGAAGGGTACACAGAGCTTGCGGATGTACTTGGCCACCCGCTGCGGCCGAATCTCGGCAAGGCGGAGCAAGCACGCGAGATCTATGGGAAAGCGATTGCTCTGCTTGAGCCGGTGGTTCTGCGCAATCCGCAGGATGAACGCGCTCGCCGCGCGCTTGGGAGGGCACGGCTGATGCTGGGCATGAGCCTCATCTTCTATCGCCAATGGGACAAGGGAGGAAAGCTTGTCGAGAGCGCAGCCAGCGATCTAGTGAAGATGGCGGATGCTTCACCCCAGGACTTCGCAATGCAACGAGCGGCCTCCGATGCACTCGAGTCTCTCGGCGTGGCAAAGAGCCAGCCAGATGGCTACACCTCCGGGGGACACGAAGATGCCACCATCGACCTGAAGAAGTCGATTGACTATGCAAACGCTGCCTTGCGGCTGAAGCCGGGCGATCCGGAGACGGTCTCTCAACTCGCCACCAGCTATAACCGGCTGGCT
>PMXB01000159.1 GCA_003165935.1 Acidobacteriaceae bacterium | reverse complement strand
TTCACCGGAGACAGCAACTGCGGGTCGATCCGGGCCAGCCGCGCCAGCATCTTGGCATCCAGCCGATCGTCTTTGCGGCGGCTCTCTCCGATCAGACGTACATTGCGGGCGTGTGCCACGATCACTTCGTGGCCCAGTTCGCTCAACAGCCGACTTACCCANNGGAGACCGGCCTTCTCATCCCATCTGTTCGCACCACCTACCCGCAGTCACACAACCGAGTGACGGTGAACACTGCCTCCGAATATCCCCGAACTCCAAGATAATGGGGATGTTGTCTCCAGACCTTTGGCCATCCGCATGTTGCGGGGCAACGCACAGCGGGAGCCGACAAAAGACGGGCAGCTCGCAAGGACAGCTCTAGACGAAATCTGAGAGGAATCGATGCATACATACCGAAGTTACTTGATGTTCGTGCTCGCGTTAGTAATTCTTGCGCTGGCTGCCACTCCAGGCATCGCGCAGCAGTACAAGATGACTACCCCCATTGCTCCGGGCGTTGCCACGCCCGACAAACTCGAGACGTCAGTCGGCACCTTGCACTTGTCCGACGGCAACCCGGACGCCGATACCGTCAAGAAAATCTACGACAACCTGGACCAGTCGCGCGCCTTGCAGGCCTACCTGCTTGCCATTCCCATCGTGAACCAGGCAGGAATGCGCGATTCCATGCGGAAATTCGGACCGGATAACCAGACGGATGTGATCTGGGAAAACCTGGTCGATTCGAAGACCGTGGAACTGACGGCGAACGACAACACCGTGTACAGCTTCATTTGGATCGATACACATAAAGGGCCGGTGGTCGCAGAGGTTCCGCCAATGGTTCTGGGTGCGGTGGATGACTTTTATTACCGCTGGGTCGCGGACGTTGGCATTACGGGTGCCGACAAGGGGAAGGGCGGGAAGTATCTCTTCCTGCCGCCCGGGTACACAGGGCAGATTCCGGAGGGCTATATTGTGATGCGGCCACCCACGTTCGGAAACTGGTTGGCCTTCCGCAGTTTTCTTGTAAATGGATCTCCGGCACCTGGGGTTGAGTCAGTCAAGAAGAATCTGAAGCTCTACGAGCTTGGCGCTGCAGCGAATCCGCCTGCGACGAAGTTCGTGAATCTCTCCGGCATACCGTCGAACTTTGTATCGCCGGGTGATTACTCGTTCTGGGAGCTTCTGAACACCGTCATTCAGGAGGAGCCCGCCGCACCCAACGATCCAACCATGATGGGTCTATTTGCGTCTATCGGAATCGAGAAGGGCAAGCCGTTCAGTCCCGACGCACGGATGAAAAAGATTCTGACCGACGCCGCCAATATCGGGGCGGTGACGGCGCGGACTCTCGCCTTCCGCATGCGCGATAAAGACGCGTTTATCTATCCGGATAGTTCTTGGCGTCAGCCCTACTTTGGCGGCTACCAATTCCTGGTTTCGCCGGGCGTCACCAACCTCGACGGCTACATCTTCTTCTACTATTTCGCTACGGGCGTGACCCCCGCGATGGAGATGAAGATGGTCGGCCAAGGCTCGCAATATCCGTGGGCCGCGACGGACTCAAAGGGCAACCCATTCGATGGCGGAAAGACCTATAAGATGCACTTGCCGCCTCACATTCCCGTGAAGGACTTCTGGTCGGTCATTGTCTATGACAGCCAGACACGCTCCATGCTGCAGACCGATCAACAGGCTCCCAGTGTCAGCAGCCAGGACAAGGGAATCAAGGTGAACGCGGACGGGTCGGTAGATGTCTACTTCGGTCCGAAGGCTCCTGCGGGCGAAGCGAACAACTGGGTACAGACCATACCCAAAAAGGGTTGGTTCATGATCCTACGACTTTACGGCCCGCTCGAACCGTGGTTTGACAAGACCTGGCGGCCCGGCGAGATCGAACTTCAGCCGTAACTAACAGGGGCAGCTCTCGTAGGCTGCCCCGTCGCTTTGCAACCTGCCATTCCCCGGATAGTTGTTGAGATATCGCCATCTAATACGTGATGCTCGGAGCCGCTGCCCATAACTGAGCATCGCCACCTGTTCCAGCGCTAGGAAGCCGAGGATGCTTATGCTTTGGCCGGAGGCAGTTACCGATTATGATGAGCGCGAGTCGCTTTGCATCCACAGCCGTTCACGTTACACCCGGCTATCGCTTAGGGAACGGTGGCAATGAGGAACGGCCTGGTAGCTGTAGCTCTGCTAGGGCTGACATGGAATGGCGGCCAACCGCTGCGGGCCAGACGACGCCCACAGCCGTGCTGCCCTGCCGGGCGGATCCACGAGCTAACAGCAGATTGCAAACGGCGGAGTTGGAGGGCGGTGTGAAAACCAAGCGCCGTGTCGCGCTGGTCACCGGCGCAAGCTCCGGAATCGGCCGAGCGTGTGTCCAACAGCTGGCCAGCGCAGGCCTGACGGTTTATGGCACGTCACGGCATCCCAAGCGGCGCCGCGGTGGTGGGGACCTGCCTATGCTGGCACTTGATGTGTGCCGCGACGGCTCCGTGAGAACTTGTGTTGACCGTGTGATTAGCGAGACAGGACGCATCGACGTGCTGGTGAACAACGCCGGCGTCGGACTGGAAGGCGCAGTCGAGGAAACCAGCCTGGACGAGATCAGGGC
>PMXB01000140.1 GCA_003165935.1 Acidobacteriaceae bacterium | reverse complement strand
CGATCAAATTTTTCCTTCGCCATTGCCCTTCAGTCCCTTCCGTTAGACTTTTTCTTTCGCTCCGGCTTTAACCCGCCGGCAAAATCCAAATGCGATCAAATCGCGCGCCTGCGCCTCAATAGTAGGCGTACACCTTCAAGTACCTCTGCCGCAGCTCCAGCGGAACCGCCTCAACCAGCCGAAGATACCGCTCGCGGGTCAGGCCCTGGTCAGAGACCGGCAGGCCCTCGTAGAGCGCGGGTGCTCCCTTGCCCAGCAAGCCGCGCTTCAGCACACCCTCGTAGTCGCGAATCCGAAGCCGCGACTTTTTCACCCGGCTCAGAAAAACTTCGACGTCCCGCGCATCGAACGCAGCGTCGATGAGCTCATGAAGCTGCTTGTATACCCGCTCTTCCTGAACCGCGATTCCAGCCTGCTCGAACATCCGTTTCCTGACCTCAACAACAGCTTCTAGCTATTTCCTGCCTGGGCTCGCCTCTTCGCTCACCCATCCACCGGACCAACTGATCCCTGAACCCTGATCTCTGATCCCTGCATTTTTGGAGCGGGAGACGAGGATCGAACTCGCGACCAACAGCTTGGAAGGCTGTGACTCTACCACTGAGTTACTCCCGCAAAACCAGTTCATAGTCCACAGTTCGTAGTTCACAGTCCGGTCTGATGTTATCCAAGTGACTCAAGCTTCGTTCAGCACCCAGCCCAAAAACTGTGAACTGTGAACTACGAACTGTGAACTGCCTTTCAAATTCTGGAGCTGATGACCAGGATTGAACTGGTGACCTCTCCCTTACCAAGGGAGTGCTCTACCAACTGAGCTACATCAGCCCTTCAAAACTTCTTCTCGCTCCCGGATTAAAGCCCGGCGAATCTTTTCCGCCTTCAACGCCAGAAGCGTTTTGACAACCAGCCCGCCCAGTACCACCAGCGGAACCAGCCTTAACTCAACCGGCCTGCCATCCACCAGAACTGTTCCGTCCAGCGTCAACCAGGCCAAAACTGCCAAAANNTCTGGTGCACAGGGGAGGGTTCGAACCTCCGTAGGTCTAAGACCGGCAGATTTACAGTCTGCTGCCATTAACCACTCGGCCACCTGTGCCCAACCCAACTCCCGGCTACAAAAAACCGCAACCGAGTCCAAACCAAACTCACAATCTCTTCCCCCGGCTCTCAAGAAAACGACCCGCCGTTTTCTCGTTCAATGGGCCCCATTCAGCACATTACCTCCCCTCCGGAACTTCTCCGGCTGTTGGGAGCATGCACCTCTGTGGGGTCACCGCGGAGGACAAACCCGGCGCTAAAAAACAGCCCATGCGCCGTCTCAATTCTTCGGTCTCAGGCCCTGATCCAGGCTTCCGTAGTGTGGAGCTGGCGAAGGGATTTGAACCCCCGACCCTCTGATTACAAATCAGATGCTCTACCAGCTGAGCTACGCCAGCCCAATTCACTCAGAACCCACCCGGGAATACCAGTCCAAAACGTCCGGATGCCCGAAATACCCTTCCATACCGCCCTGCGCACGGACACACTTCCGCTCCGCACACTCAACGGCACAGAACACAAGGTTAGCACACCACAACCGGCGGAGCAACCGCGCGGAAACTTCCCCAAGCCGCTGCCCACCATGCCTCCGCGCCCTCGCTAAAGCGCCCGGCACTCGTGCCTCAAAGCCGGAAGATGGAAGCGCTAACTTCCGCCCATCGTGGCTAGACTGGTACTGGGCGAAGGTGTGAGTGAAACGCGCTTAAAGGATGTTCCATCCTGCACCAGCATCAGCCAGCCGCTGTTGCCATCGGTCTGGAGGGTCTCCGCATGGAATCCCGCGGTCGAGGGCATGCCGGCGTCTAGAACCGGCTTGCCATCGGCGTAAATGCGAATGCCTCTTCCAACGCGCCTCGTCCACATTAAGTGGTTGCTGTCTGCACTGAAGGTGAGATCCCCAAGCGACCCGCCCGAGGGCCCCTGGGAGTTGTACTTCCCGTCCACGCAAATTCCTGTATCGCCTCCACCCGCCGGGTTGGCCGACTGGCAAATGTAGGCGATGTGATGGCCATCCGGGCTCAACACGAAGATCGATTGATTTGCCTCGACGGCGCCATATTGTGCCTGCGCCACGCCATCGAAATAGACAAAAATTGCCCCGCGCGCGCGCACCGCAAAACCGTAGTGGGAGCCGTCAGATCCCATCATGGGATCGTAAACCTGGCCTGGGATCGAAAGCGAAATCAACTGCCCGTCCACCGCAACCTGGTTGCTTCCCGCAGCCAAAACGTGGCTTCCAACTGGGGCGATCGAGACCAAGCCCAGACCGGTGATTGAGTTCGCTTCCTGATCGCCGATCACGAGGAATTGTCCGCCTGCCGCATTATCTCCCACGTAAACAACTGTGCCGTCCCCGGTAAATGCCACCTGCTTTTGCGGGCCGGTGCCAATCTGTGTGGGAATCGTGACCGGGTCAATCCGCGAATATGTCTGGCCGCGTTTGCCGTCAGCGAAAACCGACTGGTGCCCCTGGGCGTCAACAAAAATAGACGCGTAGTGTTTTCCGTCCGCGCTGAACACAATGTCGCCAACGCCATTCCTCCCGGGATTGCTTCCCGGTACTTGTTTGCCCCCAATCACAAGAAACGAATAAGGATTGGGGATGCCGGAGCTCTTCCCGATTCTGGCAATCCCCAGGCTGCCGACTGGCGGCATGTAGAGCCGAATGTCATCGCCGCTCATCACGATTTTGCCGTCGAACAGAATGTTGACGATCGGCTTGCCCCCCCCGATGCGCTGCGTTGTGTAAAGATGCGCGCTGTCCGGACTCCATTGCGGGTTGGTCGCGAAGTAGGCGACCGGCTTTCCGTCAACGATTAGTTTCTGCGGGCCGGACGGGTCGCTGGGGTTAATCCATGTGTATGCAAAATGATTGCCGTCAGGGCTGAATCCATAATTCCGATAGTCGCCATCAGCGCCCACTGGGCTTGCCTGACCGTCCCACACAAAACGCGGTGCGTCCATGCTGGAAGTGGCTTTGATGGACGAAGTGAAATAAACATGCTTGCTGTTGGCCGACCAGCCGAGGTTCGCGCAGCTCATGTCGGTAATCATGTTCTGCACGCCGGTCTTATTGTCGCGGAAAATCTCCTTCCCATCGGCCATCACCACGTAATCGCTTCCTGACAACGCGCAATAAGCGTAGTGGCTGCCATCGGGGCTGTACTTCACTCCTGCAGTCTGCGCCCCCTGCCCATAGACCTGGTCGAACTTCGGCCCTTCAACACCGTCATAGTTGATTACCCAACGGCTTCCACTGTTCGCCAGGGTTGCAACATGCACGCCGTGCGGACTCACGATATATTGCGTGCCCTGGCTGAAAGGCCCAACCACCGTCGACTGAATATTGGTGCCCGCCGGTGGCGTAAAGGGGGCGGTGCCGTTATCCGGCGCGCCAGCCTGTCCCGGCTTGGCCGGCGCTGCCTGCCCCGGCTTAGCCGCCGGTTGCCCCGCCGGCTTCTGCGCCAGCGCCTTCAACTTGTCCATGATCGTCTGCGCTGCGGCGGGAGCAGGGGCCAGTGCCAGAATCGATGCGGCGGCAAAAGCGGCAACAAAGGCCCCGCGAATCAAGCGCAAGGCAGGCAATTTAGGAAAATTTCTTTGCATTCGGATCCTCTTTAGCGCGTCGAGGCGCAGAATTCGTATGTGAAGCGGGTTGAGGCTTCATTCACCGCTAGGCTGCCCACATCTTGCCTGCCAGCCAGAACTCCCGCGGCCAAACGGACTACACGATCTACGATCCCGCTCGCGCGTATGGCCTGCACGCCTTTTGAAACGGGCTCGCCGAGGAGAAGGCCAAAGGGGGTGGCCAACAACGAGCCGCAACAAGACCAGTAGCGGGAGTTAAGAATCACCCGGACTCTTCGCGCCTGTCAAGGCGAATCTCAAAGCACTCTTGCAAATTGAGTGGGGCTACAGCTCTGATGAGATTAGTTTTCCGGTATTCGCGGCTGACCTGCATCTATCGCCTCTGTTTCCGCCCGACTCCGAGAATCCACTTGATTCGAGCGCCGCCTGGGGTCATGATTTGGAGGTTGCTCTTCTCGTTGAGTCCGTGCCGCCCTGAAAGGCCAAAATCCCCATGCGCAAACTCCTCCTCCTCGCCTTCGCCTTTCTGCTTATCTGTCCGCTCCTCACCGCTCAGCAGCCCCTCGACAATGACGCCATCATCAAACTGGCAAAGGCGGCCATCTCCGACGACCTGCTGATCACCACCATCAACGCCAGTCCTGGCCACTACGACGTCTCGCCCAACGGCCTGATCGCGCTAAAGGCAGCGAGCCTCAGCGACAAGGTCGTAGCGGCAATCGTCCTGAAGGCAAATAGGGGCAGCGCAAACACACCGCGAGGCACTGCAACCGCGGACACGAACGCGGCATTCAAATCGGAGGCTGGATATCCCGCCACCGGGCCCAACGGGCTGCCTCCCGGCATTGACGATGTGGGCGTCTACTACAGAAATTCGAGCGGGGCGTGGATCCCCATCCTGCCCGAGACCGTGACCTTTGAAAGCGCGTCCAGACTTGCTGACCTCGCCAGCGCAGGCATCGTCCGAAGCGATCTGAACGGAAAGATCGATGGCGCGCATTCCCATCTGACTGCCCAGCTCCCGGTAATCTTCGCGGTTTATTTGCCTGAGAATGTCGAGATCACTGAATACGCCCTGCTTGAGCTCCACCCAACCCAGAATGCCCGAATGTTCCTATCGGCCGAGGGTGGCTTTCTCCACACCGAGGCCAGAGCCCAGCGGGACCAGATCGAATTCCTGCCGGAAAAGCTCGCGCCCCGCCTCTACCAGATAACCCTGCCGGGCGACGAAGGCGCCGGAGAGTATGGCCTCCTCGCTCCCGGCGTCAAGCGAACCTCAAACAAGGAAGTGATCGCCAGGATTTACACCGTCAGCGCAACAGACTAGTGGTGTGTCTCATGCAGATGGTCGTTTATGCTTTGTGCCAGGGCACGACTTTACAGCTTGCTGAAAAAGTCTTCCGTGCGGTAGGCCTGGGATTTATCCCAGGCATAAACCGAGCGAAATCAAATCGGGCTTTAGCCCNNTCGGGCCTTTTTCAGCAAGCTGTTCAGTCGTGCCGTAAACGCCGCAAAATGAGTTCGGCTTGAACCCCTGCGGGAAAGTCAGGCCACAGATTACCTCGCAATGTGGCACTAAACAAATCCAATCTTCGAGACACTACACTAGCCCTCGCGAAACAATACTTGCCTCAAACAGGGTTCCGGGTGGATCATGGCTCAATTCACTTTTCCACACGGTTTCGCTTGTCAAATTTTCAAGGAGTACGTCCATGCGCAAGTATCTGCTTTCCGCAATCTTTCTAGCGGCTTTTGCCTTGGTGGCCACCGCGCAACAAACTCTCAATAACGATGCAGTCATTAAGCTTGTAAAGGCTGGGCTGTCAGACGACCTGATCGTCTCCACCATTAACTCTCAGGCCGGCACTTACGATACCTCCACGGATGGGCTGATCGCCCTCAAGTCGGGCGGGGCAAGCGACAAGATAGTCACAGCGATTATGCTGCGGGCCTCAGCAGGCACCACAGCAGCTTCAGCGCCTGCCGCGGCAACCGCTCCGGCCGGCACCAACCCCGACGATCCAACTGCTCCTCACGAGGCAGGCATCTATATTTATGACGAAACCGCTCCTGCGGGATCGAAAATGACCATGCTTGACCCGTCAGTCTATTCACAAGGCAAGACGGGCGGCATGTTTGCGTCTGCCATGACCTACGGCATCGCCAAGATCAAAGTAAAGGCGGTGCTCCGAGGTGCCCATGCAAACGTGAGAGTTTCCAACGCCCAGCCTGTGTTCTATTTCTACTTTGAGCAGCGGAGCGCGGGTTTGAGCCAATCCTCGACCTTTTTCAGCGGCACAACCACGCCAAACGAGTACACCCTGCTCAAGTTCGACATCAAAGGATCTACAAGAGAAACAGCAACTGGATCTATGAACGCCTTTGGCGCGTCTGGCGGCACCGACGAAAAGGCCGTGACCAATTTCACCTACACGAAGCTGCGCCCCGGGGTGTACAAAGTCACGCTGAACGCGCCGCTGGAACCTGGGGAGTACGGATTTATTTCCACGGCCCAACAAAGCTCCGCAGGCTCTGCTTTCGGCGGCGCGATATCCCCCAGCCGCATCTTCGACTTCGGCCGAAACTAGGCACTGCACTCTAACTGCGCTACTCGACGACCGCACGATGAAATAACAAGAAGCTCATGCCCGGCCAGCCCGAGCCTGAGCTTCTTCTTCTCACACCGCTTTGATTTCCCCCATACAAATCCCTCCCATCGCCCCCGCTCTGCGTTTACACTGAATTTGCCGCGAACTCTCGCAGTTTGGAAGGCAAATTGGTTCGCTATTCGCACGCCCGTTTCGCTCCCCAGCCGTTCCATGCGAAACGCTCACCAGATTGCGACCTCAACTCCCTGCCGGGAGCCCCTATTCCCCTAAAATGTAAGGAGAAGTTCCATGCGCAAGACCCTACTGTCCATTGTTATTCTGGCAGCCTGCTCCATCCTCGTCGCGCAACAGCCGCTCAACAACGACGGCGTCATCAAGCTCGTCAAAGCTGGCCTGTCAGACGATCTGATCGTAAATACCATCAACGCCCAGCCATCTAACTTTGACGTCTCCCCCGACGGCATCATCGCCCTCAAGGCCGCCGGCGCCAGCGACAAGGTTGTAAATGCCGTGGTGGCCAGGGCTGCCGCCTCGCCTGCGCCGCCGGTCGCGCCCGCAGCACCAACGGCTCCTGTAGCTCCCGCCGCGTCACCGGCGCCAGGCATGGGAATGTCCTCAAATCCCGACGATCCCGCCGGACAGCGTGACCTCGGCATCTATCTCTTCAGTGACATTTCCGCACCCGGCACCAAGCTCACCCGCCTCGCCGGAACCATTTACTCCCGCGCAAACTCCGGTAGCAAGCTCACCACAGACCTCACCGTCGGGCTTACCAAGATGAAGGCCAAAGCCACCGTCAACGGCGCCCATGCCGATGTCCGCACCAATGACCCGCGCCCCGTCTTCTATGTCTACTTCGATGAAACGGCAACCGCCGCCAATGCCGATGCCACCACATTCTCGGCAAACACCAACCCTAACAACTTCACCATCGTCAAATTCGATGTGAAGGACGGCCACCGCGAGGCTGTCATCGGCGAACGCGCCGCATTTGGCAGTTCCGTCGGCACCGAGCACAACGAAACATCCGAGTTCACCTTTACCAAAATTCGTCCCGGCCTCTATCGCGTCGAACTGGTTCAGGCCCTGGTCACCGGCGAGTACGCCTTCGTCCCCGTCTCCTATCTCGCCACGCCCGCCAACTCCGACCTCAAGGTGCCTGACTCCGGCAAGGTCTTCGACTTCGGCCGCAACTAGCTCGTTCTACCGATCCCCGAACAAGGTACCGCCCCGCCCGGGATGGTACCTTGTTCTCTGAAGCCCAATGCACCGACGCACCCGCAGGACGCTTGTTGTAGTTGCTGCCGTGGTGGCCTTGCTGGCCCTCGCGGTCTTCCTGCGGTCCAAGGCCCCGCCTGAGGCGGCTCGCCTGCTCCCAGAGGCTGACGGCATCGTCTACATCAACTTTAAGCCGATTCGTGCCCTCGCCCATTTCAAAGATCTCAAGCCTCCCACGCGGGTCCCGGAGTACCAGCGCTTTGTCGATGCTACCGGCATCGACTGGGAGCGCGACCTCGACCAGGCCGCCGTGGCGCTCCACCGCATGCCCGATCCAAACGGGCCAAACGGCCCCGTCGCGTACTCCATGGTGCTGGTGGGCAGGCTCACTGGCCAGCGGCTCAACGCGTGGCTCGACAGCAACGCTACCTCGCGCGAAACCTACGCCGGACACACTGTCTACTCGATTCCCTCCGAGGGGCGTACCGTCAGGATCGTACAAATCGGCTACGACATGGTGGCCGTCTCAAACTTTCCAACCACTGAGAAGATTCATGCCATCATCGATGGCCATCGCACCGCTGCCCTGCCCTTGGCCGGATCAACGCTTCTCCGCGAACACTACAGCGAGGTGCCGCTGCTGTCGCTCGCGTGGGGCGTGGGCCAGATCGGTCTGCCATTTTCTGAGAGNNCCGGCACCCTGAACATGAGAATGGAAGAGATTGCAGGGTCCAACGACGAGGCCACTGACCAGGCAGCCGCAATGGCTACGCTGCTGACGCTTGCGCGTGGACTGGCCCAACCCCTCGCCGCTAATCCCGCCAACAACGGACTCCGAGACCTGCTGCGCACCGCCGTCGTCAACCAAAAGAAAAACCGTGTCGTAGTCACTGCCTCACTGTCGTCCGGCTTGCTCGCCAGTCTCGCTAAATCGGAGGGCCCCGATCTCAAGTACACCCCCCTTGCCCCACCCGCACCAACCGTTTCTACTCCCGCATCCAACTTCCCGCCTGACGCATCCAAGTAGTCGGATTCACTTTCCCCGGTGGAGTCGTCCTTCCTGCCGGAATGCGCTCGCCTTCCGCCAGCGACCAACGTCATTCAGTTACAACGCGTCCTGGTCGGCCACGCCCCCTTTTCGAGGCCGAACTCTGTTGACACCAAAGTACCCCGGAGGTTCAATGCTTCGTCACGCACGCATCATTCGTCGCAAAGGTTCATCCCGAGCGATTGCTTTAATTTGTTCCCTTGGTTTTGTCTCCTGCCTTGTAGCCCAGGTGGCCGAACGGCCAAAACAAACCGTACTCACCGGCCAGGCTGCGTTTACCGATGCGGCGCACGAGGCTCCCGGAATCCGGCGACACCTCACCGCCGCCGACCTGCCTGCACCCAACCCGAGCGAGTCCGTCGACAACGGTCCATCCCTGGTTCCGCGACCGCAAGGGGCCTGGCCCGTCGCGCCCAAGGGTTTCAAGGTTGAGCTTTACGCCACGGACCTCGACAATCCGCGCCTCATCCGCACCGCGCCCAATGGCGACATCTTCCTCGCCGAGAGCCAGCCGGGCATCATCAAGGTCTTCCGTGGCGTCGGCGCGGACGGCAAAGCCAAAATCGAGTCTGAGTTCGCCACCGGCCTCAACCTTCCCTTTGGAATCGC
>PMXB01000080.1 GCA_003165935.1 Acidobacteriaceae bacterium | reverse complement strand
AGGCTACACGCCGAAGTGGAGTCACTGCTCGAACGAGACTGAGGCACTCAGAGAATCGGACAAAGCCCAGAGAAACATTGGATTCCTCGGGACTCGCCGGATACCATTGGATATGCCACCGGCCTTGGAGGTTCTATGCAGTCGAAAGACAAGATCTTGACGAACAAGCAGGGCGACGAACCGATTCTCTCCGCCCCTCCCAAGGACTGGTCCGTCTACCTGACTACGAACGCCATCGCCTCGGATGGGTTCATGGACGGAGTCGAAGATCTGCCTATTGACGAGAAGGATTCGCTGGAAGCCAGCAGCTAGTAGCTAGCAGTTGGAAGCTGTTCTTCAGTTCGCCTGCCGCGGCCTGAAGTGGCACGTCCCCCCCGCCAGCACCGATGTCCATATCGACCCATCCGCCGGCTGCTCACTCGATCCCAGAAACAGCACCCCATCCGGCGCCAGCAGCTTGTGCACATTGGCCAGCAGCGTCTTTCGCGTCTCCTGCGAAAAGTACAGCATCACATTGCGCAGAAAGATCACATCGAACCGGTCGTCCATTCGATTGAACGGTAACTGCGGCCCGCACAGATTCGCCTGCCTGAAGTTGCACAGCTTCTTGATCTCCGGCTTTACCACCCAATCCTCCCCATGATGGTCAAAGTAGCGCACTACAAAACGCGCCGGCAGCCCCCGGTTCATCTCGATGCGGTGATAGGTCCCCGTCTGCGCCCGCGCCACCACCTCCGCTGCGATATCCGTGCCCTCAATGCGAATACTCCAGCCCGCCAGCAGCGGAAAATGTTCCGCCATCAGCATCCCCAGGCTGTATCCCTCCTGACCCGTCGAGCAAGCCGCGCTCCAGTAGCGCAAACTGCGCCTATGCCTCCTCGCTTCAATCAGCTTCGGCAGCAGCTCCGTCCGCAATAGCTCAAACGGACGCGTATCGCGAAAAAAACTCGTCTCGTTGATCGTCATTGCCTCGGCAATCGACCGCTCCAGAAACGGGTCCTTCCGCCGCTTCAGCAGGCTCACGAGCTCATCCAGATGGCTCAGTCCCTGGTTGCGCAGCACCTTCGTCAACCGCGTCTCAAACAGATAGTCGCGGGACGGATCGAGCACATTCTGCGAGAGGCCATACACCAGTTGGCGCAGATAAGGGTAGTCGACATTGGTCAGCAATTCCATCCCTACACCGCTTCCCGCAACTCGCGGGATTCCGCCCGTTGCCTGCTGCACAGCCGCAGGATCTCGGGTGCAATCGCTTCCAGCGTCAGCACTCGTTGCGCCAGCCCCGCATTCGTCACCGCTCCCGGCATACCCCACACAATGCTGCTCGCCTGGTCCTGCGCAATTACCACGCCTCCGCCCGCNNGCCGACCGAAACAACACATCCACTGCCGGCCGGCAATGATTCTCCATCGGACCTTGCGTCAGGTGCACCGTCGCCCTCTGCCCGCCCTGCGCCGCAGCCCGCGCTTCCATGTGCCAGTTCCCGCGCGCGATGTAAATTGTTCCCGCCCTCACCGGGTCGCCTTCCACTGCCTCCAGTGCGCGCAACCGGCAATGCCCGTCCAGCCGTTCCGCAAACAGCCGCGTAAACAGCTCCGGCATATGCTGAACAACTAGAACAGGCAGCGGAAAACTTTCCGGCAAAGCCGACAACACTGTATCCAGCGCAGCCGGCCCTCCGGTCGAAGCTCCAATCACCAGCACCATCGGCTGCGTCATAATTGCCTGGCTGCGCGGCGGCACTTCGATCAGTGACATAAGCCCAACCTGGCCCCCTCCCGCAAACTCTCCGCGCAATCCCCCATTCCAGCCGCCAGGTTGCACCCTCGCCAGAACTCCACTCCCCCCATTCGCCGCTCGATTCGTCAGTGCATGCATCTTCGGCCCCAATTCCTGTGCCAGCTTCTTCGTTGCTTCCTCGCGGCTCGCCTCGCCCGTCGGCTTCGCCACATAGTCCGATGCCCCCGCCGCCAGCGCGTCCAGCGTTACCCGCGCACCACGCTGCGTCAGCGAACTGCACATCACAACCGGCATCTTGTGCCCTCGCGCGCGAAGTTGCTTCAGTGTCAACAGCCCGTCCATCACCGGCATCTCAACATCCAGCAGAACAAGGTCGGGCTTGAGCACCTCTACGCTCGATAGCGCCGATGCCCCATCCGCCGCGGTCCCCGCCACCTCAAACCCCGGGTCCGTCGAAACCACAGTGCGCAGCAGACTTCGCATCACTGCTGAGTCGTCCACGATGAGAATCCGCTTGGGGCCACCAGCCGTCATCCCTCAGACCTCCACCAGGTCCATCAAAGCCAGCTTCTCCGTCAATCCTTCCTCATCGAACGGCTTCATCAAATATTCATCGGCGCCGGCGTCCAGCGCCCGCAGAATAAACTCGTTCTCCGCCTCCGTCGTCACCATCATCGCCTTCACGCCGTCGAATCCCTCCGCACGCAATCCCTGCAACATCTCCAGCCCGTTCATCACCGGCATGTTCCAGTCCACCAGCACCAGGTCGAACTCCGGCCCGGCCCTCATCTTTTCCAGGCCCGCTTGCCCGTCACCCGCCTCATCGCACTCGAAGCCCATCCCCTGCAGCATGCCCCGCAGCAGGCCTCGAACAAACCGGGAATCATCCACAATCAGTGCTCGCATCGCCTTCTCCGTACCCTAAGAGCTTGCCCGCAATCGTCAGGCTGCTGCCCTTCCGCTCAAGCGCATCGGGTCCAGATTCTCAGGGTCCAGCATCACCAGCAGGCTGTCCTTCAGCTTGTAAGCCCCCGCAAACAACGCCCGCCGCCGCTCATCCATAATCGATGGATTCGGCTCATACGCCGACAACGAAGCCGTCAGCACCTCGCCAACCGAATCCACCAGAAGTCCAATCGTCCCGCTCGAATTCTCCAGCACCAAAATGTCTTGCAGCCCCTCCCTGGGAGGCATTCCCAGCAGTTGACGCAGGCTCACCGTTGTCAGCACGTCTCCGCGATAGTGCACCAGCCCTCCCACAAATCCCGGCGCCAAAGGCACCGGTTGTGGCCTCGCTTTGCCCACGATCTCCAGAATGTGCGTGATCGGAACTCCGTACAACCCGGGCCCCACGCGAACGCTGCACATCTCCACTTGCGTTTCCCCCTGCATCTCCACCGCCTTCTCGCGGCGGGAGAGTCCGCTGCCTGCTGCACTCATCGCGTAACCTCCGCAATCTGGCGCCAACCATTCCCGGCCTGCTCTTCCACTGGAAGCGGCGCAACCCCACCCAAATCCACTACGCCCGTCACGCGATTCTTCAGCAGCGTCACGCCCGCTGCCTGCTTGCTGGTCCCCGCTTCAAACAGATCGCCGCCCCCCGCCACGTCCAGCACATGCGACACAGCAATGCCCACCTGGCGATTCCCCTCCCTGCAAACCACCACGATGATCTGCGCCTCCGGATCGTGCTGTACCGCTGCCAATACACCACCCGAATCCTCTACCGGCAGCAGTTGCCCTTCAAAGTTCAGCACCGGCCTGTAGCCGATGTACTCGATCCGCGAAACCTTCAGTTGCTCGATCCGAAGAACATCGGCCAATGGCACCGCCGCCTTGCGCTCCGCTGACTCCACCAGCAGGTAGTCCATGTTCTTGCCTGCCAGCTCGTCGCACTCCTCTTCGTCCGCCGGCGATCTTCCCTCTTCGCTGCTCAGCGTCACCCCCGCCTTAACCGCGATCGCTCCAGGATCGAGTATCAGAGCCAGTTCCGCGTTGCCAAGTACCGTCGCCCCAGAGTAGACACCGATGCTCTTCAGCACCGCCGAAAGCGGCTTCACCACAATCTCCTCCGGATCGGCCAGCCCATCCACCACCAACCCGAACCGGCGTCCATCCGCGTTCAACACCGCGATAAAGTTGTCCCGCTCCGTCACCGGCCTGTGTTTCCCATCCGGCATCAGCAGCCGGTCCAGAAACACCAGCGGCAAAAGCTTTCCGCGAAGCCGATAGAGCGGCGCGCCCTCTATCCACTCGATTGCGCTCGCCGCCTGCTCTGGCGCAACATGCACCAACTCCAGCAGCGCTCCCTGTGGCACTGCAAAACTCTGCTCCACGCTGTGCACAATCAGCGCCGGAATAATCGCCAGCGTCAGCGGAATCCGCAGCCGCAGCGTCGTCCCCTTGCCCGGCTTCGAATCGATCTCCACCTTCCCGCCGATCCTCTCCACGTTCGTCCGAACCACGTCCATCCCCACGCCGCGGCCGCTCACATTGGTCACCGCCGCCGCCGTCGAGAAGCCCGGTACAAAGATCAACTGCAACAGCTCCCGCTCCCCGAGCCGGTCCGCGCGCTCGTGTGAAATCAATCCCCGCTCGATCGCCTTCGCCCGCACCTTGTCCACCGCGATCCCCGCCCCATCGTCCGCCACTTCGATGATCACGTGGCTGCCTTCCTGCACCGCGCGCAGCTTCAGCGTCCCCTCCGGATCCTTGCCCGAAGCTTCCCGCACATCCGGATCTTCAATCCCATGGTCAAGCGAGTTGCGCACCGCATGCGTCAACGGATCCTTGATCGCCTCCAGCAGGCTCTTGTCGAGTTCCGTCTCCTGCCCCTCCATCTCCAGACGCACCCGCTTGCCCAGCGACTGGCTCANNAAGATATTCGACACCGGCTGCATCCGCGCCTTCATCACCGACTCGCGCAGATCCGACGTCACCATGTCCAGCCGCCGCGACAGCATCGTCAGATTTGGCTGCCCCGAGGTCGCCTGCAGCACCTGGTTACGCGTCAGCACCAACTCCCCCACCAGGTTCATCATCCGATTCAAAAGCGTCACATCCACCCGCAGCGTGCTCTCCACCGCCGCACTCGCTTGAACGCTCTTCGCCTTACCCGGCCCTGCACCCCGATCCTTGTCCTTCCTTTCCTGTTCCCTCCCGTCCTTCTCATCCAGGCGTTGCCCGTCACTGCCCTGCTTCTCTTTCGCCACCGGCTCTGCCGCCATTGGCACGGCCGCTTCCTGTCCCGTTCCAAGCTCCGCCGCAGCCGCATCACTCTCCGCTTTTGCTGCATGCGCATCCATTTCTGCCGTTCCCGCCCATTGACCGGCTCGCCCGCGGCCCCATTGCGCCGCCACCGCCGGAACCTGCAACTCCTCCAGCCGCGCAATCAAAATCGCATCCGTGTCTTCGCCCTCGCTGGCTTCAGTCTCAATCGACCGCAGAATCGAACGCAGCCCATCCTGCAACTGCAACAGCCCCGTGATCACCGGACCATCCGCAGCCAGCTTGCCCTCGCGTAAAAGCCCCAGCAGGTTCTCGCCCGAGTGCGCCAGCTTCTCCAGCCGCTTGAAACCAAGAAACCCCGTCGTCCCCTTGATCGTGTGCACCGTGCGGAAGATCTCCGCCAACAGCCCCGTATCCGACGGCTTCACCTCCAACTCCGTCAAGCACCGCTCCATCCGGTCCAGGCCTTCCTGGCTCTCGATCAGAAACTCCCTCGTCAGATCATCCATTGCACACCCACGTTCGCCCGTACATTGGCCAAACTTGATCTCAACCAAACCCCGCACACCGGACGACCAAGCCATCGGCCAAGCCGAGAATCCGCCGCGCCGGCGCACTCGGGCCGTTAGGGCCTTTATCGGAAACTTCAGCCTCAACTTGAGCAGCTGGCCCCAGCACCGCTTCTCCGATGACGGAATTTGAAGCGCCCCTTCACAGTTTGCAGAAAACTCCACTGAACTCAGGCTTTGAAAGGGCACGACTTTAGTCGTGCCGGGAAAGGCTTCAAAAATGAGCGCGGCTTCAGCCGCTGAGGGATGTCCTCCAAGCACTGGCACCGAATAATAGGCCTGTTTCTGCAAACTGTTCCGCCCGAACAACCCCGCCGCAACATGAGCGTGGCTTTTCCCCTCAGGATTTGCATCTCGTCAAGCCGTCTCACCGCTCCTATACACATCCCCCTGCCATGCTTTAGCCTCAGAATTCACTCATTTCGCGCTTGGGAAATCAAATGACCCCTGAAAACACGCCCGCCCCCGCCATCGACCCCACCCTCGCCGAGCTCCTCGCCAGCGCCGAGCAGGCTGCACAGCACTCCTACTCGCCCTACTCCGGCTTCCGCGTCGGCGCAGCCCTCCGCCTCGCCACCGGAGAAATCGTCACCGGCACCAACGTCGAAAACGTCAGCTACGGCCTCACCATCTGTGCTGAGCGTGCCGCCCTCGTCCGCGCCGTCGCCCAATTCGGCCCAGCCGTCCGCATCGCCGCCGTCGCCGTCGCCAATCTCAACAACTCCCCCAGCCCGCCCTGTGGAGCATGCCGCCAGGTCCTCGCCGAATTCATCTCCCCCGACGCCCCCGTCCTCTTCCCCGCCGCCGATGGCCTACGCTCCATGCCCTTCTCCGACCTCCTCCCCCTCGCCTTCGACATGAAACTCAAATAAGGAGGCGCGACCCACCATGCCCCTGGAAGCCCCGATCCACATGATCGACCTCATCCGCAAAAAACGCGACGGCCTCGCTCTCAACCCCCGCGAGCTCGCCTTCATCACCACCGGCGCTGCCGCCGGCAGTACCCCAGGCGCCGCCAGCCACATACCTTCCGAACAGCTAGCCGCCTGGCTCATGGCCACCTTCCTCCGCGGCCTCTCCCTCGACGAAGTTCGCTCCCTCACCCTCGCCATGCGCGACTCCGGCGAAAAATTCTCCCCCGCCCGCCTCGGCAAGGTTGCCGTCGACAAGCACTCCACCGGCGGCGTCGGCGACAAAACCAGCTTCCTCATCGCCCCACTCGCTGCGGCCTGCGGCGTCGCCGTCCCCATGATCTCCGGCCGCGCCCTCGGCCACACCGGCGGCACTCTCGACAAGCTAGAATCCATCCCCGGCTTCCGCACCGCGCTCACCCTCGACGAGTTCGAATCCGTCCTCAACCGCTGCGGCTGTTCCATCATCAGCCAAACCCCTACGCTCGTCCCCGCTGACCGCGTCCTCTANNCTCTCCAAAAAACTCGCCGCCGGCCTCAACGCCCTCGTCCTCGACGTCAAAACCGGCTCCGGCGCCTTTTTGCGTGAGCAAAATGACTCCGAATTCCTCGCCGCCCTCATGGTCGCCACGGCCGAGGCCGCCGGAACCCGCACCGTCGCCCTCCTCACTGACATGGGCCAGCCCCTCGGCTCCGCCGCCGGCAACTGGATCGAAATCGTCGAATCTGTCCTTCTTCTCCGCGGCCAGCGCCCGCCCCAAAGCGAAGACCTCCGTGAGCTCTCCCTCATCCTCGCCGGCTGGATGATCCACCTCGGCGGCAAAGCCGAAACCCCGCACTCCGGCTACCAACTCGCCGAAGCCGCCCTCGACGACGGCACCGCCCTCGCGCTCTTCTTCAAGATGATCGACGCCCAGGGNNACCACCGTCCTCCCCGCCTGGGATTCCGGTTTCATCGCCTCCATGGACACCACCGCGATCGGCTGGGCCGTTCAACGCACCGGAGCAGGCCGCGAGAAAGCAGGCGAGCCCGTCGATCCACACGCCGGCATTCTCTTCCACGCACGCCGCGGCGCACACGTCGAAAAAGGCCAGCCCATCGCCACTCTCTACGCCACACGAGAAGACATGCTCGCCGAGCCCTTCGCGCTCCTCAAATCCGCTATCGCCCTGTCCGCGACCCCGCCGGACCCAGTCCCACTCGTCGGCCGCATCTTCACCCGCCAAAATGCTGAAGCCCACCTGCGCAATGCTGTAAGGTAATCTTCAAAGATCAAACACCTGGACTAAGGGAACGGGGATTAGCGACCAGAGCTGGCTACCGGATTCGGCGTTGAGTCAGGGCACGACTTTAGTCGTGCCGATGACGAGACCAAAATGATGCGGGCTTTAGCCCCTGAGGGATGAAACTTCTTAACCCTCGACTTCTGCCGACAGTGCATTAAAGCTCCGAGCATCTGATCCCTGACCCCTGATCCCTGACCCCTGTTTTCGAGGAGCGAAAACCTTGGATCGATTCACCGGCATTCTCGGAATTCTTGCCGTCCTCGCCGCGGCCTGGCTTGGCTCCACAAATCGCCGCCAAATCCGNNTGGCGCACCGTCGCCTGGGGCCTCGGCCTCCAATTCACCTTCGCCTTCCTCGTGCTGCGCTTCGATTACGGTCAGCGCTTCATGACCTGGGCCGGCGGTGTGGTCAACGCCATGCTCGCCTGCACCGCAGCCGGAACCAAAGTCCTCTTCGGCGCTCTCGGCACACCCAACACCTCGCTCGGCTCCATCTTCGCCTTCCAGGTCCTGCCCACCATCATCTTCATCAGCGCCTTCTTCGCCGCCCTCTATTACATCGGCGTCATGCAGATCATCATCCGCGGCCTCGCCTGGGTCATGCTTAAAACCATGCGCATCTCCGGCGCTGAATCCATGAACGTAGCCGCCTCCATCTTCATGGGCCAGACCGAAGCCCCGCTCACCATCCGACCCTTCCTCAAAGGCGCAACCCGCTCCGAACTTATGGTCATCATGACCTCCGGCATGGCCCATGTCTCCGGCGGCATCATGGCCATGTACATCTCCCAGGGCATCGAAGCCCGCCACCTGCTCTCCGCCGTCATCATGACCTCGCCCGGAACCATCCTCGTNNGCCATCGCCCGCGGAACCATCGACGGTGGCAAGCTGGCCCTCAACGTGGCCATCATGCTCATCAGCTTCCTCGCCCTCGTCGCCCTGCTCGATTCGCTCCTCACCTGGATCCACGGCGGCATTCCCTTCATCCCCGGCTCCCTCGGCCAGATTCTCGGGTATGGCTTCTGGCCAGTCGCCTGGCTCATCGGCGTCCCCGCGCACGACTGCCTCGCCATCGGCAACCTCCTCGGAACCCGCATGGCCCTCAACGAGGTCATCGCCTACATCGCCCTCGGCGCGCAAAAGGCCACTCTCTCCCCGCGCTCCTTCACCATCGCCACCTTCGCCCTCTGCGGCTTCGCCAACCTCGGCTCCATCGGCATGCAGATCGGCGGCATCGGCGCACTCGTCCCCGAGCGCCGCAACGACCTCGCCCGCCTGGGCGTCCGCGCCATGCTAGCCGGCACCATGGCCAACCTCATCTCCGCCTCCATCGCCGGCAT
>PMXB01000346.1 GCA_003165935.1 Acidobacteriaceae bacterium | reverse complement strand
GCATTCTGAGGGCAAGGTCAAACGTTGGGAGTGAAAAACCCCATAGGGCGGCAGTCTGTCCAAGTGAATGGCCGAGTTCGCGCAGATTATCAGCTTCCTCTGGTGGAAGTGGAGGCAGGCGTTTTGCCCACGTCTCGCCGTTGAGGTGCCAGTACTGGAACACATCCGTGTTGTACGTGGCTGTCGGGGTAGATTGTGCCTGGGCCGGTCCTGCAACCAGCCCTAGTACGCAAATGGCTGTTAATAAACCAGAGAATGCCTTAACAATCTGTTTCATTGTTTCTTCTCCATTCGTAACTTCTTGTTGTTTACTTCCAAGCTGAATTGGGTTTGCTAGGTTCATGGCACGGTCGTTTTCATTTCAGCCGCTCGATGTCCGGCAGCTTCCAGCTCTTGTCGAAGACGGCCTTTTCTGGGCCATACAAGCGGAACCAAGGGAACCATTTCTGACCGGCCTGGGTGTAGAGCCAGTTCGACTCTTTGCCGGCAGGCGGCTTGGGGCCAAAGTAGAGGTCCACGGAGCCATCGGCGTTCCTGCTCAAACCCTTGTCGAGCGAGCCGAGCGTGAGGTTCGGTGCATTCAGGAAGAAGCTCGACGTTTGCAGACTGTAAATGGTGACAGACCAGAACTCGCGCACCGGCACATCGGGCGGGACGTGGAGGCGGTAGTTATCTCCGCCTTCGAGCGGACTGCCGCTATGGTCGTGAAAGGTTCCGAAGTAGAAGCTCCCGGTGCCAAGCTTTGCCGTTGGGCAGAAATATTGCGAGAGGGCAATAGCTCGCGAATCCACACCAAAATAATTTGGCATTTTCCACTTGACTCCACTCGGAAGTGTGATGGGTGGGGTGGGTATGTCCCACTGACTTTCCGGCCACCATGGAGTGACATCCGTCGTGGCCTTCTCCACCAGCCAGGCGTGGGCCTCCGTTGCCGCCCGCTTTAACAGAGCGACGGTCGCGGCGTCAGGCTTGAACTCCTTGCCCTTCTCGATTCCAAACGGAAGGAGCATGCCCGTCATCTGAAGGTCGATGGGCTGCACCGGCTCCTCGTTGATCATGCGGGCAAGACTGGAGAAGAAGGTTTCGTCGTACGGGATAAGGCCGTTGTACATGACGTCGGTCATGTCGAGGTAGCGCTGCACTGGCGGGTTGGCGGCCTTCGACAGAGGATAGATTTTGACCTGCTGTACCAATGCGTTGCCCGCGCTCACGTCACCCTCGGAGAGGGACGCCAAAATGGAGCGCAACAGCGTCATCGTGTTGTAAGTCTTGGGGCGCACCGCGATGTATCCGGCTGGGACGTCGCCCGTGTAGTCAGGCGGAAGCACGAGGTATTTACCGCCCTTGCCCTCGAAGCCAATGTCTACGAGCGCTATATACCATGCGTCTTCGATGGTGCCGTAGAAGCTGGCGCCCGGGACGGCCGGCGGCAGTTCCACCACCACGGGCCCGTCTACCTTTGTATTAATGAAGAAATACATGTAGCGAGCGTTGACGTTGGGCGTGGGCGACTGGTTCTTCCAGCCACCACCCTGGGGCCACCAGACAATATCGTTATAGTTCGCCTTGCCATCGCGGAAGGCTGCCTGCTTGACCGAGTCCTCACCCACCAGCGGCAGCCCCCAGATGACGGCGTCCACCGCGCGGCGTTCTACGGTTCGGCGGTTCAGCTCTGCAGATGTGAACGAGGTCGTCTGCTGAGCTGAGGCGAAACCGGCCAAAAGGGCAAGCGCTCCGAGCAGAGCGCAGATACGTTTCATGACCGCGTTCTCCTTTCCTCCACGAGGAGATTCGCCATTACTTCTGCGGCGCTGCCTGCGGTTGCTGGTCTAGTTGCTTCAGTTTTTCCTCCAGCATCTCCTTCTCCTGTGCCTTGCTGAACTTCGGGAACAGGAACGCAAGCTCAACCCGCATGCCCCAAGGTGACGTTCCATCAGGATACTTGGCGTTACCAAAACCCTGAACCTGGAGGTTCACGGGCTGGAATCCGATCTTGAAGATTCTTCCCACGCCACCACCGAAGGGCAGCGTTAAATCGTTGCCGCTGCTGGCCCGCCAGTTGGCGGTGATGATGGGTGCCGTAGTGACGTACCAACCATGCTTGATGTTGTAGTTAATGAAGTACTGCAACAGGAACTGATTCACCGGGGGACGGCTGCCGGTACCGGCAATCGACCAGACGTTGTTGGCCAGCGCGCCGATGACCCAGTGCCCTGGAGTAGTCAGGGCGACGACACCGGGACCCACGCTGACCTTTCCCTGACCTAACTCCGGTGCAGTGGCAGTGGGAAGAACGATCGCCGGTCCCACGCCCCAGATCAATTTGCCCGGCTTCGCCGGAGAAAAGAATAGGCTGGGATTCAAGTCTCCGAGACCATACCACCCTTGGCCGTTCGGCTTCTCGGCGTCCGGCTGCCAGATGATGGGCAAAATCGTTCGGGTGATCAGGTTCCACTTTGGCGCAAGGTGCAACGGATCACAGGCTGAATGTTCAGCACGTCCTGATCCCGTGAATACGGACCTACATTGAAGTTGGTGTTGTTCTGGAGTGGGAAGCTGATCATGTCGGCCACCGGGTTCTGCGCGGCCTTGGCCAGCGCCGCC
>PMXB01000040.1 GCA_003165935.1 Acidobacteriaceae bacterium | reverse complement strand
GTCCTGCGCGACGTGGGACTCGTGAGGATGCGTTGCCAGGGCCGCCAAAAACTCTACCAGACAAATGCTGAAGCGATTCGACCCCTGCACGAGTGGGCCGCAACCTTCGAACGCTACTGGCAGCACCAGTTGAATCGAGTCAAGGAACGCGCCGAAGAGATGGGCCGCCAAAACACTCGGGACCAGATCGCACAACAACTCAATTCCACAAACCCGAATCCTTCAACGCAGGCAAATCCCCAACCCACAGAGCCAGAACCAACCGAAAAGGAGAAGTGATGATCCCCACCGAACAGACCCTCGAAAACCTGACCCTGACCATCAATCAGGAGATCCACGTCCAGGCTCCCCTCGAAAAGACCTTTGCCGCACTGCTCGAGCAACTCGGCCCCGGCAACGAAACCCCCGACGGCAAGTCTCTCAACATGAAGATTGAACCGTGGCCCGGCGGCCGCTGGTACCGCGACCTCGGCGNNCACTCGTCCTCCGCGCCGTAGGCGCAGCGTTTGTTAGCCCCGCGCTTCAGCGTGGGGTAAGCTGTCCCACCCCAGATCGCCGGAGTCCCGTAGGGACGGCGCTTCATGCTGCACCTGACCGAACAGTGCATTACCCGGAGCAAGATTGATATTCATCTTTCTCAAATATCTCACGCGACTTTCCCCTCTCTTCCGCAACCTCGAAAGCCAAATCCAAATCACCACGCAAGGAGCCAATCATGCAAAGCCAAAACCTCACCTTCACATTTACGGTCGACCAAACCCCGGAAGAGGCCTTCGCCGCCATCAACAACGTGCGCGGATGGTGGTCTGGAAACATCGACGGCGCAACAGACAAACTCGGCGCTGAGTGGACCTATCGCTACAAAGACATCCACTACTCCAAACAGCGGATCACTGAACTGGTTCCGGGCAAGCGCGTCGCCTGGCTTGTTGTGGACAGCTACCTCAGTTTCGTCGACGACAAGGCTGAATGGAACGGAACAGAGATCACGTTTGATATCGCCCGCAAGGGCAACCAGACCGAGGTCACCTTCCGTCACCTGGGCCTGACTCCCGAAGCTCAGTGCTTCGACGGCTGTTCCAACGCGTGGGGTTTCATCATCAACACCAGCCTGCGCAACCTGATCGCCACCGGCAAAGGCGAGCCCTTCAAATCAGAAAAGAAGACCGAGAACGCTCAGGATGGGGAACTCGTCACCCGTTAAACAGCAGCAAGTCACTGCGATGTAATGGCGATCCCCCACGGCGTGGTCCCCGCCGCAACTGGCACCCCAGGGAATCTTGTTAGTGCGCCCGTGCTGCCGATCGAGAACGCGTTGACCACGTTGTAAACACCGCCCGGGCAGTTGCCGCATGCCTGGGGCACATACACGAAGCTGCCGGATGGGTCGATGCCGATCCGTTGGCCATAGACCTGCGAGTACACGGTTCCGATGTGCGTAAACACGCCGTCGCTCAGCACGTAAGAAACCAGATAGTTGTTTTTCTCGATCGTGTAAGCAAACTGCCCCGTGGGCGAGATTGAGATCGTATACGCCCCGTCTTGATAAAAGAGGGGTGACGTGCCAGCCAGCATCAACAACCCAGTCGAAGCATCGACGCTGTAGGCCACGATCGAGTTTGCGCCGGATCCGACGGCGTAGAGGTAGGTCCCGTGAGGGTCGAGCGCGATGCCGCCTACGCTCAATGGAGAAGGGACGGTCTGAATCAGGGTGAGGGCGCCGGAACTCGCATTCACGCTGTAGGTGTAGATGTTATCGAGATCCTGCGCGTAGACAAACGTCCCGGCGGCGTTGACCACCACATCGTCCTCATAATCCCTATTGCCGGAGGTGGCAAATGGCGATCCGGCGATTGGTGTGAGATCACCAGCCCCGCTAACAGTGAAGCCTCCCACCGAGTGGCTTCCCTGGCCCGTCACATAGACGTGCGTGCCGGCAGGATCGACCGCGATCGCCACCGGCTCTTTCACCGTTCCATACGGAGAAGCTCCCACCTCACTCAACGCTCCGGTCGAACTGTTAATGGCGAAGACGTGCAACTCGCTCAGTGCGATATCGCCCACGAACAGAAACCGGTTCTGGGGGTCCACTGCGACAACCGTAGGGTTCGCGCCGATAGACACGGGAAACCCGTTCAGCGCAGTCAACGCGCCGGTCGAAGTATTCACCGAGTAGCCGGAAAGGCTAGCGCCTTGATTGCCCGTATAGGCAAACTTCGCCGTGGCCGTGGTGGCAATCGGCGCGAGAATGACCGGAGTGGGGGCGATCGGTGCAGCTGGAATTCCGGCGGAAACCAAGCCGTTGCCCGTGCATCCCGCCGGCGCGCACACGACACAACACACTGTCGCCGTCAGCCATTGGACGAGAACACGCATAAACCGGGGCTTCCCTTCGAATTCGGAATCGCCAAGATTAGACACCATTTTAGGCCGATCGGTGACACTCTCCGACCAATTTTCGATGGAATGTGTCGAGGTCAACTGCTAAGTCAAAGATCGCCGCCTCCCCGGCAAACAAAAACGCCGCCCCTTGCCAAATACACAAGAGGCGGCGCCCTCGTCTTTTCCAAAACAGCAGTTCGTTGCTATCCCTTCGACTCGATCCTCATGCCATAGAACGACCGATGCACGAAGAACACTGATACCAGGAAGAATGCCACTGCCAG
>PMXB01000097.1:17865-19252 GCA_003165935.1 Acidobacteriaceae bacterium | reverse complement strand
GTGACAAGGTGAATGAGAAGGCGTTCAAAGCTCTCATCCACGCCGCCGTGGCCTTGAACACCTCCAAGGCATAGGAGAGTTGGGCAATCTCACCACATCCTCGCGCTCCGTCAATATCCCGATGACCCGCTCTTTCATGGGCTGGCTCCTTTTCATACTCCGTCCTCACGCTTAAATTACGAGAGAACTCCGGTTTCGACCGGTAGGAATTCTCGGGGGCAGGGCATTTATATGTTGGCCGGGGAGCTAACCTATGGAGTCAATGATGTCGGGCTCGACGTAAACAGCGTCCGCGCCCACGGCAAGGACAAGAGAGATTCAGCGGGCTCTTCCGATCGTGGTCTGGAGTTTCACGACCAGTTACTAAGCTTCTGACGACGTCTTCGGCAACGCGCTGAACGCGATCGGCAGCTGTTAGCCACCTGCTCTGATGCCGTGAATGTGCCTTGTGTACAATCGTAACTGCCAACCGGCACTCGGACCTGCAAAACGGCTCCTCGAAGAGAAGAGACTAAGGGCACATAATGAACAAGGCGCGGCTCGATGGCTTGTATGTGATGCTGATCGGGAACGCGGTCTTTCTCTTGCTTGGCGTCGGATTGGCAACCACTTCGCCGGTCGAAATGGTTGATTTCAGGGGTCTCTACTTTCCCACCCAATGCCTCCTTCAACACTGCAACCCCTATAACGAAGACGAGGTGCTGCGCTTCACTGCAGCTGCGCAGGGAGGGCGCCCTCAAGATGTCGTCCAGGCACGCGAAGTCATGCGCTACATCTATCCTCCAACCACGTTTGTTTTCACCGCCCCCTTCGCGATGCTTCCGTGGGGCGTTGCCCATTTCCTGTGGATGACGCTCATCGCCGGAAGCCTGATCTTTTCATCATTTCTCATCTGGAGTCTTGGAGCGGACTATGCGCCCGTTGCCTCCGGAATCCTGATCGGTTTCCTTCTCGCCAACAGCGAGATGCTGATGGTTACCGGCAACGTGGCCGGAATTGCCATTAGCTTTTGTCTGATCTCTGTCTGGTGCTTCCTTCGCAACCGATTTGTATGGGCCGGCATCCTCTGCCTGGCCATCAGCCTCATCGTCAAGCCACACGACGCGGCCCTGGTTTGGCTCTTTTTCCTGCTGGCTGGTGGAGTTCATCGCAAGCGCGCTTGGCAAACCCTGCTCGTCACGCTGGCTCTGAGCCTGCCCGTAGTTCTGTGGGTCTGGCATGTCTCGCCGAACTGGATGCAGGGCTTGCACACCAACATCGCCGAGTGTTCGGCGCCCGGCGGTCCCATGGATCCCGGCATCACTTCATCGGGCGCACACGGCCTGGGCATGGTGGTTAGCCTGCAAACAGTGTTCGCCGTTTTCTGGGACGACCCGCGCTTCTACAA
>PMXB01000097.1:17119-17860 GCA_003165935.1 Acidobacteriaceae bacterium | reverse complement strand
ACCGCGGAGTTTCCGTGGGTGGTTTTGCTGGCATTCCTCAACCATGTGCACTGGCCTGCTGCGTGGTGGGTGCGCGACTTGGTAATTGCTGTGCAGATCTTTCCCATTCCGCTTATCCTTCTGGCCACTTGCATCTTTTATCTGTGGGTATATGCGTCACGCATCAGGGCCAATCCTCGCTCCTCGCTTCAGCCCACGCATTAGTCACCCGATCTGCCCAGAATCTTAGCCGCTAGGCGCTCCGGTTTACTGATTGCCGCAATTACTTGCTCCGCAGTCGCTGCGATTTCGCGAGATGATTTGAAGGTTGTCATCNNATACGCGCCGTAGCCGCCGACCATCGCGCAGGATGCAGCTGCGCCCGTCAGATCAAAGAAGATGCCCGCATACGCCCACTCCTTCAGGCGCGGATAGCCTGGCACGAGGATCGTAATGGCCCCGAGCACCTTCCATACCCCGAGGATGGCGAAGAAGTACATCGGATATTCAAGCTCGGGCACCACTCCGTGAGGGTTGTGAATGTACTGCCACAGCTGTGTGGCGCCGCCGGGTCCGATGAAGAACGCGACGAGCCCGGTTGTTGTCCAATAAACAATGCTTCTCGCTTTCATGTTCAGTCCATCCTTTCTACGACGCGTTCAAGGTTACCCAGGAACTTCTGCCAGCCGTAATTCGCGCCCTTGTAGTTCGCATCCTGATTCGGCCCAAACCCGGATTGCTCCATTCGCAGGTGCGTGCCGC
>PMXB01000097.1:0-17092 GCA_003165935.1 Acidobacteriaceae bacterium | reverse complement strand
CGCCGGCGTCCTCGCCGGCTGTCTGGAGGGTCTCCAGGCCCCCCGAGACCTTGCCAGACCTCGAATTCCTCCTCGGAGAGCCGCATGTGAGAAATGCAGGTTAGTGGCTTGTCAGGGTCATTCCTGAGGGGCCAGGCCGAAACCATGTGCGGATGGAAGCAAGCTCCATTTCCTGGCCAGTACGCTTAGGAACCAAGTCCATGGAATAGCAGCAACCAGATCCAGGACATAGTGCTCCCCCGTGGCCAGTGTCGACAGGACTGTCAGGAGAACATATGCGCCCGTAATCCAGCGCAGCCAGCCCTTCGAATTAACCCAGAGCAGCATCGCCCAGGTCAGGTGCATCGATGGCATGCAATTACGACCTGCGCGGGGATCGCCCGCATGAATCGGACCTACTGCGGGAAAAAGCAGGTAGCACGGTATGCACAGGACAGCGCCCAGGAAGCAACTCCACAGGAGCCGCGAACGCGTGATTCCTGAAGTCAAGCAGATAACCATCAAGACCACCATCGGCAACGAATCGTAGATTGCCTGGATGAAAGGCATCAAGTGGTTGTTGATGGCCCAGGCGCGTACGGCCGCCTCCACGCCAAAGTCCCATTGCGCGAGCAAAGCGTCGTAGGTGCGCGGCGTAAAGGCAGTGACCCAGGCAAGGGCTATCCCATCAACGACGGTGAAGATCGGCATGAGGGCGGCAAGGCAGAGATCCCCATGATTTACAGGCCGGCCTCGTATCAAAGACCAGACGTTGCGCGCGACCAGGACAGTGGATCCAAAGATGGCCCAGTGAAAGAACGGGGTCATCTTAATCGCAAAGAACAGTACGACCAGCGCCCCCCAGACGGAGAGCATTAGGAAGTCAATGTCGGTGAAGCGCCTGATTTCAGCAGGAGCTTTGGTCACAACAGGGCCAGTCATTATTTTCTTCCGATGTGTCTGAACTGTGGACCAGGATGTCTCTGCGGCAGCCCGGCGGATATCTGAAGTAGCTCAGGATATCGGTCTCGGATACCTTCGAGATCGGCGCAGGAATCGGGCATTGGTGCAATTTGCATGACCGCCATGGTTGAGCGCGCTGGCCGGTGCGAGAGCAGGATTCTCCTTTTTCGATACCCGTTGCTCGGAATTGTATCGTTGTTGAGGCAGGTTAGAAGGCCAAAAGGGCATTCGCCCCGACCGAGCCTTGATCCGCCCGCGAGATCACCCAGGACCGGTCCCTCTCAAAACGCCCCGCTACTCTTCTTTCGCGCCCATCTTTTTCTTCGCCACGCGCAGCGCCTCTTCCACCGCCTTGGCCGCCCGATTGTCCCGCGCTTCGCCCTCTTTGTAGTAGAAGATTCCCAACAGGTGCCCGCGCCTCTGCAACTGGGTCATCGCCTCCCAACCCTTCTTCGCCAGCGGCTGCCTCAGGAACGCCGCTCGCAGAATCGGCGGCAGATCCCGCTCGCCCTCCATGGTTTGCAGGAGCCGCTCCGCCATCTGCTCGGCGCGCTTCTGCCGCGTCCCAGGGCTTGCCGGCTCATGCACCCAACCGCCAATCATTCGTCGCGTGTACTCGTTCAGCCCGTCAAACCAGCGCCGCAGGCGCCTGTCCCCCTTCAACTCCTCAGCCAGTTCCGCCGGCACCAGCGCTGGCCGCTCTTCCAAGTCCGGCTCCATGTCAATCCGCACCTGCGACCCAACGGTGGCCTTCGCGGCCTTCTGCACCTTGTTGTTCACCAGCAGAAAGTGCCCGTCGCCCTGCGGAAATCCAAACAGCGAGCTGCGAAACGGAACGCCCTCAATCTCTCCCCGCACCCGTTGACGCACGCGCTCGGGCCACGCATTGTCCACGTCAAACGGGATGCGTGCGATCACCCAGCCAAGTCCATTCCTCAACGGTTCAAGCACCGCGGTGAATGACTTTTGGCTGGAACTCGCTCTGGCCTTAGTTGAAGGGATCGACTTTTTTGCGGAGGGGCTCATGGTCAGCGGGTGGTCCCAGTATGCCGTCCCCCGCCTTATCGATCAATCGAAAACCCAGCGCACCCACTAGCTTTCCGGAAATAACTCCTAAGCCAATCCGATACGGACTCGTCCGATCTGGAATACCATGTTGCGTAGATTGGGGGACGAAATATTGAATCGGAACTTAAGGCCGTCCGTCATCCTCAACTTCCTCGCCGTCGCCCTCATCTCGCTTTCCGCCAAGGCACAGGCCCCCGCGCAGGATTCCGCCCTGCCGCTGCAAACTCCACCCGGGCCCAGCGCCACGCTTTCCATCGCCGCCCGCGAAGTCCTGCTCGATGTCGTCGTCACCGGCCGCAACGGCCAGCCCGTCACCGGCCTCACGCCCGCCGACTTCACCATTGTCGAGGAAGGCGAGTCGCAGCGGTTGGCGCACCTTGAAGAGCACCACGGCATGAGTGCCGAGGACGTCGCCCGTCTCAAATCCACGCCGACGCTTCCACCCAACACCTTCACGGACTTCACTCCGGTGGTCAACACCAACTCCTCCACCGTCATCCTGCTCGATGCTCTCGACACTCGGATCGAAGATCAAATGGAACTGCGCCAGGAACTGATCGATTACATCAAGCACATGCAGCCCGGAACGCCCATCGCCATCTTCCGGATCGACACAGAGATGCGCCTCATTCAAGGCTTCACGGCCGATCCGGCGGTTCTTCTGGATGCGGCCAAAGGCAAGCGGAATATGCCAGCACTGCAAAAGCTCCTCTCCGGAACACGCGAACAATACGACAGCATGCGCTCGGACATTTTGCGCAGAGGTTTCCGTTTGATGGGACTCTATCTGGGCGGATTTCCCGGTCGCAAAAATCTCATCTGGATCACGGGCTCCATACCCAGCGCGTATCACAACGACCCGCTCGCCTCGTCGCTTGGTATGTCGTTTCGAGACGACGTCGATCTTCTCGAAGCCCACGAGGGCGCCCCGATCGACGCGCTTACGCTCAGCCGCGTTGCCGTTTATCCCATCGACATCCGCGGCGTGGAGGCGCCGCCGCTATTTCAGGCCGGTAACAACAGCCGGCCTTCTCCGATGGCAAATCTGAGGTCTGCCGACGCGCAGGCATTCCAGCATTTGGACTTCGATGCCATGGCCGAAGCAACCGGCGGCAAGGCCTATTACGACACCAACGGCCTGAAGCAGGCAATCGGCGCCATTGTCAACAACGGCTCCAACTACTATTCGCTTGCCTACGCCACAACCAACAAGGCGTGGAACGGGCAGTTCCGGCACATCAAGGTCTCGGTCAACCGGCCGGGCGTGCTGGTGCAATACCGCCATGGCTACTACGCATTTGACCCCGCCAGGCGGGAACAGCGTCTCCTTGCCAAGTTGCAGAAAAGGCAGGCTGGCGCCGGCAACAACCCCTCAGGCGACAACCAGGCCGCAGACAAAGATGAACCGCTCCCAGGCTCGGCGCCGGCCGGTTCCGACGCGCCGGTCAACCATCAAGGCGACTTCGAGGCCTCCATGCAGCTCGGCGCCATTATGCCGGCCGAAATTGTGTTCACTGCCAACCTCGCGATGGACGACAAAGTTGAAAAGCTCGACAAAAACGTCCCGCCGCCGGCCAACAACCACCTGGAGGCCGATTTCAAGGGAAAGCCATTCCGCACCTATACCGTCAAGATCCTGGCCGATGCCCGGGCTCTCAGATTGAACCGTGAAGCGGACGGCCTCCGTCACGGTTCAGTCGAGTTTGTTACCGTCGCCTACGATCAAACCGGGAATCGGGTCAACTCTTTGATATCCACTGCGGTGCTCAACCTGAGTGAAGACAGCTACAGGCAGTTGCTTACAATCGGCCTTCCTGCCGAGCTGCAAATTGCCGTTCCGGTCAAAGGCAATTACTTCCTGCGTGTCGGCGTCCACGACGTTCCCAGCGACCACATCGGCGCACTGGAGATCCCGGTGGACGAGGTTCATCCGGGTGTGGTTGCACAGAGCGTGCCGACACCCTGAAATCTTGACGCATCGCGAACATTTCTCGCGCGTTCATTCACTGCCAGCCGTCGGGCGTGTATCCTCATTCCGAACAGGATTGCCAGCAGAATTACTGTCGCAACTCCAGTCCCAAACCGCATCGGGTTTAGTCTGTCCGCCCACTCTCAAAGGAAAATCGCCTATGCCTGCAAAAATCAACTTCCCGGGAAATCTTCTGTTGGCCGCCTTTGTTGCCGTCCCCTTCTTCGGAACCCTCGCTCATGCCCAGGACAACGGCCCCTACAAAGTCCAGAACATCAAGCTCGTCGGCGGTGATGGTGGATTCGACTATGTCACTGCTGATCCCGACGGCCGCAACCTCTACGTTGCCCGCTCCGGCCCCGCAGGCCACATCGCCGTCTTTAACCTCGACACTCTGGAGCAGGTAGGCGACATGACCACAGGCAGCGCGCACGGTGCGGCCGTCGACACAGCCACCGGCCACGGCTTTGCCACATCCAAGCCCGTCATCATGTTCGACGCCAAGACCTTTGCCATCCTCAAGAAGATCGACGTCCAGGGCAACCCCGACGGCTATATGAATGACGCCGTCCATCACCGCTTCTACGTCCTCAGCCATTCGGCGCCCAACGTCACGGTCCTCGACGATAAAGACGGATCGATTCTCACTACCATCGACCTTGGCGGAGCGCCTGAGCAGGCCGCATTCGACGGCAGCGGCAAGATCTACATCGACCTTGAAGACAAGGACGCTATCGCCGTTGTCGACGCCAACACAATGACGAAGATTGGTCAGTACGACGTCTCCAGCAAGGGCGGCGGTTGCGCCGGCCTGGCCATCGACGCGAAGAACAACGTTCTCTTTGCCACCTGCCGCGACAAGAAGAACATGATCATCCTCTCCGCTACTGACGGCCACATCATTACCGATCTGCCCATCGGCAACGGTTCTGACGGCGCAGCCTTCAACCCGGCCACAATGGAAGCCTTCAGCTCTCAGGGCGATGGCACTCTCACCGTCGTAAAGGAAGACTCGCCCTCCAGCTTTTCGGTTGAACAGAACGTTCCTACTCCGGCTCGCGCCAAGACGCTCACGCTCGACACCAGGACCAACCAGATCTACTCCATCACGGCTGAATTTGGCCCCACCCCTGCCGCGCCTTCCACGCCCCCAGCCCCGCCCGCCGGTGCAACACCTCCTGCCGGAGGTCCTCCAGCCTGGATGCGTGGACCCCGCGCACCCATGATTCCGCACTCGTTCCAGATCCTCGTGATCGGCAAATGAGGTAGCCGAGCCGCTCACTTGCCGCGGCGCCGCGTCTTCGTTCCGGTCAAAAAAATCTCGAAGACCGGCGGTTTCAGGTTAGACTCGCTGTGAAACATGCAGTCGGTTTATCTTCCCCGTTTAAGTCCTATTTCCGTTTGTTTTGGGGCCCCTGGCTGGACTTGCGTTCCCGCTTCCTGGCTCAAGAGAGATGGACGACATCGACAAAAGTTCCGACGAAACGCTGGCACCGGCCGCGGCGCTTGGCCCGGAAGCGCCTACGCCTGCGTACAACAACGCCGGTCAATTCAGGCCCGGTGACCTCATCGATGGCCGGTTCGCCGTAGTACGTTTCATCGCCCGCGGAGGCATGGGCGAGGTTTATGAGGTGGAGGATCGCCAACTGCGAGGCGTCCACGTCGCTCTCAAAACCATCCTCTCTCAATATGCGGCCGACCCCATGATGCGTCAGCGCTTCGAGCGGGAAGTGCTCAACGCGCGGCTGGTTGTGCATCCCAATCTATGCCCCATGTACGACCTTGGTTATTGGCGCCGCCCCGAAGGCGACCTCAACTACCTCACCATGAAGCTGCTCCCCGGCGAGAGCCTGGCCGCCCGGGTCGGGCGCGAAGGCCCGCTGCCCGATCAGGACGTGCTCGCCATTCTCCAGCAGGTCGCAGCAGGCATTGCCGCCGCGCACGCTGCCGGTCTGCTTCACAGAGACATCAAGACCGCCAACATTCTTGTCCAGGGCCAGGGCACGCAACTGGTCGCCTGGGTCACCGACTTCGGCCTGGCACGCGCAACGGTCACCGACGAAACGGCCGTCACCACCCACGGAGTCGCCGGCACGCCGGGCTTCATGGCTCCAGAGCTGTTCTATGGCAGCGCTCCCACCACCGCAACCGATGTCTATTCCCTTGGAGTTGTGGCCTACCATCTCCTTACCGGGCGGCTCTCAAGGGTCTCGGTGAAGCGCGGCAAGAGCATCGCTCCCGCCCTTGACCCTGCCCTGATTCCGGCTCCGTGGAAACGCTTCGTCGAGGGTTGCACCAGGCCCGCGGTCGAAGAGCGCTTCAAGACCGTTGCGGAAGCCATCTCTGCCTTGCCGGCCCCGGCCGCGATCGTGAACGTCGGCGAGGCACGGCCGCGGCGCATCTCTCGGCGTCAAATGATCTTGCTCGGTGTGGGCGCAAGCTCGGTAACCGCGCTCGCGGCCTGGTTCGAGTGGCCGCAGATCACTAACCTGTTTGACCCTCTGCCGGCAGCGCGCCTTGTTGCTCTTTTGCCTCTACCCGCAGACCAGACGCCACCGCTCCTCTACACCGTGATTGAGTCCATCGGGCAGCGCCTGGCGCGTGCCGAGGCATTCGTTGCAAACCTGCTCATCATCACACCCAAAGACCGGCTCGACCCAAGTGAGTTGATTGATACCCCGGCAAAAGCGGGAAGCGCGCTCGGGGCCAATCTGGTCCTCGCCGCATCGCTCCGCCAGACAGCATCCACGGCCACGCTGAATCTGCGCCTCCTCGATGCGCACTCAGCGCGTGTCATGCGCAAGGGGACGGTCGAGTGCGCCGTGTCTGCGATCGGCACCCTGGCTGAGAAGGCCTCGCGCGAGGCCGCGCGCTTGCTCCAACTCCCCGACAAGGACGTCCAGCTCAGCGATCCTGAGGAGTTGAAAAGCGTTGCGCCGGATGTATACCAGGCCTATAGCGAAGCCGAACAATTGTTGAACCAGCCGAACCATGCCGGCCTCAAGCTGTCCATCGACAAGTACCAGCACGTTCTCGATCTCGATGCGCACTTCGCGCTTGCCTATGCTCGGCTGGCCATTGCCTACGTTCGGCAATTCAATCTGAGCAAGGACCCAGCCAACCTCGACCTCGCCGCCAGAAACGCGGCCAGCGCCCTGCGCTATAACCCAAACTCGGCCATGGGCCTGCTCAGTCAGGCGATGGTGCTGGTTTGCCAGGGCAAGCTGGCGCAGGCGCTCAACTATTTCACGAGCGCACAGCAGGCCGACCCTGGAAATCCTGAAGTGCTCTTCCAGGAGGCGTGGGCTCTGGAGAGAAAAGGCCTGCTTTCCCAGGCGGAGAAAGCCTATCGCGACATTCTCGTCGAGCGGCCAAATTATTGGCCGGCCTACAACAACCTGGGTGTGGTTTTGGCGCAGGAGGCGAAATACGATGAGGCTGCCAAAGCTTTTGCTCATGCCGGAGCTTCAGCTCCGCGGGTAGCCCAGCCCATGGCAAACCTCGCGCAGACCTATCTTCAGATGGGAATGCACGATGAAGCCCGAACCGCTTTGACCGAGGCCATCGCCCGCGGTGAAACAGAGGATAACTATCTCGCGCTCGGCGACCTGGATTTTAGCGATGGCAAGTACAAGGCGGCGCTCGACGACTACAGCAACGCTGCCCGACTCAATCCAGGGAGTCACCTCGCCCTGCGCAATATGGGTGACTGCTACACCGTGCTGGGCAACTCGAAAATGTCCAGAGACTGCTACGAAAGGGCAGCGCGTGTGTTGTCAGACTCCCTGCAAGTGAATCCGCAAGATGGACTCGGCTGGGCCAACCTCGCCTTCTACCACGCCAAGATCGGCGACCGCGTATCCGCCGAAAAGGACATCGAAAACGCCCGTGCGCATGGAGACAAGAAGGATGTGTCCCTGCAGTTCATGCTTGTGCAGGCGCTGGACGTACTGGGAAAGAAGGCTGAAGCTCTGAAACTGCTCGAGTGGTGCATGCGGAATGGACTGACCCCGCCAAACGTAGATCTCGCATTAGACCTCAAGGATCTGCGGGCCACCCCGGAGTACAAGCAATTGCTGAAACGCCCGGAAATCAGCGCGAAGACATCTGCGGCTTAATCGTTCCAAAAAACGAGAAACAGGAAAGGACAATTTCATGAAGATGACAGGTTTTTTGCTTCTGCTATGCGCGTTCGTTGCCGGAGTGTTCTTCGGCATCTGGATGGACTGGTCTGTTGCGAAGAGTGCACTCTCGGGCGCGCGTGACCTCCGGTACGATGTGCAGCCCTACTTGCAAGCGAACCTCGAAGTGCATCCGGGAGACTCAATTTCTCTCCGAGGCCCGGCAGGGGGAAAGGTCTCGGGACTACAGATGAGCTTCGTCGCCAACCCAAATCCGTGCGTGAATCAGAATACTTCTCCCTGCGTCATTGACCCGAAAGCGCCCGTCACCGCCCACTTCTTCAATTGCACGGGCAGCAGCGGCTACAGTTGCACCGATCCAGCAATCCAGCAGTCGCCAACAGGTGGCGGATCAGGGCTCGATGGGTACAGCTCCTACAGCTATGCAAAGGCGGTGAAGGTAGATTTTGCGAACCTTATGGGAATGGCGCCCTCGCCTGGGGTTGAGCCCCCACCGGGAAAGCCTATCGTCGATGTTGTCGCCACGAATCTAACCAAAGCGATACTTTCTTGTGACACGAACGGCACGACGGTGCTCTTAAACGACCAAGGCAAACCAATTCCATCGCCGATGACCCCAGCCAGTGGGCAGTCGGTGTTTTGGATTGGTAACGGTCCATTCACCTTCACGGGTTCCAATTTCCCAGCCAACTTTTGCAGCAATGGAAACCCCAATGGACCGTACCCTCCGTCACCTGGGGGCAATCCACTCGCACAATGCGAGGTGAACATGAGTGGCCAGAGTTTCCAGTATGTCCTGCAGTCGCAAAGCTGTAAGAATCCAGGATCCTTTTCGATTAAGAACTAAGTGATCGGAAGAGAACCTGCCCTGCGCTGCCCGTTCCCCACCGGGCAGCGCAGCAGTCCTCATCCGAAGGCGAACAACCATAGCCCGAGATCAGGATGAGCCCAACAAAAAAGACTGATCACTTCACCTATCGTGTCACCTGGTCGGCTGAAGACAGCGAGTACGTTGGCATGTGCGCAGAGTTTCCTTCGCTCTCCTGGCTCGCAGCAACGCCAGAGGCGGGGCTTGCAGGCATTCGCAAACTCGTTCGGAGTGTCGTCCGCGACATGCAGGCCGCGGGCGAGCCGGTGCCAACACCTCTGGCCGAGAAGCGCTACAGCGGCGAGTTCCGCGTCCGCATCCCACCTCATGTGCACCGCTCACTTGCCATGGAGGCTGCTGAGCAAGGCGTGAGCCTCAACCGGCTGGCAAGCGCCAAGCTGTCGTCATAACCAGCGAGCCGTCTACACTATCCCTCATGGAAGTTTTGTACGGTGTGCACCCGGTTGAAGAGGCGCTCAAGGCCGGCAAGCGCAAGTTTGACCATGTGATTGTTGCCCGCGAGCGCGACGACCTGCGTCTCGAGAAGCTCGTCGCCCTCTGCCGCCAGCTTGGCGTCCGCGTGCTCCAGGAGTCACGCGAGCAGCTCACCCTGCGCGCACAAACCCCCGCCCACCAGGGCATTGTCGCCATGGTCAAGCCCATGGGCATCCTTGCCATTGAAGACCTCTTCACAGCTGCTCCGGCCATTCCGGGCGCGGCGCGGCTGGTGCTTGCGCTCGATGGGGTCGAAGACCCGCAGAATCTCGGAGCTCTGCTCCGCGTAGCCGATGGCGCAGGCGTCGACGGAATCGTCCTCACCGAGCGCCGCTCCGCCCCGCTCAGCCCCGTTGCCATCAAAGCCAGTGCCGGCGCCGCCGAGCATCTGCGCATCGCCCGCGTCGTCAACCTCGTGCGCGCCCTTGAGGAGCTCAAGCGCCGGAACCTATGGATCATCGGGCTCGACGAGCGTGGCGCCTCCGACTACGATAACTTCGACTTCACCGGCGATTGCGTCCTCGTCCTCGGCCGCGAAGGCGCCGGCCTCCACGAACTCGTCCGCCGCACCTGCGACCATCTGCTGCGCATTCCAATGGCCGGCGGGGTCAGCTCGCTCAACGTCTCCGCCGCGGGTGCCGTGGTCCTCTATGAAGCAGCCCGCCAGCGCCGCAATGCTGCGCGAGGCGCTCGATCCGGCGCGGGCTTCGCTGCTTCCTCCTCCTCTGCCACCGCGTCCAAACCAAAGAAACTGAAAGGTCTGGGTTCATGAAGTTGTTCCTTGCCGGCATCGCGGCATCGTTCGTTTTCGTTGTCGCTGCCTCTTCCGCCCAAACCACCTTTGCCCCGCAAGCGCCCGCCTCCGCGCCTGCACCGCAGGCCCCAAGCCAGCCCGGAGGCAAGGTTATCTTTTCCCGGTCCATTGACGAGAACGGCCAGACCACTACCCAGGCCGGTCCCGCCGCTCCAGCACGCGCAAACGCCCAATTGGCCAACGAACCCTCCGCCGAAGACGCCGAGCGCGACGCCATCACATTCACAGATTTCGACATGGATGTGCACCTGCGCCCCGTCGAGCAGCACATCGCGGTCCGCGCGCTCATCACCGTCCGCAACGACAGCAAATCTCCCATTGCTCACATCCCGCTTCAGATCTCTTCGTCGCTCAACTGGGAGCGGATTCGCCTCGACGCGCACGACCTTACTTTCCCCGTGGCCACGCTCAACTCTGACACCGACCACACCGGCCAGTTGCACGAAGCGGCCATCCGTCTTGCCCAGCCGCTTGCCCCCGGGCAGACGCTCCAGTTCGACGTCTCCTACTCCGGCTCCATCCAGCCCTCTGCGCAGCGCCTGCTCGCCATCGGTACGCCGCAAGACGTCGCAATGCACTCCGACTGGGACGAGATCAGCGTCCCCTTTACGGGTCTGCGCGGATTCGGCAACGTCGTCTGGTATCCCGTCTCCAGCGTCCCCGTCATCCTCGGAGACGGCGCTCGCCTCTTCGACGAGGTAGGCGAACACAAGCTGCGTATGGCTGGCGCGCGTTTCAAAATGCGCCTGACTGTTGAGTCGCCTCACGGCCGCGCTCCAACTGTGGCGCTCATCAACGGACACTTGGTCGCTCTCACGCAGACCCCCTCCGGCAGTCTCACCGACGAGGTCTCCGACATCACCCAAGCCGAAAGCCCCGCGGCGATTCTCGGCTTTGAAGCACCGAGCCTTTTTGTCGCCATCCGCTCGCTCCACAGCGGCACGAACACCGCCTTCTGGATCCTGCCGGAGAATGAGGCGTCGCTCCAGGCTTGGGTCAAGGCCATTGATACCGTTACGCCGTTCCTCAAAGGCTGGCTCGGCCAGACTCCTCGTTCGGTTCTCACCCTCTTTGACCTGCCCGATCCACAGGATGCGCCCTACGAAACCGGAGCGCTCCTCGCAACCTCAATTCGACCCGCCAGCCCCGACCAGCTCGAGGGCATTCTTGCCCACGCGCTCACACACGCCTGGATGCAGTCGCCCCGCGCCTGGCTTAGCGAAGGAGTGGCTCACTTCATGGGGACGCTCTGGGTTGAAAAACAGCACGGCCGCGAGCAGGCTCTCGAAACGCTCGAAGCTTCGCGCGCTGCTCTTGCGCTCGTCGAACCGGAGAGCCCCGGCCAGAGCTCAGGACAGCCACTCGCCCAGGCCATCTCGCCGGTCTATTACCGCACCAAGGCCACCTACGTTCTGTGGATGCTCCGCGATATAGTCGGCGACGCCACGCTCTCTGCCGCGCTCCGCGCCTACGACCCAACGGCCGACGTCAGCCTCGGCTACGGCCGCGACACCGCGCCCGGTACATTCCAAATGCTGCTCGAACACGCCGGCACGCAGCCCGACCTCAAGTGGTTCTTTGCCGATTGGGTCGACGCCGACAAGGGGCTGCCCGACCTCAGCATCGAGAGTGTCTTTCCCACCCAGGAGCCTTCCGGGTCATGGATTGTCGCCATCAATCTCAACAACGAGGGCTACGCCGCTGCCGAAGTTCCCGTCATCGTCCGCGGCGTTTCCTCCTCCGTCACTCGGCGGATACTGATCCCCGCGCGCGGCAAAGTCTCCGACCGCATTCTCCTTCAGGAGAAGCCAACCCAGGTGCAGCTCAACGACGGCACGGTTCCTGAAACCCAGGCCACGGTCCACATCAAGAACCTGGACGGTGCGGCTGAGGGCTCATCCTCCAGCCAGCAGAGTCCGCAGCCGTGAAGTCGCATAGAGCGGGCTGACAAGCTCCCCCCACATCCCCCCACCCAAAGGAGGATGCGCTCCCTCCGCCGACCTGCGTAACCTAGCCGAACGATGGTGACCGAACGCCAGCCCAAACGACAGGATGCGCGGCAGATGGGAGTGGGGGGAGCCACGGCCGTTGTCACAGGCGAGGCCATCTCCCTCGGCATTTTTCTCACCCCCGCCGGCATGGCCCGTTCGCTGGGCTCTCCTGCGCTGCTTGCTGCCGTCTGGTGCGGCATGGCCCTGCTCACCATGGCCGGAGCACTCTGCTTCACTGAGCTGGCCGTCCGCAATCCCCACGATGGTGGCGAATACATTTACCTCCGCCGTGGCTTCGGCCGGCGCGTAGGTTTCCTCTACGGCTGGATGGCGGCACTGGTCATGTATCCCGGCATAGCCTCGGCCCTCTGCGTGGGAACGGTTCCTTATGTCCAAGCTTTGATCCCAATGCCCCTGTGGCTGGTTTCGCTGCTCCCGGCAATCATGCTGCTGGCCCTCGGCGCGATCAACTATTTTGGCACCGGTGTCTCCGGCAGCCTCATGTCCGCTCTCAACTGGCTCAAGGTTCCCGTCCTTGTAGGCTTGGTCGGATGGGCGCTGGTCTCTGGCCGCGCCACCCTCGCAAACCTCGAACCACTCACTCTCCGCCGCTTCGGCTCGGATCCTCTCTTTGAGGCCATCGCCGGAGCTTCCATCAGCGCCTTCTTCTGCTTTGGCGGTTGGTGGGAGGCCGGTAAAATCGCGGGCCAGGTTCGCAACCCCCAGCGCAATCTCCCCATTGCCTTCTCCGCCGGTGTTCTGGTGGTCACAGCCCTCTATCTGCTGGTGAGCTTTGCTTTTGTTGCCGTTGTGCCAGTGCAAAGCATTCAATCGAACACCGCCTTCGTTGCCCAGTTTGGCCAGGCCCTCTTTGGCAGCGCGGGCGGACGCGTACTCTCGGCCTGTGTTCTGCTCTGCGTACTGGGCGGCCTGCTGGTGCTCAGCATGGCCGTGCCCCGTGTAACTTATGCCCTGGCTCTTGGCGAGGCGGGAGGCCGCGCCAACGCCGGTCCACTCGTTTTCTTCGGCCGCCTCCATCCACGCTTCGGCTCGCCCGCCAACGCCGTGCTCCTACAAACCGGCATGGCGTTGCTGGTGCTCGCCCTTGGAGCCTTCGACCGCATCCTCGCCTTCATCATTTTTTCGGCGGTTGTGTTTTTGGCGCTCACCGTCGCCACACTTTTTCGGGTCATTACGCCAGTTCGCAAATGGTGGTTTCCCGCGGCGCCTCTTGTGTTCATCGCCGGCAGCGGAATCCTGGCCGCCATGCTGCTCATGCACAGTCTCGGGCCATCGCTGCTGGGCGCGGCTGTTGTGTTGGCCGGTCTTCCCGCACGCTGGCTGCTCGTTCGCTCCACCAACACCGTCCAGGCCCAGATCGTCGAAATACCCTAGCCTTTTCCCCAAGGAGTTGCATCATGCCACACATCGCCCTCCCCCCTGGCCACATTGGAATTCGCGGCGCTATGGCCTTCCGCCCCGAGACAGCTCGCCCCCTGAACGACCTCGTTGAAGTCCTGCTCACCGGCCCCAGCACCTTGAGCAAGGGTGAGCGCGAACTCATCGCCACCTACGTCTCAAGCCTCAACTGCACCCACTTCTGCGCCAGCGTTCACGGCATGATCGCCGCGGCCCATCTGGGTGGCGATGAAGCCCTTGTCCGCCAGGTGAAAACGGACTTCACCCAGGCCAACATCAGCCCCAAGCTCAAGGCCCTGCTCGTCATTGCGGGCAAAGTGCAAAATGACGGCAAGTTGGTGACGCCCGCCGACGTCGAGGCCGCCCGAAACCTCGGCGCTACCGACATCGAGATCCACGACACAGTCCTGATTGCTGCCGCGTTCTGCATGTACAACCGCTACGTGGACGGCCTGGGAACCGAGCAGCCCGACGACGAGGCGCTCTATCGCGAACGCGGCCGCCGGACCGCACGCGACGGTTACGTGACCACGAGCCGTGAGTATCTGGGCGACCAAGCCTCACCTGCCCCCGCCGCACACTAAGGAGATAACCGATGCCTCACATCGATCTGCCTGAAGGCATGCCAGGAATCAGCGCCGGATTCAACTTTCGCCCCGAAGTCGCCAAGCCCATGCGCGAACTTGCCCATGTGCTCCTCCACGACGCCAACTCCCTCACCCCCGGCGAGCGTGAACTGATCGCCACCTATGTCTCTTCGCAGAACGACTGCCACTTTTGCCAGTCAAGCCACGGAGCCGCCGCCGCGTGTCATCTCGGCGACCCCTCCATCGTGGACAAGGTGAAAGCCGACTTCCTCACCGCGCCTGTCAGCGACAAGCTCAAAGCGTTGATGGCCATTGCGGGCAAGGTCCGGCAGGACGGCAAGCTGGTCACCGCCGCTGATGTCGAGGCCGCTCGCAAACTCGGAGCAACCGACATCGAGATTCACGACACCGTGCTTATCGCCGCGGCATTTTGCATGTACAACCGCTACGTCGACGGCCTCGGCACCTGGCAGCCCGACAATCCAGAGATGTACGCCCAAATGGGCCAACACCTCGCCAGCGAGGGCTACACCGCACCCTCAATTCGCCAACCGGTTCCAACTGACTGAAAGCGAATCGTGAGGCACCTGAGCTTGTTGGGCTCAGAGCGAATTGGCCTCATCGCGTAACTTAGCGGCTTCTTCTGGCCGCCCGACCTGATCGAGCAGCCTCGCATGTGTCTTCAGGATGCTGGCGAGATCCTGGCTGTAGGTTTTCTTCATCTCAGGAAGATGGACAATCGCACGCCGTTGCGTCTCCTCAGCCGTCTTGAGATCTGCAAGAGTCGCATCCGCCTGACCCAGGCGTGCCTCCGCCATGGCGCGCCAGAAGAACGGCATCGCATACTCCTCGTCCGTGTCCGTCAAACATTTCTTTGATTCATCTATGGCCCTGTTCTCTTCAGCGAGCGCCTCATCCGGTCTGCCCGAAAGAATCAGAGCATGTCCGTAGTACTGGTGTGACAGCATGAGTCCCAGCTGATCGCTGGAGTTCTTATCCCCAGCCTTTGATGCGAAATCGAGAGCCTGTTTGCAGAAGCTCAGGGAATCGTCAGCATTATTCGCCTGCAAGGCATTTCTGCACTTGTTTGAGACGGGAAACCAGGCTTGAGCGGCCTCTGTCTGTTCTTTGGTCGGGCCTTCGCCGGGCTTATCGATCTGAAAAGGAAATTCAAACACAGCGCTCACTGTCGTTGGCGCGCCATTTAGACGAAAAGGCTTGAACGTCCATTTGCGGACCGCATCAAGGGCAGCTTGCTGGAGCATCGCTGGACCGCTCAGCACCCGTTCTGAACTCACTTTGCCGGTGTGATCGATGACGACCGCAATCTCGACCGGGCCCTGCACCCGCGCGGCTTTAGCAATCGGCGGGTACACCGGATCGGGATGCGCCAGCATGTTCTTTCTGGCCGCTTGTTCATCGATCGGATGCGGGTAGTCGGCAGGTTGCGCGACAAGGGCACATTCCACGGCAAGAATGGAAATCAAAAGAACGGCAAGACGCATTCAGCCCCCAAGAGAAAATATTCCGGATTCGGCTGAATTCTATCGCTATTCCTCTTTTTTCACGTTGCGGGGTCGCAGCTTGAACCAGATCGGTGTCCCCTCGAACCCGAACGCCTCGCGAATCTGGTTCTCGAGGAAGCGCTCGAAGCTGAAGTGCAGTTGGATATCTCGATCCGTGAACAGCACAAACGTCGGCGGAGCTACTGCCGCCTGCGTCATATAGAAGATGCGCAGCCGCTTGGCCATTGGCACCGGCGCGCGCTGGAAGTCCACCTTCTCCAGAAACCGGTTCATCTGTCCCGTCGTTACCCGCTTGCGCCGCTCAATCGCCACCTTCTTCGTCTCGTTCATCACGCGGCCCAGGCCCGTCTTCTCCAACGCAGACAGGAAGATCACGGGCGCGTAGTGCAGATACTTCAGCGTTCGCCGCAGCCGCTCCTCGTACGCATCGCGATCCGCAGGAGGCTTGCCGTCGGTCCGTCCCGTCGTCACCGCGTCCCACTTGTTCACCAGGATGATCACGCTGCGCCCGCTCTCGTGCGCGTATCCGCCAATGGTCGCGTCGGCCGCCGTCACGCCTTCGGTCGCGTCAATCACCAGCAGCGCCACATCGGCTGCTTCCAGATGCCGCCGCGCCATCACCACGCTCATTTTTTCCGCCATCAGGTGCGTCTTGCCTTTGCGCCGAATGCCCGCCGTATCCACAAACCTGAACTGCGTGCCTTCGAACTCCACTACCTCGTCCACGGCATCGCGCGTCGTGCCCGCAATCGGCGAAACAATCGCCCGCGAGGTCCCGGTCAGCGCATTCAGCAGCGTTGACTTGCCCACATTCGGCCGCCCGATGATGGCAACTGAAGTCTCATGCTGCTCAAACTCCCCATGCGTGCGGTGCAGCTTCTCGCCCTCCTCGTCGGTTTCGTCTTCTTCGTCCGACGATCTCCGCGCCCGCTTTTTCGCCGACTCGCTGACTTGCTGGCTTGCTGACTCGCTGGTCTTTTCCTCCGGCAACACCGCCGCAATCGCATCCAGCAGATCCCCAATCCCCTGGCCATGCTCGCTGCTGATCGGGTACAGCTCTTTGATGCCGAGCCTGCGCAGGTTCTCCGCCTCGGCTGCTAGCCCCGCGCCTTCCACCTTGTTCGCCGCTATAAACACCGGCTTGCCGCCGCGAATCAACAGCCGCGCCAGGTCGTAGTCCGGGCTGGCAAGCTCCGTTCTCACGTCCACCACAAACACCAGTGCGTCTGCTTCTTCCAGCGCAACCTTGGCCTGGTTGTAGATCTCCGTCG
>PMXB01000312.1 GCA_003165935.1 Acidobacteriaceae bacterium | reverse complement strand
ACGGCCGCCCCACCACCCCCATCGCCTACGACTCCAATTGTCTCGAGGAGATCTGCGGCTCCTGCGCCATGCGCATCAACGGCAAAGCTCGCATGGCCTGCTCGTCGCTCATCGACAATCTCGAGCAACCAATCAAAATCGAGCCCCTCTCCAAGTTCCCTCTCGTCCGCGACCTCCAGGTCGACCGCTCCGTCCTCTTTGAAAACCTCAAGGCCGTCAAGGCCTGGGTCCCCGTCGACGGAACCTATGCCCTCGGCTCCGGCCCCCGCGTCTTCCCCCAACAGCAGGAAGCCAACTACCCGCTCTCCAACTGCATCTCCTGCTGCTGCTGCATGGAAGTCTGCCCGCAGTTCAACGACGCCACTGGCTTCGTCGGCGCCGCCACCATCGCCCAGGTCAAGCTNNAGCCAAAGACCTCCTCCGCGGCTGAAGCACTGTAAGATTCAAGCAATAAGGCCTCGTGAGAACGGTCCGCTGTCACCGCCAACCTGCGATTGACGATACAGGCCGATACAGGTAGCGCCGGTCTCCAGACCGGCTGTAGCGTGGGCCTCCGGCCCGCGCCAGTTACCCCTCATAACGGAAAGACTCCAATGGGTCGACGTTTTGAAAGGGCACGACTTCAGTCGTGCCGATCAAGCCAGCAAAACGATTGCCGGCTTCAGCCGCTGAGGGATGCTTCCTGTTAGCCCATGACGAAGCGCGCCAACCATATGCCTATGGCCTTAGCATCTCGAAAAGGGTAGGTTCCAAAAGGGCTTCTTTTCGCTGAAACTACTGTGCGCCGAACGCGGCGGCGATAATTGGTACTGCGACTTGTGCCACTGACGACAGATCAGCGGCGACACTAAGTAGTTCTCGAAGCCTCCCAAGTAGAGGGCGAGCCACCCCCGCGCGGCGCTGAGCCTTTTGGACGGTAGCTTCCGAGCCAAGGGCGCTCAGAAGTTCTATCGTTTCCTGCCGGGCCGCGGCATCCATTGCAGTGCTGGCGACGACGGCCTCCGTCAAGGCTTTCAGCGCTCCGGCTAATTGCGGCTCCCCTTGGTTGCCGATCACTGAGACTGCCGTGTCCACCTGATGAAGCTCGCCGGTGTTAACAACGCCCACATTGCTGTTCTTAATATTGATGTTGTGGAATGTCGCACCGGGCAGGATGACGGGCGGCGAGGGTCGCCGTCGTCCGGGGAGCTTCATACCCGAGACCATTTCCATATCGTCGAGTGCCGTTTCGACCTGACGCTCAAGCGCTGCTAGTTGTCGATCAACGACGCTTTGATGGATAGCACCACATTGGAGGCATAGCGGAATTTGCTGGCCGCCAATCGCATACAAGGCTGGACGGTCGCATTGGCTGCACTTCGGCATGTGGGATTCCTCGCGTACCTGCGGAAATTAAATCATAGATTATGCTTGCCGATGGATAGTGGCCGTGGCCGCACCCGGCGGTATTTCTCTGTCGCAGAAAGGGTGAATTTCGTACCTCCATGCCCAAAGGGTGCCGCTAAACTGCTGTTATGCCTAAGCCGAAAAACCAACGGGACGAGTTCGCGGAGCAGTACATCGCGGGCATTTTCGCAGATGCAGGGTGGTCAGTTTACTTTCCCCGGAAAGACAAAGGGTTTGACTTCATCGTCTCTAAGAAAACAGACGCCGGTTTAATCATTCGTCCCGTTCAGGTGAAGGGCAAATTCCCAGAGACGACGACGGCAGTGCGGAAAAAATATGGCTACCGTGGCAAGCTGACCGCGTTACATCCGGACATGGTTTTAGTGATCCCGCTTTTTACCTCACTCGAACGACTGGCTCACCCTGATTGTGTCGCGTACATGCCGCGCACCCAAATTGCGCCGGCGAAGGAAGGAACGTTCTGGTGTGGCCCTGCAAAGCTTGAGAAGGGAAAAGTTTCAGCGAAAGAGAGCTTTCAACGCTATTTCGATGAAGATGGGCTGAAAGCCGTCGAGAACAAGAACTTCGGACAGGATGCTGTCTCATAAGGGGTATGTCTTGGGACACCTCGCCGACCCGCTGAAAACGCGGGCATGCGCGTCTCAAAAGTCAGTCGCAAAATGAAACCACGAGCCTCACGCCGGCTTCAACCACTCCGCAACCGCCTGCGGATTCCGCGCAATCACCGTCAAATAAGCCCGCGCCGTCGCGTCCGGATTCTTCCTCGCCTGCTCCCAATCCCGCAACGTCCCCACCGGAATCCGATAGGTCGCAGCAAACTCCTCCTGCGTCAACCCCAGCTTTTCACGGAGCCTCTTCACATTCACCTGACGATGCAGGCCTATCTTCGCTAGCTCCTCGTCCGTTCCCGGAGGAATCGGCTGCGCATCCGGATCTGCCAGCGCCGCCGCGGTCAGTTCTTCATCGGTAAGCGCGTCAATGACGTCCCAATCCGTATCTGTCTCCGGTAGTGGATCGCCCGGCTCATGATCGAACACGATCATATTGCTTGACTTCATTCTTGTTCGCCTTTCTTACTGAGATGATTCGGGTGACGTCAGGCTTGGGGGTCGCGGAGACGACATACAGAATTCGCCTCGCGCCGAGGCCTAACGTGGCAAAACGTACCTCACCGTAGTCGAAACGGTCGTCGATCCAAAAGTCTCTATGAGGGTCTTCGAGCGCGGGAACTCCCTCAGCCAAACCCAACCCATGCTTACGACGGTTCAGGGCATCCTTCTCAGGATCCCACTCGTATTGCATAGCAAGAGAGTACGGCTAAGCCGTAGTCATGTCAACTCGCGCCGGTCAACCCTACACCCCATACCCGATTCCCTACACCCGATTTCCTACTGCTTCGGCTCCCCAATCCCCCACTCGATCTTCAGCCCGCCACGCACCGTGAACGGCAAGCTCGGATACCCGATCGGCGCAATGTGCTGGTTGTTGGTTAGGTTCTCCGCCCTCCCATAAACCCCCAGCCACGGCAACAGTTGGTAACTCGCCCCCAGGTCCAGCCGCGCATAACCAAAATCCAGATTTCGGTTCGGCAACAGCAACGAAGTCCCATAGTTTGCATCGGTCAGGTACGTCGAATCATCGCTCCTGCTCGCAAATGCCGCGTTAAACAACCCCGTAAGCTTGCCCGTCGAATACGTCGCAGTGAAGAACCCCGTATGCGGCGCCCGCCGAAATGGCCGCGCTCCAACCAGCGGCGAGTAGTCGCCAATCGGAATCCCGTTGTAAGTCGGCGCATAGCCGTCCAGCAGCGCCTCGTTGTCGCTTGAGAACGACCGCTGCACCACGCTGTCCGTATACGTATATCCGCCCCGCATGAACAGCCCGCGCCCGATTCCGCCCTCCACCGTCGTTTCAATCCCCTGCGCGCGAAACGCCTCAGTATTCACGTAGAGCCCCGAGTCGTTGTGGTAGTCGTAGCCAAGGTCCGCCGGCGTCAGCCCCGGAATCAACTGCGTCAGCAGCACCGCCCCCACCGACTCAATCTCCTTGCCGAACTGGTTGTGAAAGTAGCTCGCTCGAAACATGATCCGATCGCTAAAGAAGGCCTGCTCCACGCCGCCCTCGTAGCTCCGCGTCGTCGGCGCCGCCAGCGGTCCAATCTTCAACTGCGTCGCCGCGCTCGCAAATCCGTTCCCCTCAAGAAACGTATACAGCGACCCGAACTGCTCTGTCAGCTTGGGCTCGCGCACGCCCTCACCAAAGTTGAACAAAACCCGCGTCCCGCTCATCACGCCCTTGCGCGGTCGCACCACATAATACGTNNCCGCTCAGCGAATAAAAGAACCGGTTCTTGAAGTCTCCATGCACCGCGCCAATGTAGTCGTAGTTCGTCCGCTCGGCAGATTCATAGGTCTCATAGTCAGGGATGTTCTCCACCCCGCGCTCATCTTCAAACCGAAAGCTCCCCATCGCAACCAGGTGCGGCGTGAACCGGTAGTCGCCCTGATACACAAGCTGATCGCGATTGTTCACCAGTTGATATCCGTACGGATAAGTCCCGCCGTAGTCCAGAATCGCGCTACCCGTCACCGAGTAGCCATTCGCGCCCGTAATAGTGAGTTCCTCGCCCAGCCCATCGCCGTTCGCGTCGATGATTCCTTCCTGAGCGAACTGGTTGTACTGCTCGCGTTTCCGCGTCGCACCATAGCGCACGCTCTGATGAAAGTCCGCGGTCGTCTGGTTGTCGATCGAACCGCTCAAATACAGGTCCTGATCCCCCTCCTTTGCGCTGTCCGCAATGTGATAGAAGTCCCACGCATTCGGCACGCCCGTTGCATCCACGCCGTAGTGCGCGGTCCCCCGAATCTGCGTGCTCCCGTTCGGCTGCCAGCCAATATTCCCCGCGGCCGTTCCCGAGTGGTACTCATCCATCGGCAAGTCGTTCGTCGTTTGCAGCCAGCTATACGCGCCAAGATAGTCGAATTTCTTCCACGCGCCCGCAAGCTCCAGCTCCTCACGCGAAGTCGAAAGATTCCCCGCATCCCCACGAAACACCACCGACGGAAAGCTCGTCGTCCCGCGCGGCGTCGTCAGGTTGATCACGCTGCTCCCTGCGCCCGCACCATAAAGATCTGAATTCGTCCCGCGATAAACCTCCGCGCTCTCCACCGCAGTCGTCGCCAGCGGCCCAAGGTCAAAGTCCCCGCCCAGATCCGTCGCGTCCACCCCATCTAGCATCACCTTGTTCGCGTCGGAGTTGCCCCCGCGCACAAACAGCGAAGTCTGCGCGCCCATCTGCCCGTCTTGCGTCACAAACGTCCCCGGCATCAGCCGCAGCAGATTCCCCACCCCCTCCGACGACTCAAGCGCCTCTGGCCCAATCACGCTCGTCGCCGCGCTGGTCTGCGCTTGCGGCGTCGGAGTGCCCGTCGCCGTCACCACAATCGACTCCCGAACCCACTCCGGCTCAAGCACCACGTTCCGCTCCACGTTGTCCAGCCGCCCGGCATAAAACACCGGCGTCTCCAACTGCCTGAAGCTCTTCGCCGCAACCACCAGAAAAAAGCGCCCCTCCGTACCCGTCAGGATCTCGTAGCTTCCATCGGCCGTCGAAACCGCCGTGGCCACCACCTTGCCTCCAGAGAGCAGGTCAACAACCGCCCCCGTCACCTTGGCTCCGGATGGGTCCGTCACCACACCGCGAATCGACGCAGCCCGGCACTCAGCCAAGAGGAAAATCAAAAGTGTTAAAAGGGAAAAAACTCGTAGGCCCAGGCGAGCCTTCGGCATGGCGGGAGATCGCATCGTTGCTCCTTCGTTCCCCTCGGAACGCAAGCGGGTTAAGGCGCCAAAGGACCGGTCTCCTGACTCGCGCCCGTTTCAGCCACCTTCCCAACAGCATGCCGCAGGGGCCGCCGTCAGTGGTTGTGCGATCTCTCCAAAACGAAGAAAAGACCCTGGCTAAAAACCTGCCTGAATGACGAGCATCCGGGCATAAAGCGCTCACAGTTGCGGGGCAGTGGCGGACTTTCACCGCCTTCCCGAGCATCCTGGCGATTAATCTTCTGGTTGGGGCTGCGAGCCGTGCGTACAGCCCAAAATCCCTGAAACGACTTTCAGTGGTATCAACATTTATAGCCAAAGACACCAGCGAAGTCAAAGTCCCTGTCCGGGCCACAAGTTCCTTTTCCAACCTGCCGATAACATCATCGTCCGCTGCCCGTCCGGCCACGAACTGCCGATCAGAGCTTCGCCGATCCGATTCAGACCTCGACCGAAACAGCCGCAATCCGTGGACACTCGACCTGTTAGCTCATGAGTGAATACTTGATCGAGTTGAACGATTTTCCCCGTGACTTAGGTACTCAAATTGATTTAGAGAATAGACAACAGTCGGATCCTCAGATAGATCCGCCTGCGACACTGGTCGATAAAAGTAAAAGACGCGGAGGTCCAATGTCTGCCAAACCCGATCAATTCAGCGACTTCCTGCCGGGTCCCCGCGGCGGGCGTGTGTCCTTGGGTTGGAAGGTCTGGCAAGGCGACCAGAACGATGGCTCCCGGCCCCCGGGGCCCCAGGGCGAGTCCGGCCAGTGTTGCGTTTACAACCAAACCAGCGAGCGATTCCTGAGTGCCGATGCGGAGGCTGGAGACTTCACCACCGCAAGCTTGGAGACGCGCCTCCAAACCTTTTCACTCACTCCCGGTACAGGTCTCTGGCTCGTGCCTTTCCGCGGAATTTCCCCCACCAGTGTCCGCATGCCCCTTGACTTGGTTTACCTTGACCGGGAATGCGTCGTCATTGAAGCCGTCGAGTCGTTCCCCATCTTCTGCGTCTCCGGCTCCAGCCGACCAGCTGCAAGCGTCCTGGTTCTCCCGCCGCAATCAATCGCCTCAACGGGTACACGTTCTGGCGATCAGCTCATCTTTCGCCCGCCTGCTGAAATGAAGATCATCCTCGAGCAGTTGGCAAAGATGAAGACCGTGGGCCAGCAGAGCAGCACTTTCGCCCCGATCCCAGTCCACACCCCGAATCAAGGTTCCGGTCAGGTCTCCGGTCACGTCCTCCCATGGAAAGACCTCGCGCGGCCCGAGCCATTGCCGCCCACACCCACCCAGGCATTTGTCCCGGAGCGGCCCATTGCTCCTCTTGAGTTTGCCCCCGAGCCGGTCACACAGCCGCTACCTGTGCCCCCTGCACTGCCCGCCTCACATAATCAGGAGTCGAGACCAAAGAAGAAAAGTTGGCTCGAGCGTTTTCTCTCCGCGGAACCGGATGACAAGCGCGGCGCACTCCGCGAAGCGATTCCCGGCCTAACGGCATTCTTCTTTACCGGTGGCGCACCCGTCCCGCACGGCATTCGAGACGTCAGCGAAACCGGCATCTATGTCCTGACTGAGGAGCGCTGGTATCCCGGCACTGTGATCCGCATGACGCTCACTGACCAGCGCCAGCCTACCGCCGAGCGATCCTTCACCGTCAACGCCATGGTCATGCGCTGGGGCAATGACGGAGTCGGCCTGCACTTTGTCTTTCAGGACAAAAAGGACCGGCGTCGCCTAAATCTGACGCCGCAAGAACGGGCCATGGGCGTCGTCGATGCGGCCTCTTTCAAGGAATTCCTGGGAACTCTCCGCGGCAACTAGGATCAACGCAACATCGAACAGCCATGCCGCCAATCTTGTTCAGATCTAAAATAATGCCCGGGCCTTTAAGTGCCCTTCGCACGCTGGACTTGCGTATGGTGACCCCGGGAAGATTCGA
>PMXB01000132.1 GCA_003165935.1 Acidobacteriaceae bacterium | reverse complement strand
TCGATCATCATGATGGCGTTCTTCTTCACGATGCCAATCAGCAGAATGATGCCGATCAGCGCAATTACGCTGAACTCGGTGCCCGTGATCATGAGGGCGAGAATCGCTCCCACACCGGCGGATGGCAGCGTGGAGATGATCGTGATGGGGTGAATGTAGCTTTCGTAGAGAACGCCCAGAACAATGTAGACCGTGATGAGGGCGGCCAGAATCAAAATAGGCTCGTTGGCGAGCGAAGTCTGAAACGCGGCGGCCGTTCCCTGGAAGCTGGCGTTGATCGAGGCCGGCATTTTGATGTTCGCCTCGACGCGGTTCACAGCCTGCACAGCATCGCCCAGGGCCTTGCCCGGCGCAAGGTTAAAGCTGACGACCGTTGCCGGAAACTGGCCCTGGTGGCCTATCGAGAGCTGTGCACTTGACTGCTCCCAATGGGCAAGCTGGCTCAGCGGCACCTGCGTTCCATTGGCCGACTTGACGTAAAGGCTGTTGAGGGTTGAGGGATCGGTCTGGAACTCCGGACTCACCTCCATCACCACATGGTACTGGTTGAGCTGGGTAAAGATGGTGGAGACCTGTCGCTGGCCGAAGGCATCGTAGAGGGTATTGTCGACGTCGGCCATGGCGATGCCCAGCCGCGCGGCGGTGTCTCGATCGATGACCAATTGTGCTCCAAGGCCCTGGTCCTGGAGGTCGCTGGCTACGTCGGTGACCACGCTTTCCTTGCTCAGTCCGCTTACCATCAGGCGGGTGTACTTGGCCAGTTCCACAGGATCAGGGTCTTCCAGCGAATACTGGAACTGCGTGCGGCTGACGCGGTCTTCCACGGTGAGGTCCTGAAGCGGCTGTAGAAACAACTGGATGCCTTCGACATTGGCCAACTGGGGCTGAATGCGCTGAATGACCTGGGTTGCCGAAATGCCGCGTTGATCGAGCGGCTTGAGATTGATCTGGATGCGCCCGGAGTTCAGCGTCGTGTTGGTTCCGTCCACGCCGATGAACGACGAGACGTTATCCACCGCCAGATCCTTGAGCACAATGTCGACGAGCTTCTGCTGGCGCTGGGCCATGCTCGCGAAGCTTACGTTCTGCGGCGCTTCGCTGATGCCCAGGATCACGCCTGTGTCCTGCACCGGAAAGAAGCCCTTGGGAACCACAACGTAAAGCACCAGGGTGAGCACAAGAGTGGCGATAGTGACCATCAGAGTGACAAATTTATACTGAAGGACAAAGCGAAGGGTCCTTCCGTAGAAGGCGATGACGGAGTTGAAGACCTTCTCTGACGAGTGGTAGAAGCGAGACTGCTCTGATGCCGGCTTGTGGCGCAGGATGCGCGAGCACATCATCGGTGTGAGCGTCAGAGACACAACCGCCGAAACCAGAATCGTGACCGCCAGCGTGACGGCGAACTCGCGGAATAGGCGGCCGACCACGTCTCCCATGAACAGCAGCGGAATGAGCACCGCGATGAGCGAAACCGTCAGCGAGATGATGGTGAAGCCAATTTGCTGGCTGCCCTTGAGGGCGGCCACCATGGGCTTTTCACCTTCCTCAACGAAGCGGGTGATGTTCTCGATCATTACGATCGCATCGTCCACTACAAAACCGGTCGAGATGGTCAGCGCCATCAGCGTCAGGTTGTTGAGCGAGTAGCCCAGCAGGTACATCACGCCGAATGTGCCGACAATCGAGAGCGGCACTGCCACCGACGGGATGATGGTTGCAGCCAGGTTGCGCAGGAAGAGGAAGATCACCATCACCACCAGGGCGATGGTGAGCATCAGCTCGAACTCCACATCCCGCACCGATGCGCGAATCGTGGTGGTGCGGTCGGTTAGAACCTTCACCTGGATGCTTGCCGGAAGGTTGGTCTGGAGCTGGGGCAGCAGCTTGGTGATGGAATCGACAACCTTGATGATGTTTGCGCCGGGCTGACGCTGGATGTTCACGATCACGGCGGGCTGGCGATCCATCCATGCTGCCTGTTGGGAATTTTCCGCGGCGTCCACGATGGTAGCCACGTCGGAGGCGCGAACGGCTGCGCCGTTGCGATAAGCCACAATGATCGGTTTGTAGTCGCTACTGGAGATCAGTTGGTCGTTTGCCCCGATCGTGTAGGACTGGCGGTTCCCGGAGAGAGTTCCTTTGGCCTGGTCGACGTTGGCGGCCGCGACGGCAGTGCGCAGATCTTCCAGGCTGAGGTCATATGCGGCGAGCTGGGCCGGGTTTGCCTGGATGCGGACCGCGGGCTTTTGTCCGCCGGCAATCGAAACCAGCCCCACGCCCGTGACCTGGGAGATCTTCTGGGCCAGGTTGTTGTCGGCGGCGTCTTCAATCTGGTCCAGCGGCAAGGTCTCGGAGAAAAGTGCCAGCGTCATGATCGGCGCGTCCGCCGGGTTCACCTTGCTGTAGATGGGCGGATTCGGCAGGTCAGTGGGCAGGAAGTTGTTGCTGGCGTTGATTGCCGCCTGCACTTCCTGTTCGCCGATGTCTATGTCTTCATCGAGGTTGAACTCGAGAGTGATCACGGACCCACCGCCGGAGCTGACCGAGGTCATCTGCTTCAGTCCGGGCATTTGGCCAAACTGGCGCTCGAGCGGCGCAGTCACAGAGGAGGCCATAACCTGCGGTCCGGCGCCCGGATAGAAGGTCAGCACCTGGATNNGGCAGCGCGGAGACCGGCAACTGCAGGTAGCCGACGCCGCCCGCCAGCAGGATGGCAGCCATCAGCAGCGATGTCGCCACCGGGCGCAGAATGAATGGCCGGGAAGGGCTAAGGCTCACTGCTGCTCCTTAGACGCCGGTTTGCCTGCGCCGGAACCTGCGGAGTGTCCAGTTCCGCTCCCACTCGCCGGTTGTCCGCCGCCCTGTGGCGTTGCGCCCGTCTGTCCGGTGTGTTGTTTTGCCACGCTAGCCACAACCGCCTGACCGTTGCGCAGGCGGTCGGCCCCATCCACCACCACGTTCTGCCCCTTCTCCACGCCGGAGTCGAGGATGGTGATCTGCCCTTCGGCGAGCGCAACCTTCACCGTCTGAATCTTCGCAGTTGCCGCACCCTTGTCGTCGGTGTTGACTACCCACACGTATGAGCCCTGAATACCGGTTTGAATTGCCGCGCTGGGCACAACCAGCGCATCAGGCCGGTTCTCCAGCGTGAGGTGAATGTTGACGAACTGGTTAGGAAAGAGCGACGAATCCTTGTTTTCGAAGACCGCCTTCAGCTTGTCGGTGCCAGTGGTTGTGTCGATCTGGTTATCGGCTGTCAGCAGATAGCCTGACGTCAGCTTCTTTGTGTCGTCCTGGTCATAGGCGTCCACGGGGAGGCGCTTATCGGCCGCCAGTTTCTTGAGCACTTCGGGCAGATCTTCTTCGGGAAGCGTGAAATACACGGCAATCGGCTGGAACTGGTTGATCACCACCAGGTTGGTGGTGTTCGCGGTGATGATGTTGCCGGGGTCAACGAGCCGAAGGCCGATCTTGCCTGGGATCGGCGACTGGATATAGCACCAGTTCAACTGCAACTGGGCGGTCTCAATTGCCGCGTTATCGGCTGCGATCGCCCCTTGATACTGTCCCTGGGCGGCCTTATCGGCGTCGAGTGTCTCCTTCGAAGTGACGCCCGCATCAAACAGGGCTTTGTACCGGGCGTACTCCGCCTGCGCGTTCGTCAATAATGCCTGATCGTGGGCCAGGTTTCCTTTTGCCTGGTCGAGAGCTGCCTGGTAGGGCTTGGGGTCGATCACCATAATGGTCTCGCCCTGCTTTACCTGCTGGCCCTCAGTGAACTTTACCGGAAGCAGCTCGCCGCTCACACGCGCTTTGACGGTCACGCTCATGTAGGGTGTCACAGTGCCCAGCGCAGTAAGGAAAATGGGCATCGGCCTGGCCTGAACGGCCGCCACCTGGACGGGAACCTTCTGGCCCGCGAGAGCCTTTGCTGCGCCCTGTGCCTGCTGCTTGGCGATCTGCTGGTTCTGGTAAATCCGCCAGCCGATGACGCCCAGAAGGCCGATGACAACGACATAGACCACAATTCTCACCCAGGGCGACCCCTTGCGTTCGATGGGCTGGTGGGGCGAGGTGAAGGTTGGCAGTTGAGACTCCGGCGCGCCTTGAGTTGACATAAGTTTGGTTTCCGTTTCAGTTCGGTTAAGTGGATTCACGCCAAAAACAGGGGCGGATATGCGGTCTTCGGAAGAATGTCACAGTCGGTATACGACTCACGAACCCTGCACCTGCTCGTAAGCCGCGGTTCAGCGGGTCGCCGGACTCCCGGTGTATGCTTCTACGGACGCCAGAGTTTCCTGCGAAGTTTCGTCCGCCAGCCCCTGGTTACAGCGCGATTTTCAGTCACATCCAGGAACTAAGATGCGCATTGAACGGTTGAGGCCGGAATCATTGTAAGCGACTCGGCCATTACCGGTGCAATCGCCTTGCCCACCGAGGGAAGCCGCGTTATTAGAGCAACGTCAATGTAGACGAATTTGTGAACTTCGAGTTGGCTCGACATTCGGCCAGATGCTTGAAACGCATTCACTGGCGGGGGCGGGCTCTGGCTGAACTTCGATTGCTTCCGATGCGAAGAATCACCCGATGGTTGCCCCGATTGGGAGCGATTCCGTCGATTTCTGGTTGGCCAGCCGTAATGGGACACCCGCCGAGCGAAAGTGCATCCCCTGGCCCAGAATCAGCGTCTCAAAAGGGGCAGATATCTGCGTTTTAGTTCGCACTTACACGTTTTGTGCGAGCTTCGTCTACCATTGTAGTTTCGAGTGCATAGAGGAATGAGCCCAGGGCGGGAAAGCCATGGGAGAGCCAGAGTGGGAATGGCTTCCGGCAAGAGAGACGGCAACCGATGCAGTCTTCCTCTCCAGCTCTTTGACGCTATGCCACTCGGCAGGGACGGGGCTAACCCGCCTCAGGAGCGAGAACCAGTCTTATGATGTGGATTGTCCGGCTTGCGCTTCGGCGGCCCTACACCTTCGCCGTCTTTGCGTTCCTGATTCTGTTACTCGGCGTCTTCAGCATCGTCCAGATGCCGACGGATATCTTTCCGACAATCGACATCCCCATTGTTACGGTGGTTTGGAACTACAACGGTCTCTCCGCCCAGGAGATGTCCACCCGTATCGTCTTCAATGTTGAGCGCGGCATGACCACGGCGGTCAGCGACATTGAGCATATTGAGTCGCAGTCGTTCAATGGCATCGGAGTGATCAAGGTCTTTTTCCAGCCGCATGTGAATATCGGCAGCGCCGTGGCTCAGGTGACGGCGATCAACCAGGTTATGCTGCGGGCCCTGCCACCCGGAGCGACGCCTCCCTTCATTATTCAGTACAACGCATCGAGCGTGCCGGTTCTCATGCTGGGTCTTTCGGGCAAGGGCCTCAACGAGCAGCAGGTCTTTGACCTAGGGCAAAACACGATTCGGACCCAACTGGCCACCATCGAGGGCGCGCAAACGCCTTACCCCTATGGCGGCAAACAGCGCCAGGTGCAGGTCGATCTGGATCTGCACGCCCTTCAGGCCAAAGGGCTCTCCCCGGTGGACGTGGTGAACGCCATCTCCGCGCAGAACCTGATTGCGCCCTCGGGCACAATGAAGATCGATCGTTTTGAGTACGCAATCGAATCCAACTCAGCTCCGAAGGTCATTGACGACCTGAACAACCTGCCCATCAAAGCGGTCAATGGAGCGGTCGTGTACATCCGGGACGTGGCGCATGTGCGGGACGGCAGCCCACCGCAGACCAATATTGTCCGCGTCGACGGCAAGCGCGCCATCATGATGAGCATCATGAAGACCGGCTCATCCTCAACGCTCGACATCATCGATCAGGTGCACGAAAAGCTCGAGAGCATGCGCGGCGCATTGCCGCCGGAACTGAAGATCAACGCCCTCTCCGATCAGTCGATCTTCGTGCGCAGCGCTATTGACGGAGTGGTTCGCGAAGCGATCATTGCGGCCTGCCTTACGGCTGTCATGATTCTCGTCTTCCTCGGCAGCTTCCGCTCCACGATCATCATCGCTGTTTCGATTCCGCTGTCGATCCTCTGCTCGCTAACGATGCTCTATATTCTTCACGAAACCATCAACATCATGACCCTGGGCGGGCTGGCGCTCGCGGTGGGCATCCTGGTGGACGATGCGACGGTGGAGATTGAGAACATCAACCGTAATCTCGAGTCGGGCAAGGAGATTGAGCAGGCCATTCTGGATGGCGCGGCGCAGATTGCCACGCCCGCCCTGGTCTCCACACTGGCCATCTGCATTGTGTTTGTGCCCATGTTCCTGCTGAGCGGCGTTGCGCGCTACCTGTTCGTGCCCCTGGCTGAAGCGGTCGTGTTTGCCATGCTGGCCAGCTACCTGCTTTCGCGTACGGTTGTGCCCACCATGGCAAAGTATCTGCTGGTGGAGCACGACGATGCGCAGACTATGAAGCGCGGCGCCAGCCACAATCCGTTTGTGCGCTTTCAGCTTGGTTTCGAGCGCGGCTTTGAGTCGATGCGCAAGGCTTACCTCCGGCTCCTTACGCTGTGCGTCGATCACGCCGTGGTCTTCCTGATCCTTTTTCTCGTGTTTGCCGTGGGATCTGTGGTGCTGCTGGAGCCGTGGCTGGGCCAGGACTTCTTCCCGTCGGTCGACTCAGGCCAATTCAAGATTCACGTGCGCGCCGCTACCGGAACCCGTATCGAAGAGACCGCTTTGCTCTGCGATCACATCGATGCCACCATCCGGCAGCACATTCCGCCGAAAGAGATCGTCACCATCGTCGACAACATCGGCGTCCCATATTCGGGCCTGAACCTCTCCTACTCAACCTCCGCGCCCATTGGGCCCGCCGATGCCGACATCCAGGTGCAGCTCACGCCGGATCACCACAGCACCCCCGAGTATGTTGAGCAATTACGCAAGATCCTGGCCCGCGAGTATCCCGGCGTCACGTTCTACGTTCTGCCGGTCGACATCGTGACCCAGATCTTGAACTTCGGCCTGGCCGCGCCCATCGACATTCAGATCGTCGGCGCAAACCTCAATGGGAATCGGGCACTTGCTGAGAAGCTCCTGGACGAAGTTCGTCATGTGCCCGGCGCCGCTGACGCCCGCATTCAGCAGCCGTCCAACTATCCCAACATGACTGTAAACGTGGACCGCACGCGCGCGGAAACTATCGGCCTGACCCAGAAGGATGTTGCCACCAGCATGCTGGTGGCTTTGAGCGGAAGCTTCCAGACTACGCCCAGTTTCTATCTCGACCCGAAGAGCGGCGTCACCTACCCGGTTGCCATTCAGGCCCCGCAGTACAAGCTCGACTCGCTCTCCTCGCTCGAGAGCCTGCCGGTTACGGGCTCAACATCGGCCCCGGCTCCGACCACCATGATGGCAACCGGTGCGCCAGGCGCGCCCCAGCCCGAGCAGGTTTTGGGCAATCTCGCTTCCATCGCACCGGGCAACGAACTCGGCACCGTAAGCCACTACAACGTGCAGCCGGTGCTCGACATTTACTCCAACGTGGACGGAACCGACCTGGGCACGGTGACGCGGTCGATGGAGCAGATCATCGCGCGGCACAAGGGCGACGCCACGCACAAGGGCGACCTGCCGACCGGCTCCCACATCATCCTGCGCGGGCAGAGCGAGACCATGAAGGCGTCCTATTTGGGCCTTCTGGAGGGGCTGGCCTTTTCCATCCTTCTTGTCTACTTGCTGGTGGTCGTGAACTTCCAGTCATGGCTTGACCCGTTTCTCATCATTGCTGCATTGCCGGCTGCGCTGGCAGGCATTGTCTGGTTCCTGTTTCTCACCAACACCCGGCTTAGTGTGCCCGCGCTCACCGGCGCCATCATGTGCATGGGGGTGGCTACATCGAATTCAATTCTTGTGGTCAGCTTTGCCCGTGAGCAGTTGGAAATTCTTGTCGGCGATGCGCGGCAGGCCGCTCTGAATGCTGGTTTTGTGCGGTTGCGCCCGGTCATCATGACGGCGTTGGCCATGATCATCGGCATGGTGCCCATGTCTCTCGGCCTGGGAGACGGCGGGGAACAGAATGCTCCCCTTGGCCGGGCGGTCATCGGCGGACTTCTGCTGGCAACAGTGGCCACACTCTTCTTTGTACCGGCTGCCTTTTCAATCGTCCATGGCTGGCTCGAACACCGGCGCAGAACCGCTCGGGGTGTTGTTCGAGCCGCGACCTTTGACGAATTCGACGATCCTACGGAGTAGTTTCCTATGAGCGAAACAAGCAAGCCAACATCTCAATCCGGCTCACAGCCCGCGCATCACGGCGACACCGCGCCGGAACAAAAGGCCATCTCGCCGGGCAAAGCGCTCGTCGGGGTGGGGCTGTTCTTGGTGGTCGCGATTCTGCTGGCCGGTTACGGAATCCTTCGCCGCAAGGACGCGGACAAGGTCCTGGCGGATACGACCGCGGAGAGCGCTGCTCCCACCGTGATCGTTGCGCAGCCCGTGAAGGGGACTCCTGTGGATAATTTTGTCCTCCCCGGCAACGTTACGGCGTATACCGACTCGCCCATCTACGCACGCACTTCCGGCTATCTCACCCGCTGGTACTTTGACATTGGCGCGCAAGTGAAGAAGGGTGCTCTGCTTTGCGAGATCTCAAGCCCTGAAGTGGATCAGCAGCTCGCGCAGGCACAAGGCGACCTCAACACTGCAGAGGCCACTGCGAACAATGCCCGGATTCAGGCCGAGCGCTACAGCAACCTGGTTCAATCGAATGCCGTTTCGCGGCAGGATACCGACACTTATGTCAACCAGGCCAACGCCACCGCCGCGGCAGTGCGATCGGCCCAGGCAAACGTCAAGCGGCTCGAGGATTTGCAGGCCTTTGAGAAGGTCTACGCTCCGTTCGACGGAGTCGTCACCGCGCGCAACATCGACACCGGGCAACTGATTGACTCTGGCGCGGGCAAAGAGCTTTTCCACATGCAGGCGATTCAGACGTTGCGCGTCTACGCTAACCTGCCGCAAATCTACTCGGCCAACGTGAAGCGCGGCCAGAAGATCGGACTGAGCTTTGCCGAGCATGCGGGCAAGACATTCGAAGGAACCCTGGTTCGGACGGCGGACTCCATCGATCCCGTCAGCCGGACGCTCCTGGTTGAGGTGGACGTCGACAACCGGGCCGGCGAACTGTTGCCGGGATCGCTTGCCGAGGTGCACTTCAAGACGCTTTCGGCCGGGCCAACGTTTGTCATCCCGTCGTCTGCGTTGCTCTTCCGCCGTGAAGGCTTGCGCGTGGCAACCGTGGTCAACGGCGATGTGGCCCACCTGACGCCCGTGGTGATTGGCGAGGACGACGGGGCCAACGTACAGATCGTTTCCGGCCTCTCGGCCACCGATCGGGTGATCCAGGGTCCGCCCGACTCGCTGATCGAGGGCGAGAAGGTTACGGTCGTGAACCCGAGCTCCGGCAAGAGCGAGGGAGGTAAGTAGGAATGCGTACTCCGGCCCAGGGCGAGAACTTAAGAAAGGACGCGGCAACTCTTGCTGCGCTGGTTGCACTCGGCCTGCTGGCAGGTTGCAAGCCCGTTGGCCCCGACTACAGCCGTCCCGGCTACCAGGCTCCTGCGGCGTACAAGGAGACCGGCGCTTCTGCCGTTGTGGTCCCGCCGCCGAGTCCGGCAGGAGGAGGCTGGCAGCCGGCGAATCCGTCCGATGGATTGCTGAAGGGCAAGTGGTGGGAGATCTACCAGGATCCCCAGCTCGATCGACTGGAAGAACGAATTGCGACGGAGAATCAGAACCTGCGCCAGGCGACCGAAACCTATCTAGCTGCGCGAGACCAGGTGAAGGTAGCGCGCGCGGCCTTGTTCCCGACTGTCTCCGCGGGCGCCAACACAAGTCGCATCAACGTATCGAAAAACGGCCCATCGTACAACTCCGCCAAGCCGGCCGGGTATGGCGACTTTCAACTGACGGGCGAAGCAAGTTGGGAGCCTGACTTCTGGGGCCGCATTCGCCGCACAGTGGAGCAGGCTCGCGAGAACGCCCAGGCCAGCGCTGCCGACCTCGCGGGCGTGGATCTCGCTCTACATTCAGAGATGGCCTCCGACTACTTTCAATTGCGCGGACTCGATTCCGATATCAAGCTCCTCGAGGGCTCAGTGAAAGATCTCGAGGGCCAGCTCGACTTGACCCAACGGCTGTTTAAAGGCGGAATTGGTTCGCAGGTGGATGTGGCCCAGGCCCAAACACAGTTGGAGCAGGTGAAGGCGCAACTTGTGGACCTGGGCGTTGCCCGCGCACAGTACGAGCACGCGGTGGGAACGCTCGCCAACTACAGCCCCTCGGAGTTCAGCATCCCGCCCACTCCCCTCGACATCTCGCTACCGCAAGTGCCGGTGGGTGTGCCATCGCAGTTGCTTGAGCGCCGGCCCGACATTGCCGCCGCCGAGCGCCGCACCGCCGCCGCCAATGCGCAAATCGGCATAGCCGTCAGCGCGTTTTACCCAACCATCACGCTCAGCGGTACAGGCGGTTTTGAGAGCGAGCGCATTGGTACATGGATCCAGGGTCCCAGCGCGCTCTGGTCTCTGGGAGCGCAGGCGGCAGAGCTGCTTTTCGACGCGGGGCAGCGGCATGCTCTCACTGATCAGGCTCGACACAACTACGAGGCCAACGCAGCCGCATACCGCAGCACCGTTCTGGCGGCGTTCAACGACATTGAAGACCAGCTCTCCGGCCTGCGCATCCTCGAGCAGGAGTCGACCGTAGAACAGCGTGCAGTCGAGTCAGCGCAACACTCCTACGACCTTTCCAACCAGCGCTACAAAGGCGGTGTCACCAGCTACCTTGAAGTGCTCACGGCTGAAGCTACTCTGCTCCAAAACCAGCGCACCACCATCGACCTCACCACGCGTCAGTTTGTCGCGAGCGTTGGGTTGGTTCGCTCACTTGGCGGGGGATGGGACGCTTCGCAACTTCCCAAGTAACATCCGCTATCCGCCGCCCGCAAACTCGCTCGCTTTCGTCCGCCCAGATAAAGCAGATCTCTATTACCTGGTCACGGCATCGCCGCGCAGATGGAAATAGGCTGCTGGCGGAACATCCGTAAGCGGCAGCGCCGGGCCTTCCCACAGAACCCTTGGTACTCCCTGGCTCGCCGAATGGAGGCCCTCCACGTGGATTGTGTGCTTGCCGGCTCGGAGGCCCAGGGCACCGCGATCGTATTGCAACGCATTCCCCGGTGCACCGCAGACCTGCGCGAACGGAGGGCCCGTCTTCGCCACCTGCACGCCGTCGATCACCAGCCGCGCGCCGTCCGCGTGGATCAGATGAAAGGTGTAGCCTCCGTCAGAAGGAATGTCGATCAGCCCGTCCCAGACGGCGGTGTAGCCCGTGTATCCCTGCGCGTCTACATGCAAGTTTGGCGATTCCCCGCTGAACACCGCAATTGCTTTCGTAAGGTCGGGCAGCTCTGTCCACGTACCGGGATAGATATTCCACGCAAGGCCGGCAACCGTTGGACCTGCGGCGGGTACTGCATCGTGCCATTTTCCAATCACCACAACGCTCTGCGCTGCCCAGTCCTGACCTTGCTGCTCGTCCTGAACGTGCAGCAGAACTCTGAAGCGCCCAGCGCCGGTTGCCGTGCCATCCAGCTCGGTTCCTTCCGCGTCGGCAAAGCGGTGCGTCACCTTGCGGCCCTGGGCACTGGTTCCGTCTCCAAAGAGCCATGTGTATTGGGAATGCTTCGCTGGCTGCGCAACGAAGGTGACCTTGTCTCCCGGCGCAAAGACCGGTGGGCCGACCGTGAAGCGCGCGGCGGGCGTGTGTGTAGCGACGAACCGCGGCGGTTGCGCCCCGCCGGACACAATCACGGGAAGCCCGGCATTGCTGGATGCCACGTCCTGCCCGCGCTTCACGTTATCAAACGTAACATCCGAGATGTCGCCCGTGATCGTGGAGTCAACCAGGGGCGGCTGATCGAGCGCCCAGATGTTGCGGAACGTGAATCCGTGCAGCTTGGGTTTCTCCTGCTCCATCTGCACCAGCGAGTACCAGTCATCGAGGAAGAGATTCTCGAAAGTGTAGTTGGAATGGTCGCCGCTCGCTCCATTGGCGCCCCAGAAGCCGAGCAGGCCAAACGTCTGCCCGCAGGCGCCGATCCCCGCGTGCAGAATGTCGGAGTCGCGCAGCGTGAAGTTGCGCGAGTTGAAGGTCTTTCTCGGCCAGCCAGCGCGCACCACGTTTGAGATGCTGGTGGAGACCACGCTGTGCTCGATCAGCACATTCTGTACATCGTGGCCAGGGCGGGTAATCTCATCGTCGGTGTAGCCGTCCCAATTGCCCATGATCGCGAAGTCGTCGTCCGAGGCGCGAATGAACGCGTCGTTCACAATCGAGTCTCCGCCGCCAAGCCAGTCCATTCCGTCCTGGTTGGCGTTGCCGGGGTTGCCGCCGATGACGCGCAGATCGTCGAAAGTGAGGCCCGTGGAATCCTTCATCTGGATCGACCAGGTGCGCGCGCGAACAATGCAGGTGACGCCGTCGATCTCCACATTGTGAGCCTCCATTGAGCCGATGCAATGCCAGTCGGGCTTCTGCATCCAGCCTTCGTCGGCGTTGGGGTCCTGCGTGCCCTCGTAGACGATCGTGCCCCGGCCCAGGACCTTCACATTCTCGACCTTCCACAGGTTCAGGCTGCCAAAAACAAACGCGCCCGGAGCCAGGTAGATGGTTTCGCCGGACTTCGGGTTGAGGCTTCCTTTATGTATCCCCGCCGGGATCACAGTCACACCCGTGCCTGAATGCGCAAGCATGGGCGGAGTGCCCGCAAACAGGAAGAGCATTTGTGCGTGATTGAGAAAATCCCTGGGCCGCGAAATGGAGAGCTTTGCCGGTCCAGTGAGATGAAAGCGAATGGTCCGGCCCTGGCGGATGGGCCGGATACCAAGCCGCCATGGCTGCACATCCACGCCACGATCCCAAAAGCCGGGCTCAGCAGCGGTAATGGCCACGTCAACCGGGCCAGTTATGTCGAAGTTCACGAACTCGTAGCTTGCCGCCGCATGCGCCACATTCACAACGGTTCCGTTCACTGTCACCGTGAATGCGGTGGATCGCATCTCTTCGGGAACAGGTACGGGATAAACGCGGGCAGCTGCGTGAGCGGCAACAGGAAACACGAGAGCGGCGACGAGAAGCGAACGAATACCCGGCAACGAAGCAGACCCCGGAGCGAGAGTGGGAACCAAACCACTTTAGCACCGAGATCTGCTTTGCTGTCGGCTATTCCAGTCGTGAGAGCTGCGCCTCCAACCCTCGCGAGAGCCCCAGGAATACTCGAATCGCCCAAGTCGTCGACAGCAACGTCAGACTCCCCGCAACCAGAGCAATTAGGATGTAGCTCATTCCAAGAACTTCGTGCGCGGGGGCGGCCGGCGGTGGAAACAGGACCCCTGACGAAACCACGTGGCCGTCCAGCATCCACAGCCCTGTATTTGCGGGGAAGATTGGCTTGAGCAGGGCAGTGATCACCAACCCGCCACCGATCGCGTAGCCAAACAGGCCTACGAAGAAGACCGCAATTCCGGCGATCCCCTTCGAGGAAAGGCGGAGGGTGGCCCGGAGCAGCAGCAGCGGCGAAAAGCTGCGGCTTGCCCGGCTGATCAGCAGCCCATCGCGATACTCTTTGGCGAGCGCCTCCGCCGGTTCCAACCGCGCCAGCACTGTTTCAACGGTGGCCCCGCTCTGTTCCGCGGAGTCGCGCACATGAGCCGAAATTTCCTTCAAGATCTCTTCGCGCTCACCCAGCGTCAGGGGAGCCAGGTGCAGGCGCAATGTAGCCAGGTAGCTTTCCAATTGCTTTTCAGTTGTCATTGGGTCTTCTCCTTTTCGTTCAAAACCGGTTCCAGCAGGCGGCTCAGGCCATTCGCAAAGCTGGTCCATGCCTTGGCCATCTCCCGCAGGCGCTCGCGACCAGCATCTGTGAGCGAGTAGTACTTGCGCGGGTGGCCGGCCTCGGCCTCAACCCACTCTGAGGTCAACAGCCCTTCGGTCTTCAGCCGGTTCAGCACCGGGTAAATAGTGCCCTCAGCCAGCGCCATCTGCGAGTGGGTCTCCAGATAGCGGATGATCTCCAGCCCGTAGAGTCGGCCCTGCCACAAACTGGCAAGCGCTGCCATCTCCACGGCGCCCTTCCTGAGCTGCGCCTCCCAGCGGTCGGGCTGCTCAGCTTCCGGGCCTTTCAAGCTCAATTTCAATGCAAGCTTCGGCATTGCTTATTACCTCGGATAACAATGTATCGTGCTAATCAATGTATACGCAAGAGAAATCTCCTGGTTCCCTATTCCCAGCATTTTTGTTGGAGGCTAAATCGGATCAGGGCGGCAGCCGGGTCTCTTACGTCTAACTGATTTAAATTAAATGCCTTCGCCCATCGAGACGTACTCTTGCAGTCGGCCAAGCTCTTCGCTGTAGGTCTCGCGTTCGGCTGCCTCGGCAGCAAACGGCTCCGAGGTGGCATGAGTTGAGCGAGTTTGCCAATGTGCCAGGCTCCGACACGAGTGCTCTTCCTATGCCCCGGTTGTCGGCAGTTCGTCCCCGGGAACGGGAGGCAGGTCAGGTGCTGTACGAAGAATGGCTGCAAGATCTTCTTTGGGGCCGTGGCTTCGACGAGCGAAGAATTCGGCTGCCGTTTCCACAGTTCCCACCTTTTGGGCAACCGCGACTGCGATCCACTGATTCAGGGAAACTCCGTCTTCCTTTGCCAGTCGCTGCGCGGCCTTTTTTACCGAAAGCGGGAGTTTCAGCGGGTAAGTTCCTTTACTCATGGTCCAGCCTCCACAGCAGTTGTCCGGGTGTCAACACCGGGATTCCAAACAGCCTCTCTAGTGGTAGAAAGTGCTTAAGATTGTGAGTCACCAACGCTTCAGCACTACCGTTTACGGCGGTTTCCAAGACGATTTCATCGGCTGGGTCGACTAGTTGCGGCCTCCATTGAAAGCGAATGTTTACTGGCTCAAGCAGTTGTGCGATTGCTCTCAAAAGCCGATCAATCCTTTCGACTGACCATCCGTAGCCACCATCTGGGACGGACGCAACAAGACTTCCTCGTACTCCAAAAAGAGCGGAGGACTTGCCAGCATTTTGATTCTCCCCTCCCCGGCAAGGGTCAGCAATCGATTGGACGCCCCATTTGGGCTGCGCACAGCAGCCACCACCACCGAACTATCTACTACGATGCGCACTCAGGACATAGTATCTCTAGATATCTTATGGGATGTCTAGAGCCTTGGCAGTTCAAGGCTGACGACTCTAAATGCCTTCTCCCATTGAAACGTACTCTTGCAGGTGGCCAAGCTCTTCGCTGTAGGCCTCGCGTTCGGCTGCCTCGGCAGCAAAAGGTTCCAGAACCTGGGTCTGGTTGTCGACGATGCAGAGGCACTTCTCCAGCTCTTTTACGCGAGCCGACAGGGCAATCAAGGCATCGGAGAGCGGATCCTTGATGTCGTGGGGATCGGTGATCAGAATGCGCTCGCCGTTGCGATAGACGATATGCGCGGGCACTCCTACGACGGTCGAGTTGGGTGGAACGGACGATAGAACCACCGAACCGGCGCCGACCCGAGAGTTCTGGCCGACGGTGATGTTGCCAAGGACGTTGGCATTGTTGCCAATGAACACGCCGTCGCAGATGGTTGGGTGGCGCTTGCCGTGGCCCTTTCCGGTTCCTCCCAGGGTCACCCCCTGGTAGATGGTCACGTCGCTGCCCACAATCGCCGTCTCGCCGATCACCACGCCCGTAGCGTGATCGATGAAGAGCCGCCTGCCGAGCATCGCGCCGGGGTGAATGTCGACTCCAGTGATAAAGCGGGCAATCTGCGACAGGAATCGCGCCGCCAGGCGAAGCCTTGCGCGCCATAGAAGATGCGAGGCACGGTGGTACCACACCGCCCACAAGCCCGGATAGCAAAGGAAGACCTCCAGCGCGGAACGCGCAGCGGGGTCGCGCTCCCTTACAGAGCGGATGTCTTCGGCGATGCGGGAAAACATGAACATGGGCTTCGAGTGGGTTGGGTGGCCTGGCCCGCGAGGTTCGTGGGTTCAGGCCGCCCTTGGTTCATTTACGTTTTAAACCGTGATGGGGTGCGTGGGCAGTGCCAGGGCCTGCTGACGCAGCGAATCAAACAACACACTCGAGAGATAGCGTTCGCCGAAGCTGGGCAGAATCACAACGATAAGCTTGCCGGCGTTCTCAGGCCGTGCAGCTACTTGGAGTGCTGCATGAACCGCAGCACCGGAGGAGATGCCGACGAACAGGCCCTCTTCCAGCGGCAGCCGGCGAGCGGTGGCAATCGCATCGTCGTTCGAAACCTGGACGACCTCGTCGATCAGCTTGGTGTCGAGAATGCTGGGCACGAATCCAGCACCGATGCCCTGGATCTTGTGGGGTCCCGGCTTGCCGCCAGAGAGCACCGGGCTGTCCGTCGGCTCAACAGCAATCGCCTTGAACTCCGGCTTGCGCTGCTTGATGTAGGTTGCGATGCCAGTGATGGTGCCGCCGGTGCCAACGCCGGAGATCAGAATGTCAACCTTGCCGTCGGTATCGTCCCAGATCTCGGGGCCGGTGGTGGCCACATGGATTGCCGGATTGGCGGGGTTGTCGAACTGCGCCAGGATGAAGCCGTCCGGCGTCTGGCTAAGAAGTTCATTTGCCTTGGCAATTGCGCCCTTCATCCCGTTGGGGCCGGGGGTCAGCACGATCTCCGCGCCAAATGCGAGCAGCAGTACGCGGCGCTCCAGGCTCATGGTCTCGGGCATGGTGAGGATGAGGCGATAGCCCTTGACGGCCGCGACGAATGCGAGACCGATGCCCGTGTTGCCGCTGGTGGGCTCGATCANNGCCATGCGATTGAGCCGCACAAGCGGGGTCTTGCCAATAAGTTCCGTTACATTCGCGGCAATGCGCGCCATGGTGATCTCCTCTTGGGGGCTCTGGGCCCCGTTCGTAAATTGTTGTGGGATGCGGTGACGCCGTCAGGCGGGGGAATTCGCGCGCGAGCAGGCGCACGTCAGCGTCGGAGCTGTCACCAGAGCGGTGTTAGCGACATCGACGCATGCAAACAGGTTAGACCCGAGGTCGGCGATGTGGCAAGCGGCGTTTTGGCACCTTAGCGTAATCCGGGAGCGGGAGCGGAGGATGGCGCAGGGCAGGTTTGGCCGCAACAGGCAGTCCAGGCCTTCGTTGTGATCGAATGGCTGATGAGCGTGGGTACTGGGCATGTCCGCAGCAGGGAGACACTGCAAGCGAAGTTTACAGACTATCCATAGCTATAGTCCATATAGTCAATCGTATACAGTACAATTTATATCGTATATCAAATATAATATATCTGTTTTGCAATGTTATTTTGAGAAATATGAAGCAACTTTCGAAGTCAGATTCTCACCGTGAGCGTCCACATAAACATTGCAAATCAAATATAAAACATCTAATATACAAGAATGATAGTTCGAAGAGCCGAGCGGGAAATCAAAGAAGCTCTCGAAGAAGAGGCGGCCGTCGCCATCGTCGGCCCGCGCCAGGTTGGGAAGACAACGCTGGCTCGCGAGATGGCCGATGCGCACCCGGGGGCGATCTACCTCGATCTTGAGGCAAAAGCCGATCGCGAAAGGCTTGCCGACCCGGTCCTGTTTCTGCGCCAGTATGAAACCACGCTTGTCGTTCTCGACGAAATCCATCGCATGCCGGAGCTGTTCAGCTCCCTGCGCGGCATCATCGACGAGGGGCGCCGGACCGGCCACGGCCTGGGACGATTTCTGGTTCTCGGCTCGGCATCCATGGACCTGCTGCACCAGTCCGGCGAGAGCCTGGCCGGCCGAATCGCCTACATCGAGATGGGCCCATTTTGCGTGCTCGAATTGCCAGACGACGACAGTACCCAATTGAGCCTGTGGGTGCGCGGCGGTTTTCCCGGCAGCTACCTTGCCCGTTCCGAAGCTGCGAGCGTCCGCTGGCGGAGAGACTTCATCCGTACCTATCTCGAGCGCGATGTCCCGCAGTTTGGTCCGCGCGTGCCTGCCGGGGTGCTGGAACGATTCTGGACGATGCTGGCGCACAATCAAGGCACGCTCCTGAATGCGTCGCGCCTTGCCGCATCTCTGCAGGTCTCGGCGCCCACTATTCAGCGCTATATCGACCTCCTCTGCGATCTGCTCCTCGTCCGCCGTCTGCAGCCCTACCATCGAAATGTGGGCAAGAGGCTGGTCAAGTCGCCCAAAGTCTATGTTCGCGACAGCGGCCTGGTCCATGCGCTGCTGGGCATCGCCAACTACAACGACCTGGCCGGCCACCCGGTGGCGGGAGCATCGTGGGAGGGCTTTGCCATCGAGAACCTGCTGCAGTCCGCGCCGCCGCGGACCACCGCACATTTCTATCGCACCGCCGTCGGCGCTGAGATCGACTTACTCCTCGATGTCCCCGGCCACGGCCTCTGGGCCATCGAGATCAAGCGCAGTCTCGCCGGACGCCCCGAGAAGGGCTTCCATATCGCGTGCGGCGACTTGAAGCCCGACCGCAGCTATCTCGTGAACGCGGGCCGAGGCCAATATCCCATCGACGAGAACACGACGGGAATCGGACTCCGCGACCTGGCTGCAACGCTCTCGGGCCTTCCTAAATAGGTATAAACAGGACCCTCACTCCGACGGACCTAACTTGGACCTTCGTCGTAGGCATACCATCGATCATCGAGCTTCTGAAAGGAGTATCCCTCTCGCTGCGGGTTTGAGCTGTATTCACGCTCGCTCTTGTCCTGATGCAATACGCAAGGATCGAAGCGATAGGAATTCGCGGGAGGGTTTGGGACACAGTAGAGATACCCGCTCGTGTGCCCGTTGCTGAGTATCCCGAACGAGTCAACCATGATGAAGGCATCCCGCGACGCGTCCCGCTGAATACCAAGTTTGATGCCGTTCCGTTTGTATATTGCTCGATATGCGCTCCATCGGGGTTCCGGCAGTCCCGCTTTTGGATCCCCGCGCATGTATCGGCCGTACCCTGAGGTGCCGTCGGTAACCCGGTCTAGGAAGCCCGGTGCGATCCGCGAGAACGTTGAATCCTCGTCGGACATTCGGAGAATCATTTCGAGATCGGAACGCTTGGAAGGAAAATCATGCTGCAATCGGGCTAACGACGGCGGCTGGGCATCCCAGAGAATGAACGCAATGGCGAGGATCAGCAAGATCGGTGCGGTGAGCACCCCGGTCAAAATGCGAATGATCAGACGGAGTGGCCCCTTGCGCGTGTTGAAACTGAAGACGACACCGGCAACGAGCGCAGAAATGTAGGCGACGAAAACAGCGGAATACGCCGGTTCCATGGGTCAAATCCTAACTCACACTGGGCCGGAATTGTTGCACTTGAACTCCCGCGGTAAAACTTTCCCCTACCCGGTATTTCTCAGCCCCGCTGAGATTCCGCTGATGGTGGCCGCGATGGCACGGTTCACCTGCGGATTGTCTTCCCCGGCCCGCTTGCGCCGCAGCATGTCCACCTGGATCAGGTGCATCGGGTCAACATAGGGATTGCGCAACTTAATTGAGTGCGCCAGCACCTGGTTGGTCTCGAGCAACTCCTTTTGCCGCAGTATTCGCAGCACGTTGCGCACGGTGCGGTGAAACTCCGCGTCGAACATGTCGTAAATGCGCTCGCGCAGGCCGGTGTCGGTGACGAGCGACGAGTAGAGCCGCGCCGTTGCCAAGTCCACCTTGCCTAGCGCCATCTCCACGTTGCGCAGCAGGTCGATGAACAGCGGAAACTCGCGCGCCATGGTTTGCAGAAGCTCGAGCCGCGACGGCTGCCCGGGTGTCTCCTCGTTCTGCCCCAGAAATTGCTCCAGCGCAAATCCCACGCCAAACCATGCCGGGATCAGCAGCCGCGACTGCGTCCACCCAAAGACCCACGGAATGGCGCGAAGGTCAGAGATGGCCAGCGAAGCCTTCCTGCGCGATGGACGTGACCCGATCTTGGCGTTCTCAAGCTCGCCCACAGGAGTCGACTGCTCAAAGTAGCTGATCACGCCTGCATCGTTGAGGATGTGCTTACGGTAGCAGCCAAATGAGATCTCAGAGAGCTGGTCGAGCGCCGCTTCCCACTCAGGCTTCAGCACTCCGGTGAAATGGCCCTTGGGATCGCGGGCATTGGGCCGGGCCAGGGCATCCAGCGAGGCCGCGATCATCAGCTCCAGGTTGCGCTCGGCCAGCACTTCGTCGGCGTACTTGAAGTTGAGCACCTCGCCCTGTTCGGTAATCCGTAGCTGCCCTTCAAATGAATCCATGGGCTGTGCGAAGATGGCGCGATGGGTCGGCCCTCCGCCACGTCCAACGGTGCCGCCACGGCCGTGAAAGAGCCGCAGCTTGACCCCCGACTCGCGTGCCACGGTGTGCAGGTCGCGATGCGCGCGAAATATCTCCCAGGTCGAGGTCAGCATGCCTCCGTCTTTATTTGAATCGCTGTACCCCAGCATCACTTCCTGCCGGTTGTCCCAGGTAGCCATCAGCTTGCGATAGTCCTCGCGGCCCCATAATTCGCGGCACACCGTGGGCGCCTGGCGCAGATCTTCAATCGATTCAAACAGCGGCACAGGCATGAGGCCGGGGTCGCGCCCGCTGCCCTCCACCTTCACACCGCCCAGCCGCGCCAGCCTCACCACACCCAGCACGTCTTCCACGTTCGCCGCACCGCTAATCACATACTGCCGGATCGACTCGGGCGAGCAGCTCTCTTTCGCTTCGGCGACCACCCTGAAGGTCTCGAGCACGCTTGCCGTCTCCGGCGAAAGCTCGCCCGGCAGCGATGCGGCAATCGTGTCGGCAATCGACTCCTTTAGCGCAGTGGCAAGGACGCGCGCATGCTGGCGAATATCGAGGGTGTGTAGATGCAGTCCAAAGGTGCGCACCTGCAGAATCAGCGGGTCGATGAGCGTCTGCGCGATGCGCAGGCCGCGGTTTTCGGCAAGAGATGCACGCAGCGTTCCCAGATCGTCAAGAAACTCATCCACGGAGCAGTAAGCCGGCAGCACCTGGGCCAGCTTTTCTTGTCCTTGCGAAAGCGTGTAGCTGGTCACGGGCAGCCGCGCGTCCACGGGACCTGGCTGTTCCATCGTGCGTAGCAGCCGTGCCCGCAGGCAGATCATGAACCGCCGGTAGTATTCAAACTCGTACTGCTCGCCAAAGACCTGCGCCTCAGGCGTGTGCACCTGCGCGATGTAGGCATCAAGCCGCGCGTGCAGCGCATCGCTCACGCCGCATTGCTGAGCGCTGGTCGTCAGCAGGTCCATGATCTGCTTCATCTGCTCCTGGTAGTAGAGCAACAAGTGTCCGCGAGCAAGCTGGATGGAGTCGCGCGTTACCTGCGGCGTCACAAACGGGTTGCCATCGCGATCGCCGCCGATCCACGAGCCAAATTCGAGCACCTGCGGCAGGGCGAGCAAGTCCATCTCAACCCCATAGGCCTCGTGAATTGCCTCGGCGATCTCGCGATACAGGCTGGGCAGCGTCTCGAAGATTGAGACATCGTAGTAGTCCAGCCCCATCTTGATCTCGTCGTAGACCGTCGGCCGCCGCGAACGGACTTCGTCGGTCTGCCACAGGCTGGTGATCTCGGCCATGACCATCTCTTCCAGGCGGGCAAGATCCTGCGTGGGGACGGGGACCTGGTCAAGCGCCTGAAGGAACTCGCCGATGCGCCGACGCTTGATCATTACCGACCGCCGCGCGACTTCAGTGGGGTGCGCCGTGAAAACCGGCACGATCAGCACGCGACGGAGCCAGTCCAGCGCTTCGGCCCAGCTGATGCCCACGCGCTTCATCTCGCTGAGCGTTCCGGCCAGCGACCCGCGCTGGCGCCTCATCTGCCCGCTCAGTCGCAGCGCCATGCGCCGCCGTTTGCGGTGGTTGGTTTCAGCCAAATTAATGAGCTCAAAGTAAAAAGCAAACGCCCTCGTCAGCAGGATGGCGCGCTCAACGGGCAGAGAGTGCACTAACTCAAGGGCTTTAGCCGCGTGGGTTGCGGCCTCTTCTTCGCTGCCGTGGGCCTCCGCATCGCGCCGGCGAATGGTGCCCTGCCGCAGCGCTTCCACGTGGTCAAAGAGCTCTTCGCCCGCCTGCTCGCGCAGCACCTCGCCCAGCAGCATGCCGAGCGAGCGCACATCGCGCCGTAGGGGAGCTTCCTTCAGGTCGCCGCTCTGAGCTTCCAGCTCAGCCAGCCGCTGCGACCACGATTCGGGGTTCCATAAAAGGGCCATCGTCTTTCGATTATGCACGATGGCCAATAAGGACGGACTCAGGTGAGGTCTAGGCGTCCCTCCGCTTCGATCTCCTCGAAGCGGGGAGCAATCTTCGGAATTACCCATTTGGCCGCTGCTCTTAGGCCTTCCCGAACGGGTTTCGCGTTCTTAGGACCATACACCAGACAGTGGGAAGCATCGCCTGGAAGGGAGTCACGGCAGACTGCCTGGTTGAATCGCCTGCCATCCGCTGCCGTAATTGAGACTAGCTTCGGTTTTTTCGAAGCT
>PMXB01000342.1 GCA_003165935.1 Acidobacteriaceae bacterium | reverse complement strand
TTCATGAGTTAAGGGTAACGGATGGAAGAACAGGGAGAAGGGAAAAGGGAAGAGGGAGAAGAGCGGCGGGAGGTATGGAGGACCTGGCAGAAAGAGGCCAAATAACTCCAAGGTCCCCAAATGCGATGGATCTCTACCCCCCGGACCTGGGGAACCCGTGATCGGTGAATTGAGATGGAAAGACTATAAAAAGCAATAGATATCCCAGGTTAGCTCGACCGCTGGCGCGGCCCTCGCGAACCTGGGGCACCCCGGGGTTTGTGGTTTCCCACCCTAGCCGCGAGAAACTAAAACGCGGCTAGAATGGGGCACCCGTAGAGCGTGGAAGGGCGATCGGCGCTAGAGGTCGAGCTTGCGCATGTAGTCGGCGTCGAGGCGGAGGGACTCGATGATGTCGCGGTCGAACTCTTCCTGCTCGATGAAGTAGTGTTTGAGGCTGGTGGCGGCGTGGAAGATAGGACGGTAGTCGAGCGTACCCATGCCGAGGATGGAGGATTGGAACTCGCCTGAGGCGAGCTTGGCGACATCTTTCACGTGGAGGAGCGGGAAGCGCTCGGGGGATTTCTTGATGTAGTCAACCGGGTTGCGACCGGCGGCGTGGACCCATCCGCAGTCCATCTCGAAGCATACAAACTTGGGATCGGTGAGGCGGAGGAGCTCGTCGTAAAAGGTGACGCCGGCTTCGGTGCCGAACTCAGGGGTATGGTTGTGGTAGCCGAAGGACATTCCTGCGGCTTTGACTTTTTCGCCGATGCGGTTGAGCTCGCCGGCGACGAAGTGCCAGTCGTCGAGGGTGAGGGGGCCTTTGGCGTTGGGGTCGCGGTGCATGGCTGAGGGGCAGACGATGTATTCGAGGCCAAGGGTATGGCCGTATTCAATGAACTCGTCGAGGTGGGCGCGGAGCGGGGCGAGGGGATGGTGGGTGCTTACGCAGCGCAGGCCGGCCTGGTCCATGGCCTTTCGGAATTCCGGGGCGGTGCGGTCGTAATAGCCGGCGGCTTCGACCTCGACNNAGGCTGAGGGGCTTGGCGGCGAGGCGATCGGCACCGAGAACGGCGGCGGCAGCGACAGCGCTGGAAGCTTGCATAAAGGTCCTTCGTGAAACAGAGCTCATGGTTGGGTTCTCCGGGCGGCACTCGGTCGTTGACCATTTGATTCTGTGTTTCCCACCCTAGCGACAAAAGCAAAAAACGTCGCGAGGGTGGGGCACCCATCATTCGTACAACCTCAAGCGGTCAGGGCTTCAGCCTTTGATGGTTTTGGTGGCCGGGTCCCACATGGCCACGTTGTGGTGGAAGTAAGAGTAGTTGGCCAGGTGGCAGCCGATGGCGGCGTGGTTGCCAAAGACCTCGTCTTCGACGACATGCTGGCGAGTCTCGATGGCGCGGAAGAAGTTGGAGATGTGGACTGCGGTGTCGTCGTATCCCTTGGGCAGGCTGAAGGTTTCGCCGGTGGGGTCGAAGGGCGGAGGCGGCGTGGGATGAGCCGCATGCCACTCGTCCATGCCCTGCTGGCGCTGAGCCTGGGTCATGCCGTTCCAGCCGTAGCCTTCGAACTGAGGGGTGACGTTCTGTGGGGTGAAGGTGACGGATCTACCGGTGACAACCAGAGTGCCGGTTGAGCCGAAGAAGCTGAGCCGCTCGTCACCGTCTGCATTGTTCTGGTTGCAGTGGAGGTGGAGTTGGAAGCCGCCATCTGCGGAGGGGTAGTCGTAGATGGTCTCAAGCAGATCGGGGAAATCGCGGCCGTCTTTGAAGTGATAGAGGCCGCCGGATGAGTAGGCGCGGGTGGCGGGAGCGTTGATGCCGGTGATGACCTGCATGCCGCTGAGAAGATGGACGAAGAGATCGCCGCCAAGGCCGGAGCCATAGTCGGCGAAGAGACGCCAGCGGAAGAAGCGAATGGGATCGAAGGGATGAGGAGGCGCGTCCTGAATGAAGCGGTCCCAGTCGATGGTTTGCGGGCTGGCATCGGGGGGGATGGGATAGACCCATGCGCCGCCGGGGGAGTTGCGATTCCATTGGGCGTCGACGAAATGGACCTGGCCGAGGCGGCCTGAAGCATAGATTTGGCGGGCCTTCTCGTAGAGGATGGAGCTGACGCGCTGGCTGCCGGCCTGGAAGATGCGTCGGCCGGACTGCACAGCTTCGACCATGGCGAAGCCGTCGGCCACGGTGTGGGACATGGGTTTTTCGCAGTAGACATCTTTGCCGGCGGCGACTGCGTCGAGGGTTACGCGGCGATGGAGATGGTCGCTGGTGGCGATGATGACGGCGTCGACGTCTTTGCGATCGAGGAACGTGCGGTAGTCGCCGGTGGTGGGAATGTCGGCGCCGTAGGCTTCTTTGGCGGCGGTGAGGCGGGTTGAATAGAGGTCGGCTGCGCCAACGCAGATGCCGGTGGGGACGGTGCGGGCGGAGCGGAGCAGGTCGCAGCCGCGAATCCCGGTGCCGATGGAGACAAAGCGGATTTTGCGACCGGAGTCGGAGGCGGAGTCCTGCGGTGCGGCGAGAGAGGTGGGCTGCAGGATTGTTGCATTCGCGATGGCGGCTTTAGCAGCGGCGCCTACGGCTGCCGCACCAGCGCTCATGCGCACAAAGCTGCGCCGGGAGATTTGGGATGTGTTCAATTCGGACTCCGAACTTCGACAGCCATTCTCAACCCCGCGCCGGGGATGTGTCTACCGCACCAAAACTGGTGCCTGCTGACTGGCTGTCATACGCCGGTGTGCCGAGCATGGGAAAATGAGAGTCGAGACAATCATGACTACTGAGCTGCCGAACGAACCCTTGCCGACCGTTGAAGTTTCCACGACTGAGATTCCGACCGCTGAGATTTCCACGCAGGAGATTCCGGAGCGTGAAGCTTCGACGGCTGAAGTTCCAATACCTGAAGTTCGGGAAGAGACCCCAGAGGTTGGAACGCCTGAAGTTTCGGCGCCAGAGATCGAGAAGCCCGAAGTTCCCTCCTCTGAAGCTGCGACGCCGGTAGTTGCTGCGGCCGTGGTTCAGGAGGAAGCCGCTGAGGTTGAGGAAGAGCCCACAGAATCGTTCGCGGACCTGCTGAAGGACTTTGAGAAAAGCCATTCGCACCGGGCGAAGGCTGCGCCGGGGGCTCAGTCGCGCCAGCTTGAGGGGACGGTCGTGAGCGTGACCGCCGATCAGGTGTTTCTGGATATTGGCTACAAGACTGAAGGCGTGTTGCCGCGAACGGCGCTGGAGCGCAATGGCGAAGGCGTGAAGGCGGGGGACGTATTCAACGTCTCCGTGACCGGGCGCAACCAGGAAGGCTACTACGAGCTGACGCGCCACAAGGTGGCGCAGGTGCGGGACTGGTCGGCAATCGAGGCGGCGTTCGCTGAGAAGCTGGCGGTGGTGGGAACAGTGACGGAAGTGCGCAAAGGCGGCGCCACGGTTGATATAGGCGTGCGGGCGTTTATGCCGGCGAGCAGGAGCGGCACGAAGGACGCAGCGGAGCTGGAAAAGCTGGTGGGGACGGAGATTACCTGCCGCATCACCAAGCTGGACGTGACGGAAGAGGACGTGGTGGTGGACCGGCGCGTGGTGCAGGAAGAGCAGGCACGCGGGCTGATGGCGAACAAGTTTGCCGAGATGAAGGAAGGCGAGACGGTGACGGGGACGGTGCGGACGCTGGTGCCGTTTGGAGCATTTGTGGACCTGGGCGGCGTGGACGGGCTGCTGCATGTGAGCGAGATGGCGCACAGCCGCGTGGCGAAGCCGGAGGACGTGGTTTCGGTGGGCCAGGAGGTCACGGTAAGGATTCTGAAGATCGACCCGGCGACGAAAAACATTTCGCTGAGCTTGAAGCAACTGCAGGCGGAGCCTTGGGCCACTGTGCCGGATCGGCTGAAGGTGGGCGAACGCGTGAAGGGCCCGGTGACGCGGGTGATGGATTTTGGCGCGTTTGTGGAGATTGAGCCGGGCGTGGAGGGGCTGATCCACATTTCTGAGATGTCGTGGGGCAAAAAGGTGCGGCATCCGGGCGACGTGGTGAAGCCGGGCGATATGGTGGACGCAGAGATTTTGAGCGTGAAGCCGGAAGAGAAGCGCATCGCGCTGGGGCTGAAGCACGCGTTGAGCAATCCGTGGGCAGAGGCGGAGAAGAAGTTTCCGGTTGGATCGCAGGTGGAAGGGCCGGTGACCAAGGTCATGGCTTTTGGCGCGTTTGTTGAGGTGGCCGAGGGGGTTGAGGGGATGGTCCACGTGAGCGAGATTGTGGCGGACCGTCGGATCAATCATCCGTCGGACGTGCTGCGGGTGGGGCAACGCGTGCAGGCGCAGGTGCTGGCTGTGGATGCGGTGAAACGGCAGATCAAGCTGAGCATGAAGCAACTGGTGCCAACGAGCATTGACGAGTACATTGCTGAGCACAAGGTGGGGGATGTTGTTTCAGGGCGGGTGGTGGAAGTGAACGGAGATTCGGCGGTGGCGGAGCTGGGCGAGGGTATCAAGGCGGCCTGCGGGGTGGGCAAGGCAGGAGTGGGAGCGGCGCCTGCGGGAACGGCGGCTGCGACGGAGGGGAAGGTGGACCTGGGGGCGCTTTCGTCGATGCTGAAGTCGAAGTGGAAGGGAAATGCGCCGGCAGCTGGGGCAAAGGCGGAGGCGCTGGCAACGGGGCAGGTGCGGAGCTTCAAGATTGTGAAGCTGGACGCGGAGAAGAAGAGGATTGAAGTGGAGATGGCGTAGGGCACAAGCTTCCAGATGGCTTGCGACTTCATTAGCGGTTCGAACGCGCTACGCTCATTCAGTCTGCACGTCGTCGGGAAATAGTCGCGGATCGAATTCAAACGGCTCGACGGTTTCGAGCGAAACGTGATCCCAGAAGCCCGTTCCCTCCGGGTAGAGGACTACGTTCCATGCCGGAACGATGACCGA
>PMXB01000193.1 GCA_003165935.1 Acidobacteriaceae bacterium | reverse complement strand
GCCGGCGTCATCATCTCCGGCGCGTCCGTGTCGAACTCCGTTCTCTCCCAGGACGTGCGCGTCAACTCCTACTCCGACGTCGACGCCAGCATCATCTTTTCTCACGTCAACATCGGCCGCCACTGCCGCATTCGCAGAGCGATCATCGACCGCGATGTGCACATTCCAGAAGGGACTGTCATCGGTTACGACCCGGTCGAGGACAAACGGCGCTACTTCGTTACGCCCTCCGGCCTCACCATCGTCACCCGCGACGCTTCGCTCTTCGAGAACCCCGTCGANNGTCTTCGTCGCTGGGGTGGAGTTTGGGGGTGGTGAGTCCAAGGATCTGCGACTGCACTTCGAAATTATGCAACGAACTTTCGACTCAGGACTCCAGGTTCGTTTGAGTCTCGCGCAACGGCGGCCATCTCCTCAACAGGAGGTGGCCGCTTTGTTCTGTGATCAAAAGCCGCAGTAACCTTTCGCTCGCTCGTACATCTCACAAGAGGGTCGAACCATGAGCGCCGAAATCCTGAAAATCCAGCCCGAACCTGAACCGCGCACGCTCGGCCGCCGCGCGTTCATCATCGGTGCGGCAACAGCCGTCAGCGCCGCGGCCTTCTGGGGACTGCATCGCAGCACCATCGCCGCTGCCCGTCCGCTTGGTGCCGACGAAGGCTTTAAGGAAGTCACGGTTGCACTCTTCTCTGCCGATGGAAAGCGGACAGGAACAGCGACGATTCCACGCGTAATTAAGACCGACGAAGAATGGAAGCACCAACTCTCGCAAACTTCCTACTGGGTGACTCGCCACGCCGACACGGAGCGCGCCTTCACGGGCGATCTGCTCAACGAGCACGAGCGCGGCCTCTTCCGTTGCATCTGCTGCGACCTGGCGCTGTTCAGCTCCGAAACTAAATTCGACTCAGGCACCGGCTGGCCAAGCTTCTGGCAGCCCATCGCACAAGAGAATGTCGTGGATGAGGTAGACGGCAGCCTGATGGAAGTCCGCACCGCCGTCTCCTGCCGCCTCTGCGATGCGCACCTCGGCCACGTCTTCAACGACGGCCCCGCGCCCACAGGCCTTCGCTACTGCATGAACTCGGCGTCTTTGCGGTTCGTGAAGCTCGGTTGACCGCCGGCTTCATTTCCCCTTGTACTCCACAAACAGCTCCGGAAACTGCGCCTTCAGCGCCTCGATCTTTGGCCGGTCGCAAACAAGAATGTACGGGTTGGTTGGGTTCAGATCGGCATAGTGCTGGTGGTAGTGTTCCGCATCGTAGAAGCCCTTCAGCGGCGTGAGCTCAGTGACGATCTTGCCCCCATACACGTGCGCGGCGTCGAGTTGCGCGATGTAGGCCTCTGCGATCCGTCGTTGGTCGTTGTCCGAGTAGAAGATCGCCGAGCGGTACGACGTGCCCACGTCCGGCCCCTGGCGATTGAGCTGCGTTGGGTCGTGCGCCACTGAGAAGAAGATGCGCAGCAGTTGGCCGTACGTGATCTTTGCCGGGTCGTACACCACCCGAACGCTCTCAGCGTGGCCGGTAGTCTCCGTCGTCACCTGGTCATAAGTAGCCGTATCTGCCGAGCCGCCCGCGTAGCCAACTGTCGTGTCCACCACGCCCTTCACGCGCTCAAACACCGACTGCGTACCCCAGAAGCACCCACCCGCAAACACCGCCGTAGCCTTGCCCGGCGAACTCGCCAACGAATCATCCACAACGGCCGGGGGAACCGGGAATTTGCCGGATGCAGAGGCATTCGTCCGAAAGAAGAAACTCCAAACCAGAATGCCTGAAATTACAACGAACGCGACTGGAAGAAACCTGGACACTTGAAACCTCCGGGGCCGAGTGAAAAGGGGAAGGCCCGCTCCTCTAAGATGCGCCGCGGACGAAAACGTTACGAGAGACCGCGGCACGGAGTGAAACAGATCTGGTGCATTCTGCCCGCGCCGAATGCCGAACCGCAAGTATCCTCCCGGCCCTGATGCGCCTGACAGGAAAATCACCGCCCTCTCAGGGAACCAACCCCCGCCACCTCACGTATTAACGCAATATGCAATGCGTGGCCACATTAAGCTGGAACATGGTGGGACTGCCATCGCCGCCGAGACCCTCTCGGCGTACGATAGAGGCGCCGCAGATTGGCGTTTCTCAAACGCCAGTAACCGGCAATTCCAGCATAAGCAGGGGAGGCAAGGTGACGGCGCCAGACGCCCAGCAGCCCAGCGCAGGTGGAGTTCCGGTGGAGATCGATTGGTCTCTCACCGTCCGCCGCTGCATGGATGGAGACTCCAGCGCATGGGCAGACCTGGTAAAGACACACCACCGGCGCGTCTATGGCATCTGCTATCGCTTTACAGGCAACCCCACCGACGCCGAGGACCTGACCCAGGACGTCTTCCTCAAGGTGTATTCAAACCTCTCCAGCTTTGACACCGGCCGCGGCAGCCTGCAAGTGTGGATCACCACCATGACCCGCAACCTGCTCATCGACAACTTCCGCCGCACCCGCAACCAGCGGGCTACGTCTTCGCTGGATGAGGGCTGGGAGTCGTCAGAAGAGATGGTTCCCGTCGACCGGCTGGTTCAGAAGGGGCCCTCGCCCCACGAGTCGGCTGCGCAAAAGGAATTGGCGGCGATGGTGCAAAATGCCCTCGCCAAGGTCTCCGTAGAACTCCGCGAAGCGGTTATTCTGCGGGACCTGCAAGACATGGATTACAAGGAGATTGCCCAGGTATTGGGCATACCCGAAGGGACGGTTAAGTCCCGCATCAGCAGGGGACGTGCGGAACTGGCGCGCCTGCTGGAACGTAATAAACGGGAGGTGATGTGAAATGACCGAGCGCAATGACAATCCGAGATATCAGGCAGCGGGTTCCGCGGCCTGTGGCCAGTGGGAGACACTGCTGGCCGATGCGCTCGACGGGACCCTCAAGCCCGAGGATGAGGCAACTTTTTCCGCCCACATGGCGGTGTGCCCTTCCTGCGCTGAGCTTTTCGAAGAGGCACGCCGAGGTCGCGAGTGGCTGGACTTCCTCTCCACCGAGCCGGAAGTTCCAGCCGGCTTGCTGGATAAGATCCTGGCGCAAACCGGCCCCGGACAAGTGGAAGGCTACGGACTGATACCCGCGCCCAGCGCAGGCATGCCCACGCTGCAACCCTGGCAACAGCCGGGCTTTGCCGGCCAGATTCGCCGCTTTGCCCAGCCCCGCCTGCTGATGACCTTCGCCATGGCCTTCTTCTCTATCGCTCTCACGCTCAACCTCACCGACGTTCGCCTGAGCAGCATTCGCCTGAGCGATCTGCGTCCTACAGCGGTTCGCTCGTTCATGGAACGCCGTCTGACCATGGCCTCTACGCCCATCATTCGTTATTACGACCACCTTCGCTTTGTTTACGAAGTCGAATCGAGAATGCGCGAGCTGCGCCGCACCACAGAGAGCGAAGGCGGCTCCGAGGGACAGCAAAGGCAGAAAGACAACACTCCGGGCGAATCCAGACAGGCGCCGAACAAAGATGGGGGCTCTCGCATAGAGCCTCCGCTCCAGTCCGTAAGCCCGGCAAACATCGATTCCAACGAACTAATGGAAACTTCCCTCACATTTCACTCTCCGGTGTATCCGGCTCGGCACACCCCGTCCGGCAGCTCCGACAAGGAAGTACGGGAAAGGAGCACAACATGGACTGCGTAAATCACAGTGGTGTGACTGCCACTTCCTTTTGCCAGAACTGCGGCAAGGCGCTTTGCGGCCCTTGCATCCGCACCGCGGCGGGAGGACAAATTCTCTGCGAACCATGCATGAACGCATGGCAAGCCTATCAACAGCCGTTTATTCCGGCTGTTCCGGGTTCTCCCAACCCCTCTGCCGCCGCCGTCCTCGGCCTCATTCCGGGCGTGGGCGCAATGTACAACGGCCAGTTCTTCAAGGGCCTCATCCACGTGGTCATCTTCGCCGTGCTGGTAAGCATTACGGAGTATCACGGGATCTTCGGAATCTTCATCGGCGCATGGGTTCTCTACCAATCCTTTGAGGCCTACCACACGGCAAGAGCATTGCGTGACGGCCACCCTCTGCCCGATCCGCTCGGTCTGAACGAAGTGGGCAACTGGTTGAACCTCGGCAGCCGTACGCAACATCCTGGACAATATCCAGGTGTGCCCCCAACTGGCCAGCCTCCGGCGAGCCCCGGCGCTTACACGCCGCCGCCGGGAGCCTACCAGCCGCCCTACACAGGCGGAGCGTACCAGCCACCCAGCCAGAGCCCATATCAGTCGCCGTATCAGGCGCCTTACACGCCGCCTGCCTCCGGATACACGCCGGTAGCGGGCGCCACTGACCCGGTCAATCCGAATCCCGCCAATCCAGGTGTCGCGCCCCAAGGGCCCGACATCATCCAGCCGCTCTTCTGGCGTCGCAAAGAGCCGATCGGCGCTATCGTCCTGATCGCTCTCGGTGTTCTCTTCCTGCTGGGGCAGCTTGATATCTTCCACGGCCGCCTCATCGAGTTTGCCTGGCCTCTGTTCCTCATCGGGATCGGTGTCTGGCTCGTCGTTCGTCGCATCGGGGAATCGCAAGGAGGTCCCAAATGAACAGATATTTCCTTATTCGCCGGCTTCGCTGGCCCGCGGTGCTCCTGCTGGCCGGATGCGTGGCCCTGCTCAAGCAGACCGGAGTGATCGAGCATTTCTGGAGCCTGTTCGTTCCTTTGTTCCTCATCATCATGGGCCTGCTTATGCTCGCTGAGCGTATGTCCCTGACGGCCGATGGAGACTTTCCCGCCGGCTACCCAGGCTCTCCATACGCAGGCTCGCCCTACCCCGGCGCACCTGCCGCCACGCCCGCACAGCCCGCTGCGGCTGAAACCACATCCATCGTCCCCTCTTCTCACGACTTCGGAGACAGCAACGGAGGACAATCATGAGCACCGTACCTCCTTCCACACCTCCGGGCGGAACACCGCCCGGGTACCCCCCTTATGACCCGAAGATGCAATGGCGGGTCTATCGTGAGCAGCAGCGAGCTGCCTGGCGCGCCCAGCGCGACGCATGGAAAGCCCAACGCTACGCAGCCAGGGCCGGATACGTTGCCGGTGCTTACGTTCCCCGCGTTCCGTCGATCGTTGGGCCCATCCTCCTCATCGGCGTCGGCATCATTGCCTTGCTCATCGCCACGGGCCGCCTGGTGGCCGTTGATTTCTGGACCTGGTATGGCCATTGGTGGCCAGTACTGCTGATCCTTGCCGGCCTTGCGCTGCTCGGCGAATGGGCCCTCGATCTACGCAGCAAAACGCCCGTCCGCCGCGGCGGCGGTTTTGTCGGCATCATCATCCTGCTGGCCCTCATCGGCGTCAGCGCAGCCGGATGGAATCACTTCTGGGGCCCCTTCCGCGCGCAGTTCGGCGACAACGGTGACGACTTCTTCAACTCGTTCGGGCAGCCTGAGCACGATTTCGACCAGCAGGTGCTGAACACCCAGGTTCCGGCCAACGCCAGCATCGAGATTCAGAACCCGCGCGGAGATATCAGCATTACCTCCTCGGACGGTTCGAACGTCGAAGTGCAAGCCCACGAAGTGGCCTATGCCGGCTCTGACAGCGAAGCGAAGAAGATCTTCGACTCTGAAGCCGCAAACGTCAAAGTCAGCGGCAACGCCGTGCTGGTCAAGTCCGACAGCAACAACAGCGGGCGCCTCAACCTCACCGTCTCCGTTCCCAAATCCGCAAGAGTCACCGTGGATGCGGGAAGGGGCGACGTGACTGCGGCCGGCCTGGGCGGTGGCATCAACGTTACCGCAGCCCACGGCGACATTCACCTGAGCGCCATCACCGGCTCTGTACAGGTCCACTTCGCCAATGGCCGTCACGACTTCTCCGCCCACGATGTGAGCGGCGATGTCACCGCCGACGGCGACTGCAATGACCTTACCCTCTCTGAAATCAAGGGAAAGATTACGCAGAACGGCGAGATCCTCGGCGACGTTCACATCGAGAGCGCGGCGGGGCCGATCCACCTGCACACCTCCGTGACCGAACTCCAGGTGGCTGAGCTGCCCGGCGACCTTACCCTCAACTCCGATGATCTGCGCGTCACCGAAGCAAAGGGCCAGGTGCGCGTGACCACTCACTCCAAGGACGTTGACCTGAGCGAGATCTACGGCGACACCTACGTGGAAGACCGCGACGGCCGCATCTCCATCGAGCCCGCCGGCAACTTCTCCATTGATGCGCGCAATAGCAAGGGCGATGTCGAAGTGACACTGCCCCCCAACGCATCGGCTTCTGTCAGCCTGCACACGCGGAACGGCGACATCGTCTCCGACTATCCAATGCCTTCAACTGAGGGCGAGAGCAAGTCGGCTGCCTTCACTATCGGCAGCGGCTCTGCGAAGATCTCGCTCACAACTGACAACGGGGATCTGCACATCAAGAAGGGATCGACAGCCCCGCCGCCGCCCCCCTCGGTTGGCGCGGCGCCCAAGGCTCCTGGATCGCCAATGGCTCCGGCCGCGCCTCACCTGAAGGCGCCAAAGACAGATCAACAGCCGGTCACGCAGTAAAACTCACTCGCTCCGCAAACAAAACAGCCGTGGAAGGTTCAATCCTCCACGGCTGTTTTGTTTTGAGACTTCATCCGTAAACTGCGAAGCGGAGTAGCGCCGCTCTCCAGAGCGGCTGTACCGGCGGCGTCCACGCCGACGGAATCGGTTTGCGGGCCAGGAGGCCCGCAAGACAGCCGACCTGGAGGTCGGCGCTACTCGACCGCCTCGCGTTCTACGCGAGGCGCAATCCGCGTGAAGATCTCCCACGGAATCGTCCCCGCGGCCTCGGCATGATCGAAAGCTGTGATCGATTCGCCGCCCTGCGCACCAATGATTACCACCTCATCGCCCACCTCAACGCCCGGTATCTCCGTCACATCGAGCACGCTCTGGTCCATGCTGATACGTCCCACCAGCGGCGCTCTCTCGCCCCTCACCAGCAGGCTAAATCGATTGCCCAGCCTGCGATCGAGCCCGTCGCCATAGCCCGCCGCCACCAGCGCCAGCTGCATCGGCTCGGTAGCCACAAACGTCCCGTTGTAGCCCACCGTCGTGCCTGCCTGAACCTCGCGCACACTCACCACCCGGCTCTTCCAAACCAACACTGGTTTCAATTGAGCGCGGGCCTTCGCCACTCCTGCAGGTTCTTCCGGTTCGAACTGGGGTGCGAGCCCATAGAGCGCCAACCCCGGCCTCATCAGCGCCCGCATTGAGTGCTCATTGGCGATCTTTCCAATCGCCTGCGCAAGGCCGCTCAAAACCGCGGCTGAGTTCCCCACATTCAAAATCTCCGGTCGAAGCCCGGCTGCATGAACTTTCTCTAACGCCACGTTCAACCGCTCCAGTTGCTCGCGATTGAGGACGCCATCCGACTCGTCCGCCGCGTAGAGGTGAGTCATCACACCCTCCAGCCGCAGCGTAGATCCAGCCCCAAACCGGCCCAGAAGTTCTTCCAGTCCGTTCGGCCCCGCTCCCTGGCGGCTCATGCCCGTGTCAATCTCCAGATGCACCGGAACCGATCCCGCCCCAGCCGCCGCCGATCGTGCCGCGCTTTCAATCGCTGCCCTTTCAATCTCGTCGAGCTGCCACGGCTCCCACACCACCGCGGTCAGTCTGCCCGCCACAAGCGCCGCTCCCTGCCCGGGAAAAACTCCGGCAATCACCAGAATGTGCACATCGGGGCAAAGCGCGCGCGCAGCAATTCCTTCTTCAACGCTGGTTACTCCCAGCCACTTTGCTCCTGCCCGCACCGCAGCCGGAGCGCACAACGCAACTGAGTGGCCATAGGCATCGGCCTTCACTATCGCCAGCAGATCGGCGTCTTGACCGGTCAGGCCTCCGAGGAGTCGGAAGTTCTCTTCTAGGGATCGGGTCGAGATCTCAACCCAGCAAGGGCGGTTTGGCATCAGTGCGTCCAAACGTCAGTTTATCGCGCCCACCGGTGGTGCTATTCCGGGATGCGATCTTCAAATCCGTTCACCCGAACATCACCCGGCACTCATCGCACCAGCGCAAACGCCACCAAGGTTTCACCGCTAGTGCCAAGCTCCCCCACGATCTTCGATTCCAGCGCGTGCGGAACCTCCATCTCGCAAGCCTTCACGTCCTCCTGGCTTGCGCCGTCAAAGCAAAGCTCGCAGTGGCCAAGTTCGTCTCCTTCGCCCATCCGTACCGGCGGTCCAAACACCCTGCAAGTCATCGGCCTCCACGCGTACACGTCGCACCGCCCGGTCTCGGGATCGAGTGCCGGGCAGGCCGCGTCATTCGCAAACTCCTCAAATTCCTCGATCTCTGCTTCACTCTCCCCCAGCATCCCGGTCCGCACATCTCCCGGAAACGCCTCCCCGTGCTCGGCAATCCACGCCCGCGCTCGCCTCTCCAACTCCGTCGCAAGCTTCGGGTCAGAACTCCGCAGCGCCTCCATCCCCGCCTCCAACCGAAGCGCATCCAACTCATTGATGCGAAACGCCCCAAAGCAGCACTGCGTGCAACTCTCCCGGCAAACCAGCCATGCGCCGGCGCGACGGGCCACATCGCCCAGCGCCGCATCCATAATCTGCACGAGTTCAGAGTCACCGAATGGAAGCTTCATCACGGCAAGCATAGCGCCTCCGGAAGGGCAACCGAGGATCTGTCTGCCCAGCCCGAGCCTCCCAACAGAATCCCTTGATCCAGATCGCCGCCAGGACTAGTCTTTCTGCGGAGGTCCCCATGCCCGCATCCCCAGGCGCCGTCATCCCCGCTCTCCGCTACAACAACGCTCCCGCTGCCATTAGCTGGCTGTGCGATGTGCTCGGCTTCACCCGCCACACAGTCTTTGAAGGCGAGAACGGAACCATCGCCCACGCCGAGCTCTCGTTGGGCAACGGCATGATCATGCTCGGCTCCGCGAAGGACGACGAGTACGGGCGCAGATTCAAGTCTCCAGCTGAAGTTGGCGGGATGGAGACCCGCAGCGCCTACATCTTCGTGCCGGATGCCGATGCGGTGCACGCACGCGCCGTAGGCGCCGGAGCAGAGATCATTCGCCCACTCCAGGACACGCCCTACGGCAGCCGCGAGTTCGCGCTCCGAGACCCCGAAGGCCACTCATGGAGCGTCGGCACCTACGATCCATGGGTGCCCCAGGCGTAGCCCCGCGCCTCCGCTTGACCCATTCCGGTAGACTCGTTGGGTAAATCCCCGGAGGCTCCGATTGCGTTCGAATCACTTCATTGCTGCTCTTTCACTTGCCCTTGCTCTCACCGCTGCACACGCCCAAAACGGTCGCCTCCTCGTTGCGCAAAAGGGCGACCAGAGCCTCGCCATCGTCGACCCCGCATCCGGCAACGTGATTGCTTCGGTTCCTGAGGGCGGCGTTACCGGCCACGAAGTAATCGCCTCGCCCGACGGCCGCTTTGCCTATGTGCCCATCTACGGCAATTCCGGCGTTGGCATGCCCGGCACAGACGGCGCCAATCTCGTCGTCATCGACATCGCCGCGCACAAGGTCGTCGGCAGCCTTGATTTCGGCCATGGCGTCCGCCCGCACATGCCTCTCTTCGGGCCAAAAGACGGGCTGCTCTACGTGACCACCGAGCTTGACCAGGCCATCGCGCTCATCGATCCCGCAACCTTGAAGATCGTCGGCCATGTTCCGACCGGCCAGCCCCAGAGCCACATGCTTGCCCTCTCTCACGATGGCCGCCGCGGCTACACCGCCAACGTCGGGCCCGGCACCGTCTCCGTGCTCGACATTGAGGCGCGCAAAGTCCTCACCATCATCCCTATCTCCACCAATACCCAGAGGATCTCCATCTCCAACGACGACCACTGGGTCTTCACCGCCGATCAGACCAAGCCGCAGTTGGCCGCGATCGATACGTCCACCAACAAAGTGGCCAACTGGATTCCGCTCAGCGGCCTGGGCTATGGCAGCGCCATCACTCCCGATGGCCACTGGCTGCTCATCGCCGTCCCCTCCAAAAACAACGTCGACGTCATCGATATGAAGGCGATGAAGCTGGCGCAGTCCATCCCCGTCTGCGCCGATCCCCAGGAGACGCTCGTTCGCCCAGATGGCAAGGTCGGCTATGTCTCCTGCGTGGGAAGCGATCAGGTGGCCGAAATCGACCTGGGGACAATGAAGGTCTCTCGCCTCTTCGCCACCGGAAAGGGGACGGACGGGCTGGCCTGGGCGACTGGGCACTAGCACGTCACCGTTCTGGGATGCTTATGGTAAGATACATAGTATGACAATGCAGGCGGCATCTCGGAAGATGAAACGGAGCTTCACTTTGACACCGGAGGTCGTGGCCTTCGTCGGGGAGATGCGCCAGAAGCGCGGAGCCGGATCGGACTCTGAAGCGCTTGACCTGCTGCTGCGCGAGGCGATGCTGGAAGCGAAGCGCCAGCAAATCGACGCAGCTTACAAGGATTATTACGACACTGCCTCAGACGAAGACCTTGCTGAGCAACTGGAGTGGGCGAAGATGGCTGGGCCGAGCGTTCTTGCTGAAATGGACTCCCCAGAAGCTCAGCTGTGAGCACGTCATTGGCGCGCTATCCGCTTCGAGGCGAGATATGGTGGACACACTTCCCGACAGACCCACCCGAGAAAGGGCGGCGTCCGGTCGTCATCGTGTCAGCGGACGGCCGCAACTGTCATCCAAGATCGAACACCGTACTGGTAATTCCCCTTTCTACTTCAATCCACAAATCCCGCCCCGCCGACCTTTTGCTGCGATCGGGTGAGACTGGTCTCCGCGAAGATTCAGTCGCGCAGGCAGACAACATCTGCACTGTGAGGCGAGCAGATCTGGACGAGCCTGTCCTTGGCCATCGGGCATTGACTTCAAGGCAGATTTGTCGGCTTGCCGAGCTGGTTCGGTTGGCAATGGGATGCGTCGAATAGTGCGGCTTAGTGGATCGGCCGCTCCCAGTTCTCCAGCGCCTTCTTGAACTCGCTCATGAACTTGCCGGAGTCGGCCCCATCAATCGTCCGGTGATCGAAGCCCAGGCAGAAGTTCTGCATCCACCTGATCGCAATGGAGTCATTCCCTTGCGCGTCGGTCATCACCACCGGCTCTTTCTTAAGGCCGCCAATGGCCAGGATCGCCGATTCGGGCTGATTGAGAATCGGCGTCCCAAACTCTCCGCCAAACACGCCTGAGTTGGTCAGCGTGAATGTCGAACCGCTGGCCTCCTCCGGCTTCAACCTCTTGGCCCGCGCCCGTTCCGCCAGGTCGGCAATCGACTGTGCCAGTTGCGCAAAGCTGCGCCCTTCGGCCTCCGTCACCACCGGCACAATCAGTCCCCACTCGAGCGCCACCGCTATGCCCAGATGGACGTGGTCGTGATAGTGGATCGTGTTGCCTTCAACCGATGCATTCACGATCGGATACTTCTTGAGCGCGTCAATCGCCGCCGCCGCAATAAACGGCATGAGCGTCAGCTTGACGCCGTGCTTCTGCTCAAACGGCACCCGTTCCCGTTCACGAAGGCGCGCGATCCGCGTCATGTCCACCTTGTAGACGGAGTAAACATGCGGGGTGGTCCTCACGCTCTCCACCATCCGCTGCGCAATGATGGCCCGCATCTTGCTCATCGGCACGCTCTGGCCCATCAGCGCTGCAGCAGACGGCTGGGCTTGCTGCGCGGACACTGACGGAGCCGGCACTTTGGCACTGCCGGGGCCGTGCTGGCTAAGCCACCTCAACACGTCTTCCTTGGTGATGCGGCCTTCTGACCCTGTTCCCGGAATCTGGTTGAGATCGAGCTGGTTCTCTTTCGCGATCCGCTTGACCAGCGGCGAAGAGCGCAACCGTTCCCCCGCAGCGCGTGCAGACGGCGCAATATTCTCCGGCTGTGGCATCGCCAAGCCCCCCCCGGTAGAGCCCTCATCAGGCTTTTGAACGGAACCCTGAACCCTGAACCCTGAACCCTGTCCTCCTATCACCGCCACAACCGTGTTGATCTCCACCGTCGCGCCTTCCCCAACCTTGATCTCCGTCAGCACCCCGGCAACCGGCGAGGGAATCTCCGCGTCCACTTTGTCAGTGGAGATCTCAAACAGCGGCTCGTCTTTCTGCACAGCTTCCCCGGCCTTTTTCAGCCACTTGGTAATGGTGCCCTCGAAGATCGACTCNNAAGATCGACTCGCCCATCTGCGGCATCACCACATCAGTCCCGGCGGTCCCAGCCTCGGGCTTCACGTCTGATCCCTGATCCCTGACCTCTGTTCCCTGTTCCCTGTTCCCTGTTCCCTGTTCTTCCACCACCGCAACCACAGTGTTGATTCCGACCGTCGCGCCCTCGGCAACCTTGATCTCGCTCAGCACACCCGCCACCGGCGAAGGAATCTCCGCATCCACCTTGTCGGTCGATATCTCAAAAAGCGGCTCGTCCTTCTGCACCGTGTCCCCGGCCTTCTTCAGCCATTTGGTTATGGTGCCCTCGAAGATCGACTCGCCCATCTGCGGCATCACCACTTCGGTTGCCATAGGTGCTCGGTCCCTTTCTTGGCCGTTCAGCGGATGACACCACGCCAAACTCCGGGCTCTCGCCCTGCCGGATTATAAATCGCGGCCCATAGAACGGCGTCTGCGCCGATGGCGCTTCTGCATCTCAGGCTCGCCTCGGTCGATCGGGAATCCCCATCAGTCGGGTTACCTCTTCGGGAATCTGCAGCGGCGTGTCTTCCGCCGGAAACTCAACAGCCGCCGGACCGGCCAGGCTCCGCAGCGAATCCAAACTCTCTACCGCCAGCACCTGCTCGTCGAAAACCTGCCCAAACTGACGTGCCGCCTCATACGCAGCGGCCTCCAGCGTTGGCATCTCCGCGCTCGGCAGGCCCGCACTCGCGCGCTCCACCTCCAGACTGGTCACAGGATGATCGGGAATGCCGCAGGGAATAATCAGGCCAAAGTCGCGCAGATCCGTCATCAGGTTGAACGCAAACCCATGCGACGTGATCCCCCGCGCCACATGGATCCCGATCGCGGCAATCTTTCGCTCCGGCCCCGTCGCCCTGTCAGTCCCCGGTCCCTCGTCTTCTGACCCCTGGACCCTGAACCCTGAACCCTGAACCCTGAACCCTGTCTCTCGGCACCACACCCCCGTCAACCCCTCAACCCGCCCAGCCCGCACGCCATAGGTCAGGCACACCCTTATAAGCGCCTCTTCCATTCCCCGCACAAAGTCCACCGGCCCCATGCGCGGGCCGTTCGGATTCCTGAGCGTCCGCAGATCAAAGATCGGGTAGCCAACCAACTGCCCCGGCCCGTGGTAGGTCACGTCGCCGCCGCGATTGATGGAGTGCAGCGTGATGCCGCGCCTCGACAGTAGCTCTTCCGAAGCCAGCACATTTACCCGACTCGCGTTCCGCCCCAGCGTCAAGACAGGCGGATGCTCCAGCAGCAGCAAGGTGTTCTTGAGTCGCCCCGCGCCCACAAGTGCAGCGATCTCTTCCTGCAGCCGCAGCCCTTCCGCGTATCCAACCCGGCCAAGATAGAGAGTCTGAATCATCTTCCTCAATTGTAGTGAAGGCCGGCGCCCACACCTCGGCTCAACCACGGCTTAACGAATCCCCTCCAGCCCTTACTTGCGGCTTACCCGCAACACCCATGCCGGCTGAGCTCGCAGTTCCTCCGGCAAATCGGGAAGCTGCACCGTCACTCCATCTTTCGAGCCCTTGAACTTCAACGGCACATCGGAGCCAAGCAGCGTGACCGCCTTCACGCCCGTCACGTCCTTGAGCAGAAAGCTGCCCCCCGGCCAGCGCGGCAGAATGGCAAACAGGTCGTCGCCTTTGGTTGTGAAGAACGCCTCAATGGATGCTTTGCCCGGTTGTTGCTTCTCCGTCAGCTTCGTAACGTCATACTCAGCCTGAAATTCCGCGTTGTACCCAACCTTGGGAACCGCACCCGCGCTCCATTGCCGCGTCAATTTCCAGGGCCGTGTTCCATAAATCGCGTCGCCGTTCACCTTGAGCCANNATGTCGAGCAGCAGGTTGCCGCCCCTGCTCACAATGTCTACCAGCATCGTCACAAGCTCGCGCCCCGTGTGGTAGTCCTCAAGCCGCTCGGCGCGGTTGTAGCCGTAGCTGAACCCCATGCCACGGCTCTCTTCCCAGGGATGGTCCATCCCGCTCATTCCCGGTGTGTACTCCGTGGTCCAGTAGCCGCCGTGCTTGTGGCGCGTGTCAGACCCCCACCGGTCGTTGATCACCACTTCGTCCTTCACTGGGGATTCATTCAGCAGCCACGCCAGCAGCTCCGGACTCCGCCAAAAAGCGGATGTCTGTTCCCACTCCCCATCGCTGAAGATGATGGACGGCTTGTAGCGGGTGACCACATCTTTGAACTGCGGCATCATGTGTTCGCTCACGTAGCGCGGCTTATCGGTGAGCCACAGCGGGTTGTACCACTCGTAGAGCGAGAAGTAGATGCCCATGCGCAGGCCTTTCTTGCGCACCGCGTCGCTCAGGTCGCCCAACAGATCGCGCTTCGGACCGACTTCAACGGCATTCCACGGCCTGCCCCAGGTTGCCGAGGCTTCCTTGCTGGGCCAAAGCGCGAATCCCTCATGATGCTTCGAAGTCAGCACCACATACTTGGCGCCTGAACGCACAAACAAGTCAGCCCACTGGTCCGGATCGAACAACTGCGCCCGGAACTGCGGTGCGAAGTTCTTGTATTCGTAGTCGGCGCCGTAGACCTTCTGGTGGTAGGCCCAGGTTCCGGTCTCAACAGGATTTGCCTTGGGGTTGTCCCGGCCCTCGACCATCTGGTGCCAGTACCACTCCGCATAGGCCAGTTTGCCGGGAATCACCGGAGCGTACGCCGGCACTGAGTACACGCCCCAGTGAATAAAGATGCCGAACTTGGCGTCCCCAAACCAGCTCGGCGTGGGCCGCTTGTCAATCGAGTCCCATGTGGGCTGGTAGGTCTGTGCGGACAGAGGAATCGCGGATAGAATCGCGGCGAGGGCAAGAAGAAACAGAATTACGCGCTTCATTTTCAGGTCCCTTCAAGTGAAGGGAAATCATCGCACACAGTCGTCGAGAAGGTAAGCAGTTCTACCCGGCGAACAGTAGAGCGGATTAAAACAGCTTTCTGAAAAGCTCGCCGGACGGTAGGCCGGGGATTTATCCCCGGCACAAAGCCCGCAGAATCACCGGTGGCTTTAGCCACTGAGGTACGCTTCTCGTCCGTTTCAACCCGTATTTCGGGTTCTTCCGCAACCTCTGAAGCCCAACCTGCGTCTGCCGGCTTTCCTCAGCCGGCTGCGCAGCCCTTTTTGCGGCAATCCACATCCCGGCAGTCTCTATTCCTCAAGCCGCGCCGCAAACAGCTTTGCGAACACGATCCGATGTTCCCAGGCCACCAGCGCCCACAAAAACGTGGCAAACAACCCCAACCCAATCCCGCGTGGGTTCATCGTAATGTGAAAGACGAGGATGTTGAACAGCACGGGACCAAGCAGCGTAAGCCCCAACCCTACGTAACGGTTCACCAGAAACAGCAACCCGGAGACAATCATGACCGCGCCAATGAAGTAGGCATAGTGGGATGTGAAGAGAACCCGGAAAAAGTCTCCAGGCAGGCCCGTGGGCAGCGGCCCCATGGGGATGAAGTTGAAGAAATTGTTGAGCCCGAAGACCAGAAACATCAGGCCCAGCAAGTACCGGGCAATCATCGTAACAATCTTCATAGAGTCTCTCCTTGGAATTGGGGTTTGGAGTTCATCGAAGGGGGATCGACTGGGCCGGTTCTGTCGAAGGATGGCAACCCGTCTGCATCAGATAGATGGCCAGTGATGTCGCGCCGATTCAAACCATTCGACTCCGACGTGATCGAAGGTTCGAATCCGGCGGCTAAACCAGATTCGCGCTAAACTAAAGTCTGGCAGGAGGACCGGGCGGTC
>PMXB01000067.1 GCA_003165935.1 Acidobacteriaceae bacterium | reverse complement strand
TGCCGCACAGCGGCTTCGTTCAAATCGCCATGTAGTAAGTAATTCGGGCCGAGCTGCACCTTGGGGTCAGTTCGCGAGTTGGTTTGTTTACGACAGCTTATCGACGCGGGTCAGAAGTCTCGTTCTGGGACACCAGACCGTCAGGTGCCTTCTAGCTCCAGCCCAAGGTCGTCGTTCACCGCTTGGCTGAGTTTCTGCTTGCAGCCGAGGTAGCGTTCCGTGGTCTGAACCGAGGCGTGCCCAAGTAGAAACTGAATCTGTTCAAGTTCTCCGCCCGCCGTGTGGCACAACCGTGCACAGGTGCGGCGCAAGTCGTGGGGAGCAAGGTCCCTGATGCCGGCATGCCTGGCCGCCCCTTTCACGATGTGCCAAATTGCCTTGGGCGTGATTCCGTCGCCCCAGATTACAAATTGATGTTTCAGGAATCCCCGAAAGGGTCTATAGTTGGGGGTGTTGGGAGTTTTGTGCCCCCTTTTTTGGCCTCGAAGTTAGACGATTGACCAACTTCGTGAGCTGCTGCCGGACACGCCTGAATTCGACCCCACGACTCAAATTGCGCCGTGCAATGGCCGCGCATTAGGCTCCGAATTGGCTATTAGCCAGGGTAGGAACACATTACTTGCAGTGCAATCTCGTACCTTGATGAGGAAAAACGCATGATGACGCTCAGTCGTACACGTAAGATCGCTTGTTTGTTGATCTCGCTCCTGGCGCTGACTCTTGCAGGTGGAACGTACGCTCAGGATCAGCACCCGGTACTGGATCAAGTTGCCAACAAGGTCATTCAGAAATACCAGAACTCCACCTGCCAACAGTTGTGGGCGGAGAGAGCGAACAAACAGCCGCCGTCACCTGCGGAGCAAAAGGCAGTTCAGTTTCTGAAGGGCGATCCGCAGATGCGAGCGCTGTTCATTGACAAAGTGGCAGCTCCTATTGCCAACAAGATGTTTGAATGCGGAATGATTCCGTAATAGTTGCTGCTCAGGGCTTCACAACAGATCTCAGGGGACTCTATGACCACGTTTAGGTTCAGTCGTTCGATGCGACTCCTTGGCGCGTTTGGTGTGCTGATAGTAGTCGCGTGTGCCGCTAGCACCCACGGTTCGCCGAATCCCGTACCTCAGTCCGCAACAGATAAAGCAGCTCCGTCCGGGGGGGCGGCAACGGCCCAGGCGCGGCCTGCACTTGAACCCAGGGCCATCGAGATCCTGAAGGCTACCTGCGCGCGCCTGGCTAGGGCGCATTCGATGGAGTTTACGGCGATTGAAACGTTCGAGAACCCGAGCCGTCTGGGGTTTCCCCTCGCTTACGGCACCAAATCGGACGTGCTTCTTCAGCGGCCCGACAAACTTCGCGTGATCACCTCCGGTGATGGTCCTGCTTCTGAGTTCTACTACGATGGCAAAACGATGACGGCATTTGCACCCGCTGAGAACCTTGTCGCAATTGCCGATGCTCCGCCCAGCGTTGACGAAATGCTCGGCACAGCCTACCACTCTGCGGCTATTTACTTTGCCTTCGACGACCTGCTTGTAACCGACCCCTACAAGGTCATCGCGGAAGGCATGCAGGTCGCATTCTACGTTGGGCAGTCCAAGATTGTCGGAAACACGACCACCGATATCGTGGCTTATGAAAGCGGAGGGGTCTTCATCGAAGCGTGGATCGGCGCCGAGGACAAATTGCCGCGACTCATCCGCGCGATTTATGTTGATGATCCATCACAATCGCGCCACGCACTTGTGCTCAGCAACTGGCAGCTTGACGTGCCTATCGCTGCTGGCGCCTTTAGCTCCGCCCAGGCCAGCAGTGCAAAGCGCATTCCATTTGCCCCCCCGGACCGGCCAACCGGCAGCTTCGGGCCGAATAATGCTGCAAAGCCTGCGGCAAAACCGCCTACAAACCAGTAATGGAGAAGTGAAGAGACACTATGAAAAACATACTGTTGAGCCTGTTAAGTGTAATGCTCTCCGTTATGTTGGGTGAAACGGCGTTGCTAGGGCAGCATGTGAACCGATATGGTAGCGGCTCCACCTACCATGCCCAAGGGTCCGATTCCACTACGCGCACAACCGGATACGGCGGAGAAGCAACTCACACTGCCGGACAGGGCACAACATATAACAATAAATACGGCGACACGGCGACCCATACCGAAGGCTCAGGGACCACGACCGGCCAAAACGCCTATGGAGGCACTGCGACGCACACGGCCGGCCAGGGAACATCCGCAACAAGCGCCTACGGCGGCAGCGCATATCATGCCGAAGGGTCAGGAACGACGACCGCTACGGGCGCCTATGGTGGCACCGCGACCCACTACCAGGGAGTCGGCACGGTTGGAACGACTTCCTCGGGTACGACTGCATACGCCAGTGACCATTACTACGGTGGGACAACTGCGGTCTACCATCCACCGGTTGTCGTCAACTCCTACTCTTCGGGTTGCTATAACTGCGGAGGCTGGTCCACAGCTGGTGCAGCAGCCGCAGGCGCCGCTGTTGGCGCAGTAGCTGGAGCGGCAGTCGCTTCGGCGAATAATAGCGCTGCCAATGCCAACGCCTACGCTGCCGGCGTGGCGGCTGGTGCAGCTGGCGCTTCGTATTCAATGGGAGAGATCGTCGCGACGGTACCAGCCGGTTGCGCAACTCCCACTGTAGGTGGCATGACGTACTACTTGTGCGGCAACACCTGGTTTCAGCCATCTTACGGCGCAAATGGCGTTTACTATCGCGTTGTGCCGACTCCGTGAGACTGACACAACTGCGGTGAATCGACGCTTGAGATGCTGAGTCCTGCGGGTCATGACACCTCTATCCTAGCTACCTCGGCGTTCGCAAGAATCAATGGCAATTCAGTATCGGTAGCCTCACGCTCCCGAGGAATGATCAGCTCGACGACCCGATGTTGTGCCTCTCGCTTAGCCTGTAGCCGAGCCTGAGAATAAATCTCCAGCGTGCACCGGCAGTTCGCGTGGCGCATGAGTTCCTGCACCACTTTCACATTCTCCCCGTTTGCCATCAGCATTGTAGAAAAGCTGTGCCGGAACGTGTGCCAGCC
>PMXB01000112.1 GCA_003165935.1 Acidobacteriaceae bacterium | reverse complement strand
GAGCGCTTCTTCGGCGTGCTGATTGAGCACTATGGCGGGGCTTTCCCGCTGTGGCTTGCACCCGTGCAGGTAGGCCTCGTTCCCATTGCCGAGCGGCACCATGCCTATGCGAAGAAGGTCGAAGCGGAGCTCAAAGCCGCAGGTCTGCGCGTTGAAGTGGACGACCGCAACGAAAAGATGAACGGCAAGATTCGCGACTTCGCCAACCNNGTCTTCGGCGACAAGGAAGAAGCAGCGAACGGAGTCAGCGTCCGTACGCGCGCAAAGGGCGACCAAGGTTCCATCCCGCTCGCCGACTTCATCGCGAAGTGCAAGGAGCTGGTGGCGGGCCAGTCGGTGGATTTGTAGTTTAGTTCGTTTAGTAGGCGCTCATATGCATGACGGTCGGCGTTTCCCAAAAGCCGCGCCACTCTGGATAGGTCCGTCTCCACGATTTCCTATTAAATAAGAACTATTGCTACAATTGCCTTAGAGGCGAGCCATGACCACGTTGACCATTTCCCTGCCCGATTCCCTGAAAGAGTTCATCGAGCGCGAAGTCCAGACCAAGGGCTACGGGAACGTGAGCGAGTATGTTCGCGGGCTGCTGCGCGATGCGCAAGCCAAAGAGGCGGACGCGCGCCTGGAGGCATTGCTCATCGAAGGCCTGTCAAAGGGAGAAGATATTCCCCTTTCCCCGGACTTCTGGAGTGAACTCAAGCAGGATGCGGCTAAGATTCTTGCCAGGCGCAAATAGCCTGGAAGGAAGTAACGCGCACCGTGAACGTCTTTGTTCGAACAGCCGCCCGGGAAGACATCCTTCGCCAATATCTTTACTACTTGATCGAAAAGGACGCCGTTCGCGCCGCAGAGCGCTTCCTTGACGCAGTGCAGGCGGCAACAGAGAAACTTTGCCGAATGCCCAGCATGGGTGCTCCAAAGACACTCGACAATCCGTCGCTTTCGGGGCTTCGTTCCTGGCCGGTTAGCGGGTTTCCCGCTATGCGTATCTACTACATCCATTCCGGAGACGATCTGCGCATCATCCGTGTGCTCCACGGCAAACGGGACATTAACCCGCTGCTTGAAGAAGAAGCCGCGGAAGACGATTGATTTTCCCCGAACAATCTAATACGCATTGATCGCCGCGCTTCCCACGACGCCTTAGCTATTCAATATCGCCTGCAACGTTCTTTAGTGTTTCACCCTCCCGTGCATGCCGGCCTCAAAGCTGCGTCGATCGAGCCTCGGCAGCGAGCGCGCCACCTTGTCGGGATAGAGCGGATAGTGCTTTGCCGCGATCAGCTTGTCCACGACGCACCAGACATCTTCCTCCGACGTCATCCAACCTTTGCTGTCGAGCGATGCCAGGTTCACCGGCACGGAGTACGCGCGCAGTGTGCGCTCCCCGCGCAAGTTGTAGTAGTGCTCCACATAGCTGAGCGCCAACTCGCGCACCGTGCGATACACCGGCGCTCGAAACCGCAGTCCAGCAAAATTGGATTTTGCAACCGCGCCCCAAAGCCCATGTTCGCGATAGAGGGCCAGCACGTGGTCGTCGTCGTGCACGGCTTCAAGGTCCATCAGCAGCGGCGGATAGCCGTTGACGCGTAGCGCCGCTGCGGCCAGCATCGCGCCCTCCATGCAGTGCCCCTTGCGCTCGCGAAGAACGCGCCGGGGAGACCCCGCCGTGTCGGAGTACTGATACTCAATTGCATCGACGAACTTTTGAACTCGTACAGGCGTCTTCAGTGAGCGCAACGTCCTGAGCTCAGCCGGTGTCAAACCGTAGCTCTCGCCCCGATGCTGCTTCCGTTCTGACTTCGACAGACTCTTCGCTTTCAAACCGAATTCCACTCCCTCATTTCGCTCCGCAGACGAGCTTGCATCCGATTCTCAAGGGCTGACCGGCTGACTCGCCGACCTGCTGGCCTGCTGTTCTTACGCGTTAATCGCCATCCCCTTCACNNGTGTACATCATCTCATCCACAGTCCCTTCGAGCTCGAGCACCGCGACCGCCTCGGCAACCAATTCCGTCGCCTGAGGGCCGATGATGTGCACGCCGAGAATCTCGCCGTACTTTGCCTCAGCGACAACCTTCACAAACCCGTCGTGCGAACCAAGAATGGTAGCCTTCGAGTTGCCTGCAAAGGGGAACTTGCCCACCTTGACGTCGAAGCCCTTTTCTCGGGCCTGCGCTTCGGTCAACCCCACACTGCCAACCTGCGGCTCGCAGTAGGTGCATCCGGGGATGCGATCTTTTCTCACCGGCTTGAACGGAAAGCCGGCGATTTTTGCTGCTGCGATCATGCCGCTCATCGAGCCTACATGCGCCAGTTGCGGCAGTCCTGCCACAATGTCGCCGATGGCAAACACTCCGGGCTCGGCCGTCTCCTGCGCCTCGTTCACCTTCACAAAACCGCGCTCCAGCTCCACGCGCGTCTTGTCGAGGCCAAGATCAGCCGTTCGAGGAGAGCGCCCCACCGCAACCAGAACCTTCTCTGCTTCTTTCACCTGCGGCTTGCCGTTCTGATCGGTATAGCTCACCCGGACCCCAGTGTCGGTGCGCTCCACCTTCTCCACCTTCGCGCCCGTGTTCACGTCGATGCCCCGCTTCTTGAAGAGGCGCGCTAGCTCCTTCGAAATCTCTTCGTCTTCAACTGCAACAACCCGCGGCAGGAACTCGAGGATCGTGATCTCCGCGCCAAAGGTGCGGAAGATCGAAGCGAATTCCACTCCGACCGCCCCCGCGCCGATCACGATCAGCGATTTCGGCACCGCTTCCATCGCCAGAATCTCGATGTTGGTCAGGATGCGATCGTCGGCTGCCAGGCCGGGGAGCATCTTGGCCTCAGAGCCCGAAGCGAGAATCACGTTCTTTGCCTTCACCTCGCCGGAATCGCCTGCGGCCCCAGTCACAGCAACGGTGTGGACGCCATCCTTTGCAGGCCCGGTGAGCCGCCCGTAGCCCGATACGCGCGTCACCTTGTGCTTCTTCACCAGGAAGTCGAGGCCTTTTACATGCTTCGTAATGATCGCGTTCTTGCGCGCCTGCACCGCTGCCCAATCCAACGTTGGCGCGGCACCCCCGGCAAAGTTCAACCCAAACTCCGCGCCATGCTGCACGTGATCCCAGACCTCGGCGTTGAAAAGCAGCGCTTTAGTGGGAATGCAGCCTACGTGCAGGCAGGTTCCGCCCAGCTTCTGCTCTTTCTCAATCAACGCCACCGTTAAACCAAGCTCTGCCGCGCGAAAGGCCGCGCTATACCCGCCCGGCCCACTGCCAACGATCGCCACATCGTAAATTATGTCTGCCATTGGGTTTGTCTCTGACAACGGTGCTCCAATCCCGGCGCTCCCTTAACCGCTCAGGAGCAGCCCATTCCATCGTTCAGTCTAATGGATGCATGGGGCTGCGTTGCGGCTCGAGCCTCAGACCCTGAGAGCAACCAGTTCGCGGGCCATGCGCTGGACGCCCGCTTCATCGCCAAACGAATGAAACCAATGAACCTCTGGCTCGCGCCGGAACCAGGTCAACTGCCGCTTGGCATAGTTGCGATGACCCTGCTGCGCGGCAGCAATCGCTAAAGGTTCGCTCATGCTCCCGGCCAACACCGCCAGTGCCTGCCGGTACCCGAGCGAGTCGAGTGCCTTCACCGGCCCGTATCGAGCAAGCAGTCCGCGCGTCTCCTCGACCAGACCGGCCTCAAACATGGCTTCGGCCCGCCGGTTGAGCCGTTCGTAGAGCGCCTCGCGCTTGGGATTCAGCCCGATCCGCAGGATTCTGAAGCCCTGGAGCGGATCGCGCGTTTGCACATCGGACATTGGCTTCCCCGCGGCAACGCACACTTCGATGGCCCGGATCAGCTTGGCGGTGTCGTTCGCGTGGATGCGCTCGGCGGAAACCGGGTCCAGCCGGCCGAGCATGCGGTGCAGCCAGCCGGCGCCATGCCGCGCGTGACCCTTCTGCAGCCGAGCACGTAAATCCTCCTGCCTTCCCGGCCCTGCAAATATCCCATCGATCAACGCACGCAGATAAAGGCCCGTTCCTCCGGTCACAATTGGCAAGTTCCCGCGGGCCGTAATCTCACCCAGCGCCGCACGTGCCCGGCGGCTGTACTTCCCAGCGGTGAACGGCTCATCAGGGTCGGCTATGTCAATGAGGTGATGAGCCGCGCCGGCACGCTCTTCCACCGAAGGCTTGGCGGTCCCCAGATCCATCCCGAGGTAGACAGCAACCGAATCGCAGCTGACGATCTCGCCGCCGAATTCCTGCCCCAGAAAAAGCGAAAGAGCTGTCTTTCCACTCCCCGTCGGCCCCAGAATCACCACAACAAGTGGCTCGCGGCCCGCATTTCCCGAACTTGCATCGCGGCTCACAGTCGCCACCATCCCGGCGGAAAGATCCATCCCGGGTTGGTATGGAACAGCCACCAAACCAGAATTACCGCCGCAACAATCATCAAGCCAAAGACCTGGTTGCGCTTGTACCGTTTCCGCTGCCCTTCGCGACGCGCGGCGGCGTCAAGTTGTGCGAGGTACGGCTTGGTGCGCGTGTCGACCAGTTGGCAATTCTCCCAGGGTGTAAAGCTCGGTGACGCTGGCAACTGCAGCCCGCCCCTGTCATGCCTCAGTATAGAGATTGCCTCAGCAACTCTGCGGCGGTTTGACTTCCCCTCTCACGTTTGCTGAGATAACCTTTCAGGCTCAGGGAACACCTGACAGGTAACATCTGGAAGATTAGGAAGTAATCATGAAGGTATTGATCTTTGGGTCCGGCGGGCGCGAGCACGCTTTGGCCTGGTCGGTAAAGCGCAGCGACCGGGTAACGGAAGTGGTTTGCGCGCCGGGCAACGGCGGCATGGCTGCGGTAGCACGGTGTGTGCCCGTGGACCTGAAAGACCTGGACGAGATGGTCCGGATCGCGCTCGCCGAACAGCCTTCCCTCACCATTGTTGGCCCGGAACTGCCTCTTTCGCTTGGGCTTGTGGACGCGCTGCAACAGGAGGGCCTGCGGGTTTTCGGCCCCAGCCGCGCCGCTGCAATGCTCGAGACCAGCAAAGGCTTCGCCAAGCGCTTTCTCCAGCGCCACAACATTCCCACCGCCAAGTACGCCGTATGCGACAGTCCCGCCGAACTCGAAAAAGCTATCGAAAAGTTCCATCCGCCCATTGTGGTGAAAGCCGATGGCCTCGCCGCCGGCAAAGGCGTGATCATTTGCGACTCGCGGCGTATTGCCGTCGAAGCGGCTGGGGGGCTCTTCAGTGGCAAACTTCTCGGCGCAGCTGAGCAGCAGGTAGTAATTGAGGAATTCCTTGAAGGGGACGAAATCAGCTTTCTCTGCCTCTCGGACGGCACACATGTTGCCCCGCTTGCGCCCGCCCAGGACCACAAACGGATCGGCGAGGGCGACACCGGGCCCAACACCGGCGGCATGGGGGTCTACTCCACCGACACCCTCCTCGAGCCGGCGATGACCGAGTGGATCCTGCGCCACATTGCCGAGCCCACCATCCAGGGAATGGCCTACGAGGGCAACTCGTTTGTCGGCGTACTTTATATCGGCCTCATGATGACGGCGCGCGGCCCTCAGGTGCTGGAGTTCAACGCCCGTTTTGGCGACCCGGAGACCCAGGCCATTCTCATGCGTCTTGAGTCCCCGCTGGTGGACGCGCTCGAGGCGTGCATCGACGGCCGCCTGGCCGAGACCTCGCTCCAATGGGCCCCCGGAGCATCAGCCTGCGTTGTCGCCAGTTCTTCCGGTTATCCAGGCAGTTACAAGGCCGGCTTTCCTATCTCCGGCCTGGACTCTGCTGCGCGCGTTCCCGGGGTCCAGGTGTTTCACTCCGGCTCTGCCGCGCAGGGAGATCGGATTGTAACTGCGGCCGGCCGCGTGCTCGGAGTTACTGCCGTGGCAGAGTCCCTTGAAGAAGCTCTGGCGCGTGCCTATCAGGCGTTGGATGAGATCCAGTTTGAGGGAATGTACTATCGCCGTGACATCGGCCATCGCGCCCTGAAGAAATAGCATGAAGAGTTAGGTGGGAGTGAGGTGCATATGACTCACGCCGTTTCCATCGAAGAGCTGCTCGCCTGGAACGCTCGTCCGGGTCGCCGGCTTCCCCTCCAGCTTCAAAGGCGATTTGCTGTTCAGTTCCGGGCTTGAATGACCTTCAACTCCAACCAGTGCTCAGTCCGCGGCCGGCTTCTGCTGTTGCTTTTGAAAGCACGAGCGGCACAACACCGGGCGGCCCTGAGTGGGCTTGAACGGGACCGTCGTTTCTGCTGCGCACTCCGAGCACGTTGTGCGTGTCTCAGATCGAACTCTCGGACCGCCGCGCGCGCGCTTCGCCTTGCACTGCTTGCAGTGCTTGGGGTCGTTTGTAAATTGCTTGTCGTGGAAGAAAAGTTGCTCGCCGGCCGTGAATACAAACTCGGCGCCGCAATCTATGCACTTCAATACTCGATCTACGAACTCCATGGCCGGCTTCCCAAAAGAGGGGAAACTTACTGAAACCGGCTGGAATCCAGAAGAGCTTGCCGTTCCCGTTTCCCTGTCTTCTTACTTGCTTTCACAACAAGGGCCCGGACCGCACAAAAGATCAGCGGCTATACCATCTACGTTCCAATACTACTCAAGTTACACGATTTACACCAAATTGATTTGTGCAACTTGCAGCACGTCGAGTTAAACAATCCTATGTAACTCGCCGCTCCGGCATCCGCTGGAGTTTTCTTCAGCGTCCGCTTGCATTACGCTTCGATTGCCGGAGTGGCGCTTGTTACAAACAACCTGACAACTAGTCTGCTTCTTTGCGAGCTTTCTTGCGATTCCGCTTGCGGGCCAGTGCGGCCTTTACGCGCTTCTTTTCGCCGGGCTTCAGGTAGTAGGAGTGACGCTTGACTTCCTTGATGATGTCCTCCTGCTGAACCTTCCGCTTAAAGCGGCGCAGCGCGTTTTCGAGCGGCTCGCCTTCCTGTACGCGAACCTCTGCCAATGCAAAACACCTCCAAACCTGCCATGTGGCTCCATTCAGGATACTCGAAATCGAGCTTCTCCGTCACATACGCCTCGTCAAGCTTCGCAAAACGCACCACTTTCGGTTCATTTCAGCCCAGTTTCTTGGCGCTGCCGAGCCAAAGACCGCCGGGTGCCCTGCCAGACACCCGACTCTTTTACACTTTGACCAGAGATTAGGGGTTCAAGCCATCGAATCTCCCCCATCAAGGAAGGCCGGAGCTATGATCCGCAGCTATCAGAACCACAAACCCCACCTCCCAGCAACTTGCTACGTCGATCTCAGCGCACAAATCATCGGTGACGTCGTTCTGGGCGAGCGGTCCTCCGTTTGGATGAATGCGGTCCTCCGCGGCGACGTCAATTCGATTCGGCTGGGCCAGTGCAGCAACGTCCAGGACTGTGCCGTCCTCCACGGCCAGCGGAACCTCTACCCGGTGATTGTCGGCGACTGGGTGACCATCGGCCACAATGCCACGGTCCACGGCTGCGTGGTTGAGGACGAGGCATTGATCGGAATCGGTGCGCGCGTTCTCAACAATTGCCGCATTGGGACCGGTTCAATCATCGCCTCCGGCGCGGTTGTCCCGGAGGGCACCGTCGTGCCACCGCGCACGCTATGGGCCGGCGTCCCAGCCAAAATGCGCCGCGACCTCAGCGACAAAGACCGCCAGATGATCCTCGAGTACGCGAAGAATTACCTGGACTACGTGGATTTCTACAAGAACGACCCGCTGACAGAGCTCTAAAGAAGCTCTAGGAACTTGTCGACTGTCAGCCCGGAAACCCTGATCAGCGCGCGAAGGGTTCCGGGAGCAAGTTCGGAATGAAGCGGGACCGTGAGGTTTGCACGCGCGCCGGTCTTTGTGAGGACGAGATGACTGCCGGTCTGGCCGCGAGCCATCCAACCAGCCTTCTCAAAGGCCTTGGCCGCTTCCTTGCCCGATATGTTCCCAAGCTTCCCCATCTCTCACCTCTTAAACTGAGTCTAGTCGTTGAGGCTTGGAAAACGCGCAAGTCTTGACCCCCTCTATCATATGTGTAATCAATAACATGCAAAAATTGATCCTAATGGATTTCCGCGGACCTAGACTAAACAGCCACAAGTACTGGCGTTTGCCCATCGGGAAGCGAATCTGCCGCCTTCTGGTCTTCCGCCCAAAGCCATCCTGTGATCGCTTCCTTAATGTTGACAAGCGCCTCTTTTTCGTCCCGGCCCTGGCTCACGCATCCCGGCAATGCAGGACATTCAGCTACGATCCA
>PMXB01000324.1 GCA_003165935.1 Acidobacteriaceae bacterium | reverse complement strand
GTGAGAACGCCGCTCGAGAATCCAACTGCCTCAAAAGCTCCTGTACCGACGAAAGACCCCAATAATGGCGTCGGCTGCGGCGCTGCATCCGCGCCGGTGGACGCGAAGTGGACGATTGAAAAGTCGTCGCCGGCCAGCAGCGTGGGAAGGTTTGGCATCGGCGAATCGCTCGTGAAGACCACCGACGATCCCACAGCGCGAACGGCGGTCCAGGGACAAGCTGCTCCACATGATCCGGTGAGCGAAGTTGCAACCACAGCCACATTCAGCGGTGAGCCATCCTGAAAGTGGACGCCCGGCCGCAGCCAGAACTGCCAGCGACGATCGCTGTTCTCTGAAGTCCAGCGCACGGCCAATGACGGCCGCACTGTTCCGTCCAAATCCACTCTCGTCAACCCGTCAAAGATCAGCCGCCGCGCCATTGGGCCCCCCAACCCTCCGGCTTGCGTCACGTTTTGCTGCCACGCATCGCCCTCCATCTCCACACGCAGCGTGCCGCCATAGTGAGGACGGGTGCGCGCCTCTGCGTGCAGCGCCAGCGCGGCCAGCAGGCAGAGGGTGCCCCACCTTCGCCACGCCTGTATCTTTGTGGCTAAAGCCTGCCCTGAGCTTGCCGAAGGGGTGGGATGCTCATTCATTGCAGCTTGCGACAACACGATCCACCTCATATTCATTTGCTGCGCCCTGATTGGCGGGTGTGCGCACAACTGCAAGTACGCTCTTGCCATCCGGCGCGGTCCAAAGCGCCATCACCGTTCCGTCCATGGCCAACGGTGCGCTCGCGGGAATCGCCTCTTGCGCGGGCAGATCGTAGGCTCGCAGGCTGTCTGCGATCGCTTCACCTGAGCCGGAAGCCACCACCGGCGCGCCGGCCCCGCAGCCTGTATTCAACACGGCAAAGTCACTGCCCCAATCGCGCGCCCCGCTCACCGGCTTGAGAACGCTCGTTTCTGTCAGTTGCACCTTGCCGTCAATCCCGTTCACCAGCAGCGCCGCCAGCGAACCCGAACCCGCGGGGCGAGGAACAATCGCGGCGGTATAGAACTGCGGCAGGTCCGCTCCCAGGCTGGGAGCAAGCACGCCCGTGAAGTAGTCGCGCGAGGAGTTGTAGAAAGCCTTGAGCGGGGTGACCTCAATGTTTTCGCTCTGTTTTGTCGCTGCCGTTTGCAGTGAAAGCGGCACGGAAAGTTGCCAGGGATCGTCGCCTTCGCGGCAACGCACCGTCCAGCCGCCGTCCATCGTCCCCTTCGCGTAGCTGCCATCGCACACCATTCCCGCAACGAACGCTTCGAACCCTTCACCACCGCGCGAGGGGACAATCACCCCGCGAGGATCGCGGGGCAGCGGCTTCCTTTGGCCGATGGCCACGCGCTTCTGTTCCCGCCAGCCCTCCGCCGCATGACTGTAGATCACAATCTCCTCCGGTTCAACCACGACCAACCCCTCCCCAGTCTCGAGCGCTGCCAGCACCGGATCTTTCGTAGTCAGCACGCTCTGTTTTCGCAGCGTAAGGCCGGTTCCAGCCTGAGCCTGCCGCACCATCTCGGGCTCCACGTGGACCATCGCAACCTGGCGTTGATTCCCCTCAATCACTTCAGCCACCCACAGCCGCTCGCGGGTATTTTCGCTGAGCGTTACACGGATGGCGTTGGCGCTCTCCGCGCCGGAAGTGAGCACACCGTGCGCCTTCAAATCCTCTTCCAGCAGTGTCCGTATCTTGGGGATCTCGTCCGTGGAAATTGAAGACGCGTTGCGGATGGTCAGCCGCACCTGCCCCGGACCAACTATCCCGGCTACCTGCTCCGCAAGCTCCGCGGCAGGCCCTTGCCACTTGCTGGGCGCAGGCGCGGCCAAACCTGCAAGCCCAATCAAGCAATTCGCGACAAGTAATACCAGACCCACACGCTTCATTGGATACTGCTTTCTTAGCATGTTCCGTTTGCGCGGATTATATCGTTTGGCGCTAACGACACTCTGCGTGCAGCGCTGCGCCCAGGGCCGCTCCGGCGGGAAGGAAGCCAAAAGCTTTCGTCCCGCCGGAGCATTCAACCACTTCCCCATCTCAAAGGGCCCGCATGTTAACGGACTCGCACTCCAATATCCTCAAACATCAATGGCCGGCGTGCGGTGCAGGCTCATCCTGGGCGTCCATCTCCTGCTTCATCACCGGTGTGTTCGCCATGCTCTTGAAGACGTCATTGGCAAAGAAGAACTTGCCGTCCGACGGCACCATCACCACCTGTATCTTGTCAGAGAGCCGTTCCGCGATGATCTTGTTGATCAGCAGGGGCGACTTGTTGAGCAGCGCCGCTTCGCTGGTCATGCGCTCGGCGTTGGCCGTAGCCATCAGGCGAATCCGGTTTGCCTCAGCGTCGGCCAGCAGGTTGCGCCGCTCCAGCTCAGCCTTGCTGTCGATCACCTTGGCCTGGGCATCCGCCTCCGCATTCTGAATGGTCGCTTCCTTGCGCGCTTCGGCTTCCAGCTTGCTCTGTTCAATCTGCTTCTCCTTCAACGGCAGCGTGTACTGCATGGCATCGGACTCGCCTTTTGCCTCAACCACCTTCGATTGTGCCTCGCCCTCAGCCTCCTTCACCTTCTGCACCGCTTCAGCTTCGGCCTGCAACTCGGCAATCCTCACCTGCTTCTGCTGAATATCGGTCACGACGCCGAGCTGATCGTCCTCTTGCTCTTTCAGTAGCAGCCCCTCCAGTCCTTTGGCGTACTCCTCAGGCAATTGAATATCCGAGAGCATCACCTCTTCCACCACGATGCCGTCGGCGTTCAGCTTTTGCGTGATGATCGCCGCCGCTTTCCCCCTCACCTCTTCGCGCTTGGTCGAGAAGATCTCCCGCACGGTGTACTCCGGCGCCAGTTCGCGCCACGCGCTGGCTACCACCGGCGGCACCAGCTCTTTATCCACTGGCTGAGGCATGTGGGCCTGCACACTCGAGAGCTTGTCGGGATCGAGGCGATAGCGGACCGTCACTGCCAGGCCAATGTTCAGGCCCTCACGCGACTGGACGCTGAGCCCATTGCCCTGCGCTCCCGCCTTGCCTCCCTTCTCATT
>PMXB01000148.1:37607-37734 GCA_003165935.1 Acidobacteriaceae bacterium | reverse complement strand
CGTCGTCCTGCAGCACGTAGCTGAAGGTCCCTTGCAGCACTCCCGGCACTCCCCCCTGGAACCGCGCTGCATGTTCGCCCAGCCCGGTGCCTCGGCCGCCAGCTTCCACGCCAATCAGCCTCACCTG
>PMXB01000148.1:0-37538 GCA_003165935.1 Acidobacteriaceae bacterium | reverse complement strand
ACATCGCCCATGTAGACCACGCATTCGAGGCCCAGCAGCGCGCAGACTGTCGCCGTCGCCACGCCATGCTGCCCCGCGCCCGTCTCGGCAATAATCCGCTTCTTGCCCATGCGCTTTGCCAGCAGTCCCTGGCCCAGCGCGTTGTTGATCTTGTGCGCCCCGGTATGCAGCAGGTCTTCGCGCTTCAAATAGATCTTCGCCCCGCCCAACTGCTCCGTCAGCCGCTTCGCAAAGTAGAGCGGTGTCGGCCTTCCCGCATAATCCTTCAGCAGCCCCGCCAGCTCCGCCTGAAACGCCGCGTCGTTCTTCGCCAGTTCGTACTCGTGCTCGAGCTCAACCAGCGCCGCCATCAGCGTCTCCGGCACATACCGCCCGCCATACACGCCAAACCGTCCCGGCCGCGACTCCGACCCAGCCCCCGGAAGCCCTGAAGGGAGAATTACTGATGCCATTTTGTTGAGCCTCCTGCGCGCATCCAAACCAAAATCGGGGAACTTTTCAGTGTACTAGGAGTGATTCGACGGCGGTGCCGCGCCACGCAGCCACTTGTTCATCGGCTCAGAAAACCCGCGAGCCACCGTCGCCCCAAGCCCCGCCGCAAGAGCCACTTCCGCCGCGATCCATGCCAGCGGCGAGCCCCATTGCACCTTCACATACGCCGTTGTCATCCACACCACTAGAAACTCGTGCGTCAAATAGACCTCGTAGCTGTGCCGGCCAAACCATCTTATCGGCGCCGTCCACGCCCGCCCCGCACGTCCACGCAGCACAGTCGCCAGCATCACCAGGCAAGTTCCCACGCCGAGCGCGGTATCATCCGTGCCGCTGTGGCCCATCACGTTCACCCAATGCCAGGGCGGCCAGACCACGACTACCAGCATGATTGCCGCACCCGCAATCTCAACCGCCAGCAGAACCCTGTCGTTCATCCAGCGTGGCTTCGCACGCAGCAGCAAGTCCGTCAGCAGCGCCGTCAAACAGCCCAGCGCAATTCCACTCATGCCTCCAAGGTAAGAGGTGCCCTGCCAGATCGGGTTGAACGACCAGATCGTACGCGCGAATGGGCCCATCGCAACAAATCCCAGAAGAACGAGCACAAAGACCGGCATCCCGCGCTGCCGCCTAAAGAACAAGACGCACGCGAGCGGAAAGAAAAGATAAAACATCTCCTCGATCGAGAGCGACCACAGCACATCCCAGTTTGCTGGTAGATATCCGTGCACCGCCTCATACCAATTCACATGAAATGTGAGTGCCGCCAGCAACGCGCGTGGCAGCGTCCCCCGCGCCGGGTTGATGCGAAATCCATCTGCGTTTGCCAGATGCAGCGCGCTCAGCGCCGCCAGCAGCAGCAAGAGCAGCGGCGCAATCCGCGCAAACCGAATGCGATAGAAAGCCGCCGCGCGCATTTTGCTCAGTGATCCGAATCGTCGCAGGGAAGTGAATGTAATGAGAAATCCGGAGATGGCAAAGAATACCGTTACCCCATTGCCGCCATTCCTGAAAAGAAGATGGAACACGCGCGACGAAAACGGAGCTTGCGTTGCCTGCGTCAGGAGCGAGTCAGTAAACAGCAGGCGAATCTGCGCATGCAGCAGTATGACCGCGACAATGGACAGCCCTCGCAGTAGGTCGATGCCGTCGAAACGCGAAGTCGCCGCAGCCTCGGCCTCGCGCCCGTGCAAACTCTGCTTGCTCATCTGTTCAGCCTAGCCCATGAGCCGGGTGCCCCACATCTCGCATTTGAGATGTGGGCTAGCAACCTCTCCGATCAAGCCCTCTTCGCGCCGCGCTTCGGCTTTTCGCCGAGTTGCGAGGCAACCAGCACCACCGGCTCTTGATCCGGAAAGGTCGCAATCAGCGTCAGGTGACCGCCCATCGCCGCCACCGTCCGCGCCATCGTCGACAGCCTGGGGTCCTTGCGCTTCTCAAGCCGCGAAATCTGCATCTGGCCGATTCCCAGAGCCTCCGCAACCGTTGCCTGGCTGATCTTCCGCCCCTTGCGCAGCTCCGCCAGGGTCATGCGGTGCCTTACCCGCGCCACCAACTCGGCTCCGCGCTTGGCAATGGCCCGCTGCTCGTTTGCCGGCAATTTCGCAATCACTTCTTCTACTGGAATCGGTCTGTACATCTCAGCTACTCCTTTGACTCAATGGTCGCGAGGTGTTCCTTGTACCGCCCATCGGCTTTTTCTATGAGCCGCTTGTAGAACTTCGCTTCGCTCACGCCCGCTTTGTCACCGGCAACCAGCAAGATGGCATTCCGCTTGGGGTTGAATGCAAAAGCAACCCGCCAAACGCCTCCATCGGCCCTGAAGCGAAGCTCCTTCATGTTTGCGTAATCTGAATCTTTCAACGTGTCAACGTGCGGCCGTCCCAACGATGGTCCAAGTTCCCGCAGCAGCGCGAGAGAAGCAATGAGCTCGACTCGTACTTCCCTCGGAAGTTCCAGAACCTCTGCTTCGAACTTCGGATGGAACTCGACGGGCCAGTTCACTCTCTCATTATGCCACATAGAGCATTATGCGCAATAGGGCATAATGGTGGCATGCCTCCGCCAGATCATCCTGCCAGATTCGCTCCCGCCCCCCTCGCCCTCTCCACAAACTCCCTCACCTTCACCGGATCCTTCCGCCCCGGCTCGGCCTCCACGCCGCTCACCACGTCCACCCCCCACGGCCGCAGCGCAGCAATCGCCTCGCCCACATTCTTCGGCGTCAGTCCCCCTGCAGCCACGAGCTTGCGCTCCTTTGCGTTTATGAATATCGTTCCCGCAGCCGACTCCCAGCTATACGCCACGCCCGTTCCGCCAGCCGCCGCCGCAGTGCGCGAATCGATCAGCAGCCCGTCCACATTCGGGTCCTTTCCGTACGCCGCCGCCTTCTCCGCAACTCCCTCGCCAAAATGCAACACCCGCAAGACCCGCAACTCGCGCCCAAGCCTGCTCTTCAGCCGTGACGGCATTTCCGCCGGCGCATCCCAGTGCAGTTGAACCCCCGTCAAATGGCACATCCGCACCGTAGAGTAAATCTCCTCCACGGTCGCATCCACAAAAACTCCAATCGTCTCCACCGTCTTCGGCAGCCGCGCCACAATCCCCGCCACTTCGCTCTCAGTCACCTTCCGCGGGCTCGCCGCAAACACAAACCCCACAGCATCCGCGCCAGCCTCCACCGCCGCCAGCGCATCGGCCGCGGAGGTGTTGCCGCAAATCTTCACCCACAGGCTCATCGCAGCGCCGCCACACCCTCAAGCAGTTCCCTGAGCGCCGTTCCGGGGTCCGCCTGCCGCATCAGGCTCTCGCCAATCAGGAAAGCGTCAAAGCCCGCGCCGCGCAGCCGCCCCATCTCGCCCGCCGTGGCGATGCCGCTCTCCGTCACCCGTACCGCCGATGCTGGAATCCGCTCGACAAGCTCGAGCGACGTCTCCAGCCGCACCTCAAAACTCCTCAAGTCGCGATTGTTCACCCCAATCGCATCTGCCCCCTCCGCCCCCACCGCATCGAGAAATAGCCCCAGCTCGTCCGCTGTGTGCACCTCGACCAGCACGTCGAGACTCAGCCCGCGCGCCACCGCCGAAAACCGCTTCAGCTCCACCCCGCTCAGCGCCGCCACAATCAGCAATATCGCGTCTGCTTTGTGCGCCCGAGCCTCCACCAACTGATACTCGTCCACCATGAAGTCTTTGCGCAGGCAGGGCAGCTTCACCGCCGCGGACGCCCGCTCCAGATTCCCAAGGCTGCCCTGAAAATACGGCTCGTCGGTCAGAACAGACAGAGTCGCTGCCCCGCCCGCCTCATACCGCCCAGCGAGCCACACCGCGTCAAAGTCCTCGCGAATCAACCCCTTGCTCGGCGATGCCTTCTTCACCTCCGCAATCACCGCCGGCCCCTCGGCAGCCCGCACCCTCAGCGCCCGCGCCCAGCCTCGCGGCGTGTGCTCAGCCGCCAGCCGCTCCAGCTCTGCCGCCGAAACCCGCAGCTTTGCCGCCGCTACCGTCGCACGCGTCGTCGCCAAAATTGTGTCGAGGTGGGTAGCCATCGTCTCGCACAAGTATAAGTCGGACAGGCTCCAGAATCATCCGGCCAACCGACGCTCTCGACCTCCTGGCCATCGCATCGCACCCTTCGCTTCCACCCCCCCAAACGCAAAACGAGGGAGACAGCCTCCGCACCGGCTTCGCCGGAGGCCCCTCTCCCTCGCACTTTCGAAAGCTCGCTTGTCCGCTTGTTTACTGCCTGTTCACTTTACCTATTCCGCGCCGTTCTCAGGCGCTCAAGCTGCTCGGCGCCTTCTGTATCTGACCGTTCGAGGCCTTCATTACCAGCCGCGAAACATCCACCGGCACTGGCGCTTCGTGCCATGGCCGCGGTTTCAGCGCGCGCCGCAGCAGGTGCGTGCTGGGGTTGTAGTCGAGAACAATCTCTTTCAGCGCCACAATCAGCCGCCCCATGTCTCGCGCTTCTGAAATCTCGCGCAGCGTCTCCAGCCAGCCCTGAATGTCTTCTTCCTCAATTGCGTCGCCCACAAAAATGCGAATCTTCTCGTGTTCTGTGGGAACCGTGTCTTCGAGCAGCGAACTGAGTTCTTCGTAAAGCTTCTCCCCGGGCCGCATCCCCGTAAACTCGATCTTCACGTCCTCATCCGGCCTCAGCCCTGACAGCAGGATCAGATTCCGCGCCAGGTCCACGATCTTTACCGGCTGGCCCATGTCGAGCACGCAAATCTGTCCGCCCTTGCCGATCGCCGCGGCCTGCAGCACCAGTTGGCATGCCTCCGGAATCGTCATAAAAAAACGCCGCATCTCGGGATGCGTCACCGTCACCGGTCCCCCCGCCGCAATCTGCTTCTTGAAGATCGGAATCACGCTGCCGTTCGAGCCAAGCACGTTGCCAAAGCGCACCGCAACATACTTCGTTCGGCCGTTCTGCAGCGCGCACAGAATCAGCTCCGCTATCCGCTTCGTCGTCCCCATCACGTTGGTCGGCCGCACCGCCTTGTCCGACGAGATCATCACAAAATCTTCCACGCCGTTCTCTTCCGCTGCTGCCGCCACGTTGTAGGTGCCGAATACGTTGTTCTCGATCGCCTCAAACACATGCGCCTCCATCAGCGGCACATGTTTGTACGCCGCAGCGTGGTAGATCGCCGCCGGCCGGTACTTGCGCAGTACCTCCTCAATGCGTGCGCGATTCTGTATGCTGCCGATCTCAGGATGGAATGGCACATGCGGAAAACTCACCTTCATCTCCCGGTCGATCTCAAACAGCGGCGACTCGGCGATCTCAAATCCCACAATTCCCTTCGGATGGAAGTGCGCAATCTGACGGCAAAGCTCTGAGCCGATCGACCCCGCCGCGCCGGTCACCATCACCATCCTGCCTTCAATCGTGGACCGTATCTTGCCTTCCTCCAGGCGCACCGGCGTACGCCCCAGCAGATCCTCAACTGCGACCTCCCGGATCTGCCCTGTCAACCCACGGTCCTCGATCATCTCGCCCAGCCCCGGCACCGTTCTGCAGTCAACGCCTGCCGTGTGGCACAACTCCAGGATCCGCGTCATCTCCGTTCCCGTTGCCGATGGAATCGCAATCAGCACCATCTCAATGCGGTGTTTGCCCACAAGACCCTTTATCGCATCCCCGCCCCCCAACACCGTTACTCCGGCTATCCGCATCCCCTTCCGCTGAGCAAGATCGTCCACAAATCCCACCACCCGATAGGCCAGCCGAGGATTATTGCGAACCTCGCTCAGCAGCATCGTCCCCGCGCTGCCCGCTCCATAGATCAACGTTCGCTTCTCGGTCTCGCGGCTCCTCCACCGCTCCGATGTCGCTTCCAGCGCAACGCGTACCGCCAGCCGCAATCCGCTGGTCAAAAGAACACAAATCATCAGATCGAGCAGATAAATTGACCGCGGAAACCCCGGCGGCCCAAACAAAAGAATCACCACGCAGGCCACTGAGGATGCCGCTATGTTTGCGATCGTCAGCCGAATCAGGTCCCGCGCCGAAACATACTGCCACAAGCCGCGGTCCAGCTTGGCCACACGAAACGCAACTATCTTTAACGCCACCCACACCGGCAGAGCAAACCCCAGCTCCCGGCCGTAACCGCTGGGAAGGTTGAAGTCGAAGCGCACAAGAAACGCCGCTCCAGCCGAAAGCGCGAACAACCCGACCTGCGCCGCCCACACAAGCCCCCGGCGCATCAGCAGCCTTGTTCGATCGATGGATTCTGGTGGCTTCTGCATTTTTTGCTCCCTTGCTTCACGTGCCTGGATCGTCGTGTCCATCTGCTTCTCTCACAGTCTAAGGTTAGAACTCATTAGCGTGCCGCCCGTGAGCGACCCCGCGCCCTCGAGCTTCCAGATACTCGTAGATAGATGGAGTCTGGCCCATTCCCTCACCGATTCTGTGGCCCTGGTGGTCCCGCCGTTCTTCGGGCTTGGTCCCAATGCGAAGCGCCCGATCGAGCGTGTGCAGTTGTTCCCAGAATCGATTGGATGGGCTTTCCAGGGGACATCCCTGAAGAAGAAATTGATTGCCATTCTGGCGAAACAAATTGTTAAGTTGCCCTAATGGGAAATGCCTTCCTTGCGAATCACCGTAAGTACTGTCCTGCCCAGGATGTCGATGTCCCATCGCAGCGAGCGCCGTTGCAGGTATTCTCGTTCCAGCCGGACCTTCTCCGGAATCGACAGCTCATCTCTGCCGTTTATCTGTGCCCAGCCGGTCAACCCCGGAATCAGCCGGTGTATGCCTGCAGCCGTCCGCAGCGCGATCAGATCATCCTGGTTGAAGAGCGCGGGCCGAGGGCCAACAAAGCTCATTTGGCCACAAAGTACTGAGAACAACTGCGGCAGCTCATCCAGGCTGTGGCTGCGCAGGAAGCGGCCGACGGGAGTCATATAACCTTCCGGATCGCGCAGCAGGTGTGTGGCCAACTCCGGTGTGCCAATGCACATGGTGCGGAACTTCGGCATTCGAAAGATGCAGTTATTCCGGCCTACCCGATCCGACCAGTAGAGTATCGACCCCCTGGACGTGCACTTGATCAAAATTCCGATCAGAATGATGGGGATTCCCAGCAGCGCAATCAGCACCAGCGCAAGCGTAAAATCGATCGCTCTTTTCATCAAGTTCTTTTGCCTCCCCCGGTGGATCTGCATCAGGGGCGTGAAGTATCTGGCTGACGTTGAAAGGCCGGCGCTCCCGGTCCCTTGATCACTCGTTTGTCGCGGCCCAGGCGCAATTCGGCCAGCTTCAGGCCGCACCGGGTCCGCACTGCCATCCGCACAATCCATTTGATCCACGCGCTCTTGCCAAAATAATCGTACGCATCGCTGAACGTGATCAGGGCTTCGTGCAGCTCCCGGATGGAATGCGCGGCATTCTGATTCACACTCTGGCTACCCAAATGCACAATCTCGGCGCAGGGTGTGTACCATACCTCGTACCCCTTCTTCAAAAGCATGAAGTTATAAGCCCAATCGACAACGAACAGCCGGAAGCGATCGTCGAGCATGCCCGCCTGCTCCCAGGTCGAGCGGCGAAGGACAAATGCTGTGGTTCCGATGCTGTCCACGCGCTGCGCCACCGCGTAATCGAAATCGAGAGCATAAAGCCGCTGCATGGGTCCGCTGCGCGCAAACCATTTGTGCCAGCCAATGGCTTGAAGCAGCAGTGCAGAAGGTCCCACGAATCTCCGGATGCAATGCTGAACGCTCCCATCGGGGTTCAGCAGCCGAGGGCCGCACGCCGCCACCTCCGGATTCGCATCCATGAAATGGACCAGCTCAGCGAACGCGTTGCTGACCAATATCGTGTCTGAATTCAAAAGGCATGCGTATCGCGCTTGCGACATGCGCATCCCCAGGTTGTTGTTTCGCACGTAGAGCCGATTACACTCATTCCTCACAACAACGACCTGCGGAAACGCTGTGGCCACCGCATCGGCGCTCCCGTCGCGCGAGTTGTCGTCGATGAATATCACCTCGAACTCGATCCCCGTCGTGAACCGGAAAATCGAGGCGATACAGTTCACCACCAGCTCCCGGGTGTTGTAGTTGGGAATAATGATGGTTAAGTCGAGGGAGGGCGTTCTCATTGATCCTCCTGTAATTTCACGACGCTCTGCGGTGCTTTTACCCGGGCAAATGCCTCCACGGAATGCACGACCACGGCATTTGCACCAACGATAGCGTTGTTTCCGATCAAGATCCCTCCCAGGATTTTGCAACCTGTGCCGAGAGTTACGTTGTCACCTACCACGGGACGCTTCCTGGGATCGAAGTGCATGTCAAGTTCCCTCGCTCCGAGAGTCACACCGTGGAAGACCGTCACGTTGCTGCCTAGGCGAAGCGCGCCAATGACGGTGCCAACCGTATGTGGAAAGAAGATGCCGGGACCGATTTCGCAACTGGGCGTCACCTCCAGGCCAAAAAAAAAGAGATTGAGGCCCGCCAGCATGCGCGGCAAAATTGGAATGCCGGCCTTCATGCACGATCTGCTCGCCCGGCAAAGGACAATGGGCAGAAAACGGGGATGGAACAGTCTGCACAGAATGCCTGCAACTCCCGCCCGCTTCGCCCCGCGCCCTTCCAGCGCGTATTGCCTCGACAGGTCTTCACACAGTAATTGCTTGATCATCGCGCTGCATCAATCCTCGTGACGCCAGTTCTTCGCTCGCCTGGGAAAGTCGATCAGATTCCACCGGTTGGCCTTTTACCCATGCCACGAATCGGTCAAGTCCCGCTTCAAGCGAGATCTCCGGTGCAAACCCAAGGCGCTTCCTGATCCCACTCAGATCCGCGTATTCATGCCGAACATCGCCAATACGGTAGTGTCCCGAAACGTGGGCAGATGTGTGCCCTCCAATTCGCTCCCGCAACAGGTCGGCGATGGTTGCCACGCTGGTGTCTAGCCCTGAGCCGACATTCAATGTGAATCCGTCGGCGCGGTCCGAATCGAGCGATAGCAAAACGGCCCTGGCGACGTCGGAGACGTGCACAAAATCGCGGCTCTCCCTTCCGTCTTCGTAAAGATCCAAAACCTTTCCCAGCCGCAACTGGTTAGAAAATATGGAGAGGATGCCGGTGTAGGGATTCTTCAACGACTGGCCCTCGCCATAAACATTTTGAAAGCGAAAGATCACGGCGCCGATTCCGAGCGCAGCCGCGGCAATCCGTACCAATCCCTCCTGCGCCAGTTTGGTGGCGGCATACACCGAAGCTGGCTGTGGACTTGCACACTCTGGGGTGGCAGTGGCGTGAATCATGGCTCCGCACTTCGGGCAGAGTGGCTCCCACTGATGGCGGCAGAGCATTGCCGCCGGGCGTTCTGGCGGATACACCATACCGCACCGTTCACACAGGTAGGCGCCTTCACCGTACACCGAGCGCGATGAAGCCAGTACGATCTTCTCCACACTGTGCCTCTGGTTCGCCAGGTAGTCAAGCAACGTCGCCGTGCCCCCGACATTGGTATCGGTGTAACGCCGTATCTCGTACATCGATTGCCCGGTCCCCGTCTCTGCCGCCAGATGGATTACGCAGCGGATGTCCTTCAGCGCCGTCGCCCAGGTGTCCGATTCACGCACATCCCCGCGCAATACCTGCACATGGGAATTGTGGAGAAAACCCCTGTCAGAGAAATTGGGCAGTGCACCGTGAACCTGCTGGCTCAGGTTATCCAACAGAACCAGGGGTTGCCGGCGCTGTGCAAGCTGCCTGGCAATCTCCAGGCCAATGAAGCCCAGGCCGCCGGTGATTAGAATCTTGTCGTTCGTCTTGATCGCCATGTGCTTCCGTTTCCTTTTCAGAGTTCAGGCTGCTGCCGCGGTCAGGCTGCTCCCCCGGAGGCAAGCTTCGTATATACCGTGTGTGCGGCGAACGCACTCTTTCCAGCCATAACGCAGCGGCACCTTTGCGCCGCGACATGCCATCCGCCCTCGCGCTCCCGCATCCGTCAACAAATCCTTCAGCATCCGTGCGAGGGAATCCGGCGCTCCCGGATCGAAATAGAAGGCGCCGTCGCCGCAGATCTCAGGCAGGCTGGAGCAGGCGCTCAGCAGCACCGGGCACCCCGCGCTCATTGCCTCCAGTGGTGGAAGTCCGAACCCCTCGTAGAGGCTTGGATACACAAACAACGTCGCGTTCGCATACGCCTCGGCCATCAGAGCGTCGCTCGCGGCAGGAAACGCGTGCAAATGCTCTTCCAGTTGCAAGCTTGATGCCAACTCTCTCTCTGCCCTGGTCAGCGCCCCGCCCCCTGCAACAACAAGGTCGAAGGCATCGGCCGCTCCGGCGGCGCCAAAGGCTTGAAGCAGGGCTGAGAAATTCTTGTACGGTGCGCGCGATCCGACATAAAGAACATAGGGCCGCTGCACTTCCCGGCGCACTCTGTCGCCCATTGCCGCGTCCCGAGGGAGTGGATCGTGCCCGTGATAGATCACGCAAGCCTTGGCGGGATCGACGGAATAAAACTTCAGCAGATCGTTGCGCGCAGAGTTGGAAATGCAGATGATCGCGTCTGCCCGTGCGAAAAGCTTGCGTTTGGCGTCAATAATCCTCCGCACGTTGGAGAACAGGTGAGGAAATCTCTCCTGAACACAATCGTGATGCGTGACAACCACCCGGCGGGCGCGAATCAACGGGCAAGCGCGGTAGAGCGTCGGATGGTATATGTCGGCTGTTCCGCGAAAAGGTGCGACAGCATTGGTGATCGCTTCATTCAGCGCGTAACGCACAAACCCGGGCTTCAGTGAGCTGCGTCTGCTCAGAATCCGCACATTATTCTGGACCAGTTCCTTGAAGCAATACCTCGATCGGTCGAGGCCGACGATCAGGTCCGCGTGAATCTCCGGCAGATCCTTCATGTGCCGCAACAACTCAAAGTGATAGCGTGAGGCTCCGCCCGCATCCTGCAGCGAAAACACCTGATGGTCGTACACAATGTGCATCGATGAGTCCTGTTTAACTCAGCGCGGATGAAGGGTTCGGAATTACAAGTTGCCGCCTGTTTCCGAACGTCTGCTCGCTGTGGGTGGCTGTGCGGATCATGCCGATTCCGGTTGGTATTGCGCTGTTGGCTCGCCGGCCAGATTTAGAAAGAGCTCTTCGTACTCCCCAACGGCGCGGCCTATGCTGAATTTCCTTTGCACCAGTTCGCGCCCGGCGCTGCCCATCTGGCGAGCGTGCTCCGGCTTTTCAAGCAGCTCGCAAATTCGCGCGACAAGCTCGCTGAGATCTCCCGCTTGAACAAGGAATCCGGAGACGCCGTGGACAACGATCTCCGCGTTGCCGCCTACGTTTGTAGCTACAACTGGGAGCCCAGCCGCGCAATACTCAAGCAGAGTGTTGGAGCAGGCTTCGGTTTCCGAGGTCAGCGTGCCCACAGACGCGACCGCCAGCAGCGAGAACACATCGTGGCGAACACCCGTGAAAATGACCGAGCGCTCGATGTGTAGATCCGCGGCAAGACGGCGCAGTGAGTCCAGTTGACCCATATCTTTTCCAACCAGCACGAAGGTGGCATCAGGGAAGCGTGCCAGGACTCCAGGCGCGGCCCCGAGAAGCCACTCCTGCCTTTTGTGTGAGTGCAGGTTGGCCACATTCAAAATGATTGGCCCCTTCGCAGGCATCCCGAGGTGTCCGCGATCTGCGCTAGCCGAACCAGAGGCAGCCCTTTCGCAGTCGCAGCTGTTGTAGATGAGCTTCAGCTTCCCGGCCACGCCGGCTTCCCTGTCCAACACAGCCTTCCTGACCGCATCGCAATTCGCAACCACAGCGTCCGCCCCCAGATTGCTGGCATTTACCAGCCAGCGCATGAGCAGGCCCGATGCGCAAAACCCGAGATCGATGCGGTTCGTTACCGCGCGCGCACCTGCCATTTTGGCAACAACCACGGCATAGATGGAGGACCAGTAATGCGATCCATGCACAATCCGTATGCGCTCTCTACGGAGCCGCCACCCCAGCCGCCATAGTGCGCGGAAACTTTGCCAGCCTGCGAGAGACTGCCCGCACCCGGCATACGTGACCGTCGCACCCGTCGCGCGCAGCTCGTCGTCAAACACTCCAGGACCGAGGAGCGAGATCACCATCGGTGTGAAACGGTTGCGATCGAGATGCGCGCAGAGGTCAGACAGGTCTCGCGCCATTCCAGATGCATTGAGCCGCTCCACGATCAGCGCGATCCTGATGGGCTCCGTCTTCCGTTGGTCTACAAACCCGGTCGACGCCACAACCGATTCTGATTGTTCAAACATTACGCTTTCGGCCTTTCAGCTCACGAGCACAGGTTCGATTGCCGCGCATTTGCCGTCGGGAACGGCGGCGTTCAAGATGCCCGCAACCTGTCTCGCTTCCAGGATCGGATCGTGCTCGCCGACCGGACGGTTGCAGAGGAAAATGCCGAATCCCGTCTCATAGCGCGGATGATAGCCATGCATCCCTTTTGAGGGCAGCACACCCCAGAAGCTGGGAACAAACATTGCGTGATCGTGGGTCACCGCGATGATGTCCCCGAACGATGGGTTGCTGACTCCCAAACGAATGCGCTCTTCAGGCGTGATCACTTCCACGTCAGGGAATCCGCCTGCATACGAGTGCAGTTGCTCTCTGAGTTGAGCATCGGGCGACCAGATCCTGAGGATGGTGCCCTCGACAAAGTAGATGTATCGCTCTGGCGAGGGAGCGCCAAACTTTCCTTCGATGTCAAGGCTGACTATCGTGTCGACGGGCGACATCCCATGGTCCGAGAGAACAATGATCGTGCCATCCGGATGATTTTTTCCGAATGCCTGAATGACTTCGATCGTTCGCTGCTCGATTGCGTCTCGCACTGCCCAATACGGTTCCGTCCCAGGGAGTTCCCAGTGGCCCACTCGATCTAAATTCCCCAGGGCGAGCACCACGCCTCTCGTTTCCGGATCCTCGATGGCATCGAGCCCGGCATCGAAGATCGCCCAGTCGCGCGCCTCCGGGGTGGGAAGCCGGGGAAAATCCTTGTAAGAAAACACCCGCACCCCATCGCGCTTGAGAATGCTGTCGAACGGAAAGTCCGATGCGAAAAGTTCCTTCCCGGACTTGGCAAAATACTTCAGATAAGAGAATGGGATGTCCTTGGTGCCTACACCGAGAATGCGATCCACAACCTTGTGCCAGGCCCGATTCGGCGGGCGCCATGGGCGGAAAACATCCAGGACTCCGAGCGCGCCGCTGCGTACCACTCCATGACCTGGCTCATACGAGTACTCGCACCAGTAGTTGACTTCGTCCGGTGTCAAGCCGGTGAAGAGCTCGGTTTGGCAGTTGATTGAATATCCAAAGCCGGGACGCACCGCATGAACAATCGGCAGCAACGCGGGAAGCCGTGACCCCTGCTGGAGGGCCCAGTATGGATAGGCATCGATGAAGACTACAAGAACAGCATCAGACATGTGCAACTCCAATCAGCGGCCCAACCCAATCGCGATGTCTCTGCGCGGTGGGATGGAGCCGCAGCTCCCCAGTCCAGTAACTTCTTCGCGCTGCCATGGCGAATGCATCTCCCTCGAGCTTGGGCATCAACTCTCCCGAGAACTGCGCCAGCCATCGACGCGTCATGGCGGAGGACGGCCCGCTCCATCCCGCCGCGCGATACTGATAGATCTCCAGCAGAGAAGCCGCGGCCAGCGCTTCCTTGCGTCGCCACAGCCACATCGGATCGAAACGGCGCCCGACAAACTCGCTGAGCGCTTCTCTCAAAAGCTCACGCATCGTTCTGGGTGCCAGCAGTTGACCAATTCGCTCTGGAGTCACCGTTCCATTCCAGTCGCCACCGCATTGAGTTTCAAGGAATTGCAGTGTGGTCCAGAGAACCTTGTCCTGATCGGTTTCCAACTGCCGAACATCGACTGGCTTTCCTTGCCGCACCATAAGCGCGTGTCCCAGTGCGGAACGCACCTCTGGAGTTGCCAGAGGATGGTCATCCGGCAAGCTCAGCAGCGCTTCCACGCGACGGCTATGCCCAGGGATGCATTCGCTCCTCTCCGAGCAGGCGAGTATGGCGACATCCAGAATCTGCCGTGCCATCGCATGCAGGTAAACCTCGGGGCAGTCGCTTTTCACAGCGCTTAACAGAAACGGCTTCCAGAGGTTCACGAAGAATGCCAGCCGCGCCGTGGCGGGATCGAAGTCCACCGGAAACCAGGTCCGCACGTCCTCGCCGCAAAGCACCCATCCCGCCTTCCGAATCTCCGCCGCATGGAACGATCGAGGCAGCCGTCGCAGACCCGAAACGGGTCCTACCGAGATATCTACATGGAACAGAACAGAGCCGGCAGGGTCGTTGCGAAGGTTGCGGAGGGCGTCCGATGCGAGCGTGAGATCCGCGTCCCCATCGACGAAGGCCATTCCATCGATATCGCTCATGAATCGAACGGCGCTGCCTTCGCGGATCCATACGAAGTCGCCTGTCGCGATGCTGCCGCACAGAATCACCGATCGGAGAGCGCTACCGTAGGCGCGTTCCAGTATCTCGCGCAACGCAACCAGCTTCCGCTCCAGTTCCGCGGGATACCCGAATCTGCTCGTCAATTCGCGAATATCGTCGTACATTCTCATCTCGCCATAAAGCGCAGCCCCGATTGCGGCTTGCCCTCACAGATACATCGCGGTTCCAGCGGCAAGCGCGCATCCGATGCAAAATGCTGAGCCCGCTACCAGGTACTTATGCGAGCGCCAATGTCGGATTCCCAATGCCGCCAGCAGGCAAAACAATCCAATGAGCTGCTCACGGTATCTCGAGGTTCCGGGAAAGACCACGGCCAACAGCGCGGCGCAGCCCAGAAATCCGCCATAGGCCGGCAGGCTCGACATCGTCCATTTCCGCATCGAAGTCATGCATCCCGCGAACACAAAAGGCAGCAGCGCGAGAACGAAAAGGCTGGCGAATCCATTGGCTACCGGAAAAATGTCGGCGGCGCTGAAGTCGGGCGGAAATGGCAGAACCAGTTCTGCCGTCATCGAAAACGGCAGTTTCCAGAAGTCGCTTACGCTGCGGATCATCAACGGCGCAAGCCCGTGCGCGGCTACCGCATTCCGGTTGGTGTACTCGAAAACCTGGGTCAGAAGACTGGTCTTATACGTTGTAAGGATCCACGAGTCGAGCAGCAAGGGAACAGTGATCGCGACAAACAGTCCAGCGCAAACCAGAACCAGTATTCCGCCCCACCTACGGCCCCGTTGGCGCATGGAGCGCACCGCGAAGATGCATGCCAGTGGCGCTATCAGAAGAAGCAGGTCCTCGCGTACACCCCAGAGCAGCACCGCGGAGCCTGCCAGGAGCGGTAACGCGAAGCGGCTGCGTCCCATGTAAGCGATGGCGGCGATCGCGCACAAGAAACCCAGGCTGGCCAGTACATCCTTCACGTGCAGCAGGCTGATCAGCATGGCGGAAGGCGCCCAGGCCACCAGCCGGATCGCGATACGCGTCACCTTTGGATCTTTGTAAAGGACGGCGAGAAAGGCTATGGGCGCGATCCAGAGGCAGCGAAAACAGATGTTGAAGAGCCGCACAATAATGGTGCTGGGTCCGAATATGCGGTACACAACCGCGGTCCAGACAACGAATCCAGGGTTCCGGTCCTCGCTTGTCCATGCGTTGGCCAGGTTGCCGGATTCCGCCAGGCTTTGCCCTTGAACGTGGTATGTCCGGTCGTCGGAATATGGGAAGCCCTGCATGCCATAAATCGCGGAATGATTCCAGTACGCTGCCAGCAGCACCAGCGACGCTACGAAACTCAACACATAATGCGTCCGAGCTGTACTCTTTTCCGGCGTGGGCAACGCGGTGATCAACGCGACGCCGGCCGTGATGAGCAGCAGGGCGACGAATGCCGCGCCAATCCAGTCAGAGACGCTCATCGAGGATCTCCTTATAGACCGACAACAGAGCGTCGCGGTGCCGGCGCATGCTGAACTGCCGTACATGCGCATAGCCGCCCAGAGCCAGTCTCAGCGCTCCCGCCTCGTCGTGGAGGAGTCTTGTAAGCGCAGCCGTCAGTGCGGATTCATCGCCAGGGGGCACAAAAACGCCGCTCACTCCGTCTTCGATCAGATCGGGATTGCCGCCAAGCCCGGTCGTCACCACCGGCCGGCTCCAGGCCTGCGCTTCGCAGATTACTGTGTTCATCACTTCGTGCCAGAGCGATGGAACAGCCACGATCCTGCTGGCCTTGTAATACTCCTGTACCTGTTCGTGGGGGACTCTTCCTACCATGCGAATGCGCCGGTCACCTTCGGCCAGTCCCCTCAGCTTTTCCTTTTCGCGGCCATCCCCCACAAGCGTCAGGGTCGCCGCCGGATCGGAGATCCGGGAGAAAGACCGGATAAGCCACGAAACTCCCTTGTGCGCCTCAAGCTGGCCCACATATAGAATCGCCGGCGTCTGGGGAAGCGGCTCGGGCGGGCGATCTTCAATCGACGGCACTCCATTGGGCAGGTATACGACCCGTTCACGCTCGAATCCTGCCTGCAAAAGGCGTGCTTCGTTGAACCGCGAGATGGCGATAATCCGGTCCACTTTCGACAGCAGCATGCGGTTGTATCGGCTGTAAATGCCACAGGCGATCGGTTTGTCTTCGCATAGCTGTCCGCGCTTCCTGTAGAGCCCGCCCTTCGGGCACTCGAATTGATAGCCGTGAAATGTCACCACCGTGGGAATCGCAGGTGCGAACTGCGCCAGTGAAGCCAGCGAAATGTTGGCTGCTACGTGGCAATGAATCAGGTCCGGTTGGAACACGCGCACCGCGCGCCGGACAGCGGCCGCTGCGCCGGGATTATAGACAGCGCCTTTGGCCCATAGCCCGTAGAAGCCCACTTTTGTTTGGGCCAGTCGGAAGGCTGAAAACAATTGCAGACCATCGTTTCGCGCCGCATGATTTCGATGGTCCTGCGTTCCAGTTACAACGCTTACCTGCCAGCCGGCACCTTTGAGCGCCTGCGCATTGTAGTAGGCAATGCGTTCTGCGCCTCCAACTTCCTCGGGCGGAAACCGGTCGGAGATAATCAACAGGCGCATTTGCCGTTCGCCCTGTTCCCAGCACGGGCTGCCGGGAAGCGGCGAGATCGCGTTCGTCGTCTGCGCTGATGTGTTCGGTGCCATAAGATCTTTTCTGTTTGTCCCGGGAACGATCAGACTTGCCTGGTACGCGGGAACGAAAGCCTCATACCGATTCCGTTGAGCCAGCCGGATACGATCGCCCGGTCCGCCTCGCCAAGCGACCAGTGCCAGAGCGCACTGAAGACCGCCAGGCTCGTCGCCAGAAATGCGGCCAGGCTCCAGGCCGTGGTCACCGAAGAGAGAAAGTATGCCGGCACCATGGCTGCCGAGCAAATTGCGAACATCTTCGCGATGCCGTGCATTTCAAATCGGAGATAGAGGTGAAAGATGCAGACGAGGTAGATGGACTGGATGAGTTCCGCGGCGAGAAAACTCTGCGCGCACCCCACGGCCCCATGGAATCGGCCGTAAAACTCGACGGCGGCCACGATCGTGCTTAGCCAAACCAGGTGCCCGCCGACAACCAGCCGCACATGCCCGGTTGCAATCGAGCTTCGATTGAGGCTCTCGCATATGCCCAGAGGAACGCATGCCAGGGCGAATTGAAACAAGACCGGCGCTGCTGCCGCGTAGTGCCGGCCGTAGAGAATAAGGATCACGGCATGCGCATTCGCGCCCAGAACAAAGGCTGGAATGAAGAGCAGCAGAAGAATGGTGACCGCTCCCCGAGAGACGATTCGCGCCAGAGTGCGAGGATCTTCTGAAGTGCTGGCCTCGGCGAGGACCGGCATAAGCGGCACTCCCGCTGCCAGCATGATGGTGGTTACAAGCTGAACGAGCGCATATGCAACGGCGAAGATGCCAACTTCCACAATTCCGGATGTGCGCGCCAGGGTTGCGCTGAGCCACCAGTTGGCAAATGGCATGAGGAGAGCCGTGATCAGCAGCGGAAGAGAAAAGCCCATCAGCCTGCGCGCCATGGCAATGACATCGCGAATTCCAACGGCATTCCACGAGCTGGCGCTGCATGCGCCAGCCACCGCGAATCCCATCAAGGCGGCGCGACTGCCCAGGAGAATTCCAAATCCCCAAATCGCTCCCATCACTCCGAATCGCCAGGCGAGCAACAGTTGCAGGGGCAGCGCCATCGCCTGGGCGATCAGGCTTCGCGTGGTTGCGACCTTGTAAAGTTCTAATCCACTTAAAGCTGCCTCCATCAGGGCCGCAGCCGCTGTCGCTGTTACCAGAATCCCCGACCACCGCAACATGCCGGCCAGCGACGGCTCCTTGTAGGCTCCTTCCGCAATCCGGCTCGCAAACACCATCAGCCCGGCAGCGATCAGGATCGAGAACCCACCAACCACCGCGCAGGCCGCCAGTACCGCAGCCGCAATTCCACCCGTACCTTCCACCTTGCAAGTGGGGATGAACCGGCGCATTGCGTCGCGAAGTTCGAAACCGGCAACCGCCGCGCAAAATCCAACCAGATAGGTGATGGTTCGATAGCGCCCGTACCCCGTCGGATCGAGGATCCTCGCCAGCAAGATTGCAGCAAGAAATGCAAACCCGGAACCTGCGATGTTTGTCACCAGGGTCCAGCACACGCCGTTCAGATAACGCGACGAGCGCGAAACGCGACCATCATCGGCAATCTTGGACAGGGCTGCGTCGCCTCGGCTGTGAGTTATCGCTGGATTCAATTCGGCATACCCACATTCGCGTGTTCGCGCAGATGAAGGACAGGTTGCTCCGTGCCGCTCCTTGTTGATCCACGCAAGCTTTCAATTCTTCTCTTGATGACTCTGGCCGCATCCATCAGCCGTAAATGGGCGAGTTCCATCCGGCTTGCCAGCCTGCCATCAAACAGCCTGTACGTACAGTCCTGCCTGGCCGTGCGGGTCCAATACGTCTTGTATTCTTCATTGCCGCGCAGGAAGTCGTACTCTACCGCGCCAGTCGAGATGCAATGCTCAATCACGCCAGCTATACACGCCGCTCCAACTCCATCGCGGAGCCACGCTGGATCCATCCCTGCCTGGTAGTGAAAGAATCGCCTTCCGGCGGTGAATCCGTAGAGCGCAGCCACTGTGCAACCATTCACCCGCAACTGGTAAATGCGTACTCGCCCGGCCCGGGCCATGGGAACCAGGATGCGTTTGTGCAGCGCCTGCAGGTCCGCATCCAGGAATGAACTCGAATGGGAGAGTCCCTTGAAACGCAGCCCGTGCAGGCGAACCAGATCGGTGAACGCATCCTCTATCGCCTCCGCGGCAGTGACGCAACGCATCTCAACCGGTCCTGACCCCTCAAGGCGGCGTGCATAGCCGCGAAGATTCCCCCGCATGCTCCGGCTGAGGCTTGCGAGGAACTCTAGATTAGAGCCTGGCAGTTGAATAAAAGGGCAGAGAGATGCCGGAGCCGCAAGTTCGGTCAAGCCGGACAGCTTCAAAACCCGCCGCAGTTCTATCAGCCTCGGAGAGTCCGCGTCAGCATCGGCAAATTCGAAATAAGTCCAGTCGCGCCTGCTCGCCATCAGTACGCCGGCTATCGAGCGTGCCGCCGCAGCCTCGAACCCCGGGTCAACCAGGATATCGAGATGATCGCAGCACGCTTTTGAGAAGGAAAGAAAGCCTAAAATCCGTCGCGAAAATGGGAATCTGCCAGATGCCCGAACGCAGAAAGGCGCAATCGCCACCAGCCTGCCGGCAGGCTCCCGTATTGCCACAATAAACAAGGAGACCGCGCCTCCCCACTGCTCCCACCACGCAGACATCCACTCGTAGCTGAGAAAGACGTTGTCACAACCGGAGGATGCGAAAAGCTCCCTCCACTCCTCAGCAAGCCCAGCGAATTCCCTGGGTGAGCGAATCAGATCTGCTGTCGCGGACCCGTCGCCGGCGCGATCGCTATCATCGACGGCAATCCGCGGTTCGGCTTGTAAAGCTTCTATCATTCTTTCAATCGCTCCGGCCGCCCGGTTAGCGGGCCGTGGCTAGTGCATCGGCAAGATGCGACACGGGATACTCGGGCCGCATCGACAAGCGCTTCAGTGCAAAGAAATCGCAGCCCGGCCGGTTGAGTCCGGGAACGGTCGTGAAACCCGCGCGGTAACCGGCCTCTCGAGCTGCTCCGAGAACACCGCGATTTACGTCCTGAGGCTGACCGTTGGGATAGGCCACGAATTCAACTGGCAAACCCAGTTTTTGTTCCATGAGCTGTCGGCATCCGGCAAGCTCGTCATCGAGCTCGCGGGCGCTTTCGACGCGCGAGAGGATGGGATGATTTGTGGTATGCGCCCCGACAGTCAGCCCGCCGGTGGTGGCAAGGGTGCGGAGATCCTTCCAGGTCATGGCCGCATAATCCTTTGGCGGCCCGACTGTGGGTTCTTGATCCACTGATTCTTCGACACAAGCCACAAACGGCTCCAACGCTCGGCCGGGAAGCCTCTTTGCGTACTCCAGCATCTGCTTCACCACCTGCGACCGGTTCTCCGACAGATCGGTGCAGAATCTAATGGGGCCGCCCCATGGACCGGCTCCGATTTGGATTTCGTGCCGCCGGCAGTAAAGCACCGCATGTTCCAGCCGGTCGAACCACAGCCGGTAACCGCCGTCGATGAATTTGGAGGTTACAAAGATTGCCGTCGGAATTCCGTACGCGGAAAACACTTCATGGCCAACCTGCATGTAGTCCAGATAACCGTCGTCAATTGTTACCGAGACTGCGTTCGGAGGCATTGGTTCAGTCCCTTCGAGGCAGCGGATGGCGTCGCAGAGCGAGATCGGGGTGGCGTGTTCTCTCAGGAATGCGCACTGTTGGGCCAACGCGTCGCGGCAGGATTGCGGGAAACGATGGTAAACCAGGACACGGAGACCGTTTCCTTTCACCCGCTTGCTCCATCGGGCCATTGCCAGCCGGCTCTTGCGCCAGAAGGTACTCGATTTTACTGAGCGGACAATAAGCTCTTCTCTTTCTTGTTTCCATTCAGGAGAACTGCGCGGAACCGCCCCAGTGCGCGAGCAATCGCAGGATTCGCGGCAACGAAGGCTTCCGTCAACGCATAGAGGCAGGCACTCAAAAATGCCAGGGCCGTCAAAAGCAGAACGATTGCGGCACGCCGCGGAGACGACTTCAAATCCGGCGGAATCGCCGGTTCCACCACTTGCATCACGGCCGCGTCTCTCGATTCGTCAAGCCGCGCAGCGTCATATTGCTTCAACAGCATGTCGAACAAAATCTGCCGGTACTGCAACTCATGCTCGGCGTCGAGAAATTCCAGCCCCCCACCGGCTACATCCTGCAGCCCTAGAACGGACGAGCTGCCGGATGGGCCGGTCTGCTCCTTCAGGCGCGCCTGGGCGCGAAGCGAGTCAAGTTCGCTCTCCACAATTTGCACGTTGGGATTGCGTTCCGTCGAATACGAGCGAAGGGCCTGGAGCTCCACCTCCTTGGCCGCCACCTGGGCCTGGAGTGAAGCCAGTCCTTCAATCACTGCCTTCGCCTGGGCCTCAGGCAGCACGACACCTTTTTTCCGCTGAACCTGCTGCAATGCGAACTCTGCTTTAACCAGCTCGTCCTTGGCGTGCTTCAACTGGTCTTCGTAATAGATCCTGCGCTGCGAGGCCTCGGTAACGGCAAGTGTCTTGGTAAGTGTGCGCAGCCCTTGAGTGTAGGCATTTGAAATCTCGGCTGCGCGGTTACGATCGGAATCGGTCACCGAAATCGCAATCAGCCCGCTGCTCTCCGAGACGATTCTGGTGTTGGCCGCGAGTGCCTTTCGAGCTGACGTCATGTTCTTCGAGTGGTATTCACTCACCAACCCGAAGTGCTGCAGGATGTCATCCGCAATGGACCGGGAACTCAGAAGGGCAATATAGATATCGTTCGGATTCTTTAAGCCCAACCCCGCCGCTCCACCCAGCGAGGAAAGCGAATCCAGGCCGGATTTGTTCAATTGGTTGGCCAAAATCAAGTTTGCCGATGGAGTCGGCTGCGGTGTCATGATCCTGGTGGTGGCGGTGTAACGCACAGGAAGAAGCAGGCTGATGGCCACCCCCGCCAGAAGCGCCGACCCGCTCACCTTGGCGATGAACCCTTTGCGCATCGCCAGAGTCGTGAGGATCTCGATTACGCTCACCTCCGACAGTGCCGGCGTTGCGTCCCCTGATGCGGAACCTTCGATCGTTCCGGCGGACGGATATGTGTCGACTTCGATCATTCTTACCTCTCTCAATGGAGAGTGCTGATAACTGCGGCGGTGAGGGCCGTTTGAGAAAGCAACGCGGTAATCATCGGCAACTGCTGGAGGAAACCGCCGGGCGCATTGATGCGCGGCGGAACGATTACAGAATCGCCGGGCAGCAGCGTGAGCTTTTCGAAATCGGTTCGCCAGAACTGGCCGTGGCTCTGGCGGCTTACGACTGTCCCGTCGGCGCGGATGATAAACATGCGCCTCGCGTCGGCCTGGCGAGTGGGCCCTCCGGCATCGTTCTCATATCCGCCTACCCGCTTCCCAGGCGCGTAGCGAAATGAGCTCGCGTTATATACCGCCCCGAACACCTGCACCGTGTTCGTGCGGAATGGGATGAAGAAGCTGTCTCCATCCTCAAGCGGAAACTCGGGAATATCCTCGACACCATGGGCGTCGGGTTTCACTCCCAGCACTACGCGTCCGGTTGGGTGTATGGCCGCGAGGCTTGCGATCAGTTCCTTCTGGCTCGCAAATTGTGCCTGCAAATCGGCATTGGTGCCGGTACCCTGCGCCGGCGCGGCTGCATAGCGGGCCGCCAGCTCTTGCGACATCTGTTCAGCGGATTGACGGACCTCCGACTCCTGGGCCAGGCGCGCGGAGAGCCTGGTGAGCGTTGAGGCGTACAGATAGGCTTTGGGCATCAGGCCGCCCGCGCGTTCCACCAGGGCCCGCAGCGTCTCGCCAGGCTGGACGCGGTAGAGCCCCGGCGCATTCACTTCTCCTTCAATGCGCACAAAAGTCGCCCGGCTCTCCACCGGCATCGGAATATCCTTCTGCGAGGAGATGGTAACCACGTCGCCCGGCTTGAGTTCCAGGTTGTCATGGGAATCCGGATGATCGATGGCATTTCCCAGGTTGAAAGCCAGCAGGTCGGTCTTCAGGTCGCTTTCATTCAGCCGTTCGACGGCCGCATAATTCCAGTTGATCTCGTCGCTGTTCCGCGGCGCATTGACCATGCGCGGCAGATCGGTTGTCCCCGGTTCCGGCGCCTTCGCAAATGGGTCGCCGCCACGTTCCGGCGTCAGGTGGCTCTGCTGGTTCCAGTAGTCCCGGTTCAGCAGAAAATCCCGTGCCGGGATGAGATCGGAAATCCTCATGCCTTGGTGCCACCGATATCTGCCCGTCTGGGCCACATTGCCGCGCAGCGTAACCGCGTTCTCGAAGCGTGGCGAGACCGGGAACACGCGCAGAGTATCGCCGTCCCCGAGAGAATGCTTGAGCCCCGAGGCATCGAGCTGGAACTCATCGACGCGGCGAGCGGAGTGATGGTCGATGCGCTCCAGCAGAACCCGGTCCACCGATGCCAGGCTGGTAAGGCCGCCCGCATCCTCGAGCGTCGACTCCACCGTGCTCGCTTGCCCGATCTCGTAGATTCCCGGTTCGTTCACGCTTCCCATCACGGCGACTCGTGGGCCCGTGGGCTGAAAGTAGATCACATCGCCCGGCAAAAGCGAGGCGTCATGCGATTTGTCGCCCCGGCGGAGCAGGTCATAGAGGTCAATCTGAGTGAGCAAGCGATTGCCCCGCCTCAATTCGATGCGACGCATGCTGCCGGTCGCCGAAGGGCCCCCGCAGGCGAATACAGCGTCGACCAGGGTACTCAGCGAGCCCAGCGTATACACTCCCGGCTGGCGTGCGCTGCCCAGCACGAAGACTTGAATGCTGCGCAACTGTCCCATGGCGACGTTCAGCTCGAAATCCTTGAACAGACCGGCGATGGCTGCGCGCACAAACCCTTCCACTTGCTCAAAGCGCAGACCCGCCACGCGCAGGCTTCCAATCCTCGGCACAAATATCTGTCCGTTCCGGTCGATCGTGACCCGCGTATCCAGATCGATCTTCCCCCAGGTACGGATCTGCAACTGATCGCCCGGACCGAGCACGTAGTCGGAAGGGACTGGAGCGCCAGCCAAAGGGGCAAACGTGGTAGGGACCTGGTCAAAGAACTGCCTGCCGTAGACCGCCATCGGCCGGCCGGCCTCGTCTTCGGCAAATATCTCGAACTCGGACTTGGTCGTGATCGGCCCCACGACTCGAGTCGCAGCCAGAACAGCAGGGACTCCTTCTTCGGTTAGATCCTTGTCGGATAAAGTCCCGGTGGGCTCGTTTGCGTCGAAGGCGCCTGGAAGCTTGCCTGCCATCGCAGGTACACAGCCAGCCGGTTGCGCTGTTGATTCAGATCCGGGACCGGTGGGGCATGGAATACCGGGCGCGGGCGTCGCCGCTGTCGGCGCTTGAGCGCTGCCAACGGCGGCACACCCGATAAAGATGAAGCAGACGAGTAGTTTCGATGTCATTGCGATCTTTCGTGCCTGCTCTTGAGGCACTGTCTTCCAAATAGAAGGAATCAATTCACCAGCGCTCCGGTGTGCGCACCGCGCGGGAAAACAGTTGGCTGTTAAGTTTCGGGGCAAGCGCGTCTTGGACTGTTAGAACCTCATCCGGTCCTGGGGCAGCCAGGTCAGTTGAATCTTCGTGACCGTATTCGTCTGCAGGCCGGCGAGATAGGAAGGAGCCTTCCACCCCTCGGCTGCGAAGCTGCCGCTCAATTCAAACTCTCGGCCCACGCGCTTCACCGCTTGCACCTGGAATTCAGTCAGCGTTGTGCCGCCGGGAATGAAGTCCTTCGCCGCCTTCTGCCGGCGCACGCTTGCCTGGATCCACTCGTTGCCGCTCAAGTGCCAGGTAGCCCAGGCCTGCCCACCCTTATCCTCGCGCCCGATCCAGTCTCCGAAGATCTGCCCCTGATTTGTGTAGCCCTCTTTTTCGATGAACTCGTAATACATATATTGGCCGCCCTGGCTTGCCCCGGTAGGAGGATCGGTTGACGCGGCTTCAACCCGCAAATCGAGCCTGGGCAATCCGGGTACATGCGACAGAAACAGGCCCGGCCGGATGGATGCGTGGCGCGGTGCGGAAACAGGAGAGATGTCGTCGTGCGACGCCGAGTCACAATAGAGCGTAAGCCAGTTACGGACAAATGGAAGCCGATAGGAAAAGTCGAAACCGCCGAAGCGTGCGCCAGGGTCGTTCCGGCCAAACTTGACCGCGGGTACGCCGGCAGTCAGGCTTATGAAACTCTTCAGAAAGGTGTGCAGGGTGACGGGCGAATGGCCTTCACCGCCCCAAAGCGCGGTACGCTCAAATCCAAATTCGAGATTGTCAGTGGGTCGAAAGCTGATCTTCTCGACATGTACCCAGGGATCTCCTGGATTTGTGACGTTCGGCTGATTGGTCGCCGGATACGCCTGGTTGGGAATCAGCGTGTGACCGCGCAGCGCCCCCACCAGGAACTCGTAACGAAACGGCCCCGTGATCCTCGAGAGCAACGGCACATAGAGCGGCTCAATGCGGTTGATATGAAACGCGTATATGTTCTCCGCATTGTTGGAATAGGCCATGCTGCCACCCTCAGCCGGCCCCAGCCACTCATCCTGCTTGCCAAACGAGAAGATGTGGTTCACGTACTGGGCCGAAACATATGCCTCCAGAAATCGGCCCTGAGTCGCGGTGGAGATCGGCCCCTGCGGGATCGTTGGCTGGCTGTAGAGGCTTCCGGTAGCAGGATTCACGACGGTTGTTGCGTCCACGTCCGACAGCACCTGCGCCAGCCCGGCCGAGTACCCGGCAGCCGAGGGCGCGCTCTCGAACTCGCCGCGCAGATACAGAACAAACCGCCCAGCGTGTGCATAGCCGCTGGCTCCCGATGCGCTGTTGAATCCTCCCTCGTATGGGCGGCCATAGTCATTCACCATGGTTGACCCGAGATGATAGCTGTCACGAAGCGGCGTACCGCTGATGCCGCGCGCCTGGGTGTAGCTGGATTCCAGTTGCACGCCCGGTGCGCAACCATTGCCGGCCTCGCGTTTCAGCTCTGCTTTCACTGCCACATACAAACTCTCGGCTTCGTCCCGCGCCGAGCTATCCGGCGTGTCTGCGATTGCGGGACCGGTATCCGACAGCATGTGATCCAGGCTGCCTTGTGTCCAGGGTCGCAGCCCCAGGTAGACATGATCCAGATAGCCAAGCGAGTACAAGCGCAGCACTGCGGGATAGATCCAGCTATCCACTGGAATGTAGGGAGAACCCATCTCCCCCAGCTCGCAATGATCGTTGACTTCAGAAACCGCAGCCTTATGCCCAACCTGCGCCGGCAGTAGAGAAAAGGCGCCCGAGGCGAAAACCCATCCAGCCCCCGCAACTGCCTCTGCAACCAGGATTTGGAATTTCATTCTGAATGAATGCTCGCCGACTCGTTGTTCTTGATTTCCGTGAGATTATTTGCACGCAACTGGCGAATGCGCTATCGAAAGTAGGACGGTCTGAAGTCATCGTCCCGAGATCATCGTCCCGAAATCATCTTCCCCGGATGCAAATGAACTCGGGGGCCTTCTGCCCGTTGAGTTCCCGTCCGCGGCAACAACTCACCCGCCTGGTTCTGTTCATCCCGGCTTCGTTCATCCCGGCTTCGTTCATCGACGCGCAGCATCACGCCGGCAGAACGGGTTAGCTTGCAGCGCTCCGTTGCCTCTCTAACGTCGGCCACGGAGTCGGTACGGTCTTCGGCGTCAGAAGCTCCAGCCAGAACCGCGCATGCGCGCGGCTCGCCTCCAGGCTGTTTGAATACGCCGGATTGTTCCCCTCGATCAGCTTTGATATCCCCGGATGCATCAGTGCCGTTGTCATCAGCGCCGAGGTCAGCATCGTCGGGTCCATCTCGCGGATTCGCCCGCTCTTCATGTTCATCCTGAAGTAGTGGTTGATCGCCGATAGATCCGGCGCAAGGTTCTCCTGGCAGAACGCCTCAGCCTTCCACTCCAGCTCCACATACGCCACTGAGATCAGCCGCAGCAACTCCGGCCGGTAGCTCACCAGGTCGGCCAGCATCTCCAATATCTTGGGCAGCACCACCTCGGGAGCCTGGTCCTGCGCGATCCCTTCCACAAGGTCCCGGCGCATCTTCAAGGCGGAGGAGTGGCACCGCAGAGCCGACCAGAACAGGTCTTCCTTGCGATCGAAATGACGGAAGAGCGTGTTCTCGCTCACCCCGGCCAGACGCGCGATATCCCGCGTGCTGGTGCCGTGGTATCCCTGGCGGGCAAATAACTGCGCCGCCGACTGGATAATCTTTTCGGACGTGGCAGTGTTCTTGGTGGAAACTTGCATCACAGCACTCCCTGCAGTCGGTGGAGAGCCCCGCGGCCATGCCGCGTTCGGTCAAGTTGGTTGGGTCGGAGTCTTCGTCGAGCATTCCCAAGACCAAGCCTCAAGAAGCCATGCGAAGACGTTGCGGAATGAATTGTGAGAAGGGAATCGATTCAGGAGAGTGAGTACAGGCTGCCGTCCTCTTTCAACCGAGCCATTTGCGCTCGCCCCAAAAGGGGCGCAAGGCTTCGCCACGCCGAGTGAGCAAAACACCTCTCATTCGGGCAACCTGGTGCTGATTCTTCAGGAGTTGAGCAATATCGGCTGAATCTGCCGCTAGTCGCTTCTTCCAGCCGCTCCAGCCAACGTCTGCAGGCCGCGGCGCTCCCAGCCGAGTTTCTCGCCAGGCCAAAGAGGGAGAAAAACGGATCTTGAAAACAACAGTAATCGCATGCTGAGAAAAAAGGGAGCGACAATGTGCGTCAAATCCGGACAATGAATGTCGCACGGAGGCAACCGCCCACCCACTCCCCTACCCGGCCGCCCCTTCCAACACCCGCTCCATCGCCTCCGCCTGTTCCTCCAGTTGCTCCACCAGCCGGAACTGCGCCCGCGCCCGGTCCAGATTCTGCCCCGCCCGATGCACCTTGAAGTACCTGTCGCCCTCCAAATAATCCGTCAGAAACCGAATCCCCTGCTCCAGCGTAATCACGCTCCCCGCCTCACTCAGACTTCGCCTCTCCGCATCCGTCAAAAAGCCAGCGGCCACACTCAGATACCCTCCCGCCACCGCCTCAAACATCCCCATCTCCATCCTTACCTTGGATAGGTCGCGCTCATCCTCGGCCGCCGGGCACGTCATCGTCCGCACCATGTCGCCAAAGTCAAATGCTGCCAGCCCCGGCATCACCGTCTCCAGGTCAATCACGCAAATGCCTTTGCCCGTCCGCTCATCCAGCAGCACGTTGCTGATCTTCGTATCGTTGTGCGTCACCCGCTCCGGCAGCCCTGCTCCCACCAGCAGTCGCGTCACCCCCTCCCGCTCCAGCGCAAATGCAATCTCCCGCGCCGCCTCCTCATTCCGCCCCATCCCATCGGCCTCGATCGCCAGCTTCAGCGCCTCCAGCCGCTTCGGCGTCGAGTGAAAGTCGGGCAGCGTCTCGTGCAGTCGCGGCAGCGGCAGGTCCGCCAGCATCCGCTGAAACTCCCCAAACGCTCGCGCCGCCTCATACGCTTGGGGCCCGCTCTCCACCACGTCGAAGCTCCGTGCTCCCTCGATAAATCGGTACATCCGCCAGACGTCACCGTCCGCGTCCATCAGCCACGCCTGTCCATCGCGCGTCCTCGCCAGCGTCAGCACGCGCCTGCTTCCGTCCGCCCGCCCCGCCTTCCCGGCTAGGTGACTAGTCACCCGCTCAATGTTTTCCATCAGTGCTGCCGGATCATCAAAGATTCGTGTATTCACCCGCTGCAGCAGAAATCTCTCCCTCCGCCCGCCCCGATCAAACACCGCGCAATACGAGTCGTTAATGTGGCCGCTTCCATAGGGCGCAACGCTCTCCAGCATCCCCTCCACAGCAAACCCCTGCGCCGCCCGCCCTGCGTCCTCTGTAGTCTTCATGCCCCCAGCCTCGCCCACAGCCTCGCCGGATACGCCCCGCTCGCAACCAGCTTCCCGATCTCCTCCACCACCAGGTCCCGATCCTCGCGGTACGTCACGCCAAACCAGTGAGAACTCGTTTTCAACACCCTCACCCGCGCCCAGCCCAGCCCTGTCGTCATCCCCCCTCGAATCAGCTCATTCACCGTGTTCGGCAGGTAGCACTCACTTTTCAAATCCCCNNTTCATCGAGACAGTCTCATCCCCGGTCAGCTCCGTCACATCGCCCGCCGGGCTCGTACTTTTCGCCCCCGACCCGCTTCGCTCAATGTTAAACGTCTCAACAACGCTCTCCAGCAGCCCGTCCGCGCTCACCCGGCATAGCCCCCGCGCCACCACCCCCGAATCCGACAGCGTTCCCCCCAGCCGAAACCCCACCATCCCGTACTCGCCAGGCCCGCCGTCCAGATGCCGCCCCAGCACCCCATAGCTCTCCGCCCCATAAAAGTCGTCCGCATTAATTACTGCAAACGGAGTCGACACCACCCCCTCCGCCGCCAGAACCGCATGCGTCGTCCCCCACGGCTTCGTCCGCCCCTCCGGCACCGTAAATCCCGTGGGCAAATCCGTCAGCTCCTGAAAGGCGTACGCCACCTCAATCCGCCCCTCGAACCGCTCCTCCGCTATCTCCCGGAATGCCCCCTCAAACTCCCTGCGAATCACGAACACGACCTCGCCAAACCCCGCCCGCACTGCGTCGAAGACCGAATACTCCAGGATCGTCTGCCCGCCCGGGCCCACCGGATCCATCTGCTTCAGCCCGCCATACCGGCTGCCCATCCCCGCCGCCAGCACCACAAGTGTCTTCGCGCTCATCGCTCCCATTCAATCACGTCCCGGCACCTTCCCCGACCATCGGCATCGGTGCCATTTCCGGACAGCCCACAAACCAACCACAATGTCCGNNCTACGGCGAACGGAGCTTGAATCCGGCCCATGAAGAGTCTCTCCTCCCGCTTAGTTAAAGCTTGTCCTACGACGGCCGCCAGAGAGACAATGGATGCGCTTCCCCGGATTGGAAACGGTCAGAACGATGCATGAGCATCTGCATCATCCATGGCGACGCGCAATCTCCTCGGCTTTATTCGTCGCTGCTGCAATTGCGGTCGGAGCGCAAGAGCAAGGCAAGCCGCCTGAGGCGCTAACCATAACGTCGTACGACGTCGTCTCGATCAGACCGCACAGCCCCAACCAAATGGGGACGAGTTCTGGATTTGGATGGAGAACAGGGCCTGAGGGCTTTTCAGGCTTTCAGATCAGAACCCAAATGCTGATCATGCTTGCTTATGGCCTGCATACACCCGAGCAGATCGTGAACCTTCCGGCTTGGGCATCGAGCGACGGCCTCGATATCAAAGCCAAGATCGACGAGGAGACTGCAGCCCGATGGCGGAAGCTATCAGACGCGGAAGTCGACCGCAGACAGCTACCGATGATGCAATCCCTTCTCGCCGACCGATTCCAGCTTAAGGTCCATCGCGAAATACGCCAGTTGCCCATCTTGAGGCTCGTGGTCGCTAAAGGTGGCCCGAAACTCAAGGTCGCTCTTCCTGACGCCCGGTCCGAGTCGGAAATGAGCAATGGTTACATCAGTGGTCAAGCGACTTCAATGCAGACATTCGTCTTCAATTTGTCGCACGAAATGGGCCGGCAGGTCATTGACGAAACCGGCCTCACCGACAACTATGACTTCGAACTCAGATGGACCCCTGACGATCAGCAGGAAGCGCCCGATGCGGGACCGACGGCTTTCACTGCCCTGGAAGAACAACTCGGATTGAAACTCATCTCGGCCAAGGGGCCCGTCGAGGTGATTGTTATCGATCGCATCGAGCGGCCGTCGGAGAATTAGCCGGTCAATTTCCCCCTGTTGTGTTGGCTCGCCCCAGGAAGGAACTCAATAGGACCGCTTGAACTCTTCGGCGAAGAATCTCCCAGCAATCAATATTCGTGATTCTCTGTTCGGTCGAATCGTTGCACCACTGTCGTGTTGCTGACGGATGACAACCTCTCCGCACAGAACTCAAATCTGCGTAATTACCGAATGGCCGACGCCACGACCGACCCTCGACCCTACACCTTGTCCCTCGATGTCAGCAGTCCAATGTGATCCGCCCCCGCGCCCCTCACGATATTCATCACCCCCGCAATCGTCGAGAATTCAAGCCCGTCATCCCCCCTCACAAAGATCGCCTTGTCCGCGCGAATCGCAAGAATCGAGCTTAGGCGGCTTCCCAACTCGCTGACAGCCACGTTCTCCTGATTGATCTTGTAGCTTACTGACCCATTGCCTGCCCGAATCACCTGAACCACGATCGCTGATTCGGGACTCGAACTCGGGTTGACGGCGCGCCGGGGCAGCGCGGCATCCAGGCCGCGAGGCACCACCGGAACGATGACCATAAAGATAATCAACAGCACCAATAGAACGTCAATCAGCGGAGTCACGTTGATATCGCCCCGCATTTCCCCTGAAGAGTGACCCATATCCATCGCCATAGCACAACCTCCTCCTCGCCTTCTGCGGCTTATTCTTCTTAGACACCACAGTATGATCGACAGTTCCCGCAACGCCAGATTTTTCCCCTTGACAGCTTAGGAGAGAGAGCCTACCCTCCTAATCAGCTTAGGGGGAACGTGACCGACCGCATGAACGACCAAGCCCAACTCCTTCCCGGCACTCTCGACCTGCTCATCCTGCGCGCCGTCTCGCTCGGTCCGCTTCACGGATACGGCATCCTCCTGCGCATCGGCCAAATCTCCGGCAACGCATTGCTCATCGAACAAGGCGCGCTCTACCCCGGACTCTTTCGCCTCGTCCGCCAGGGGCTGCTGAAAGCAGACTGGGGCACCTCCGAGAACAATCGCCGCGCCAAGTTCTACGCGCTCACCGCCGCCGGCCGCAAGCGCCTGCGCGAGGAAACCCTGAGCTGGAACCGCCTCGCAGGCGCCATCGCCGCCGCGCTCTCGCAGCAACCGGAGGAAGTATGAACACTTCCGTAATCATCCATCCCATGCTGGTATCCTCCCCGCGCCCCCGTGGCCGGCTAACAGGCGTCGTTTACCTGCTCTTTTTTCTCACGGCCGTTCTCTCCCAGCTCCTTACCAGCCGCAATCTCGTTCTTGCCGGCATTGCAACAAACCTCGTCTCCATCGGCTTCTATCTCGCATTGGGACTGCTCTTCTACCGCATGTTCAAGCCGGTCAACAGATCGCTTTCTCTCATCGCGGCGCTGTTCAACTTCGCCGGATGCATCGTGATGGCTCTGGGCCTCTTCTATCCCACCCTCCTGCCCATCAGCCCTCTGTGGTTCTTTGGACCATACTGCCTTCTCATCGGCTGCCTCGTCCTCCGATCGACATTCCTGCCCCGCATTCTGGGCGTGTTCATGGTATTGGCCGGCATAGGGTGGCTGGCGTTTCTCATCCCCGCCGTCGCTCTGCTTCTATCAATCCCGATCGAGGGCCTCGGCATCTTTGCTGAAGCTGCACTCATGCTTTGGCTCATTGTGATGGGCGTAAACGCTCGACGTTGGAATCAGCAGTTCATATCAGCGAAGGGGTGAACAATGAGACTTTTGGCGTATCTTCGCTTTCGCATCGCCGCACTCTTCCAGCGCTCTTCACTCCGCGCCGACCTCGACGAAGAACTGCTCAGCCACGTCCAACACCGCGCCGACGATCTCGAACGCTCCGGCCTGCCCCGCCCCGAAGCCGAACGCCGCGCTCGCATCGAGTTCGGTGGACGCGAAAAATACAAAGAAGAGATCCACCATACGATGGGTGGCAACTTTTTCGGTACGCTCTGGCAGGATGTCCGAATAAGTCTCCGCGTCCTCCGCAAGTCCCCAGGCTTTACCATCGCCGCGGTCCTCACTCTCGCCCTCGCCATCGGCGCCAACGCAGTGGTCTTCGGTCTGCTCGACGCCCTCATCCTCCGCCCCCTCAACGTGCCCAATCCCCAAACCCTCTATACCGTCGAGCACGGACCCGACAAAAGCCAGAGCGAGTCCTATCTCGACTATCTCGACCTGCGCGATCGCAACCGCACCTTCGAGTCGATGATTCTCTACAACATCATTGAAGTTGGATTCGATACGGGCGGGAGTCCCTCCCGGTCGATGGGCTACGAGGTGAGCGGAAACTACTTCGACGCATTGCGAATCCAACCTTACCTCGGCCGCTTCTTCCATGGCGCCGACGAGCACGGGCCCAACAGCGCACCGTACATCGTTCTCAGCTACCCCAATTGGCATAGCCGCTTCCACGATGACCGCAACGTCGTAGGCCGTGTCATCCAGGTCGACAAGCATCCGTTCACCGTCATCGGAGTCGCGCCGCCCTCGTTCAACGGAACATTGCTCTTCTTCTTCCCCGACTTTTGGGCTCCCGTCGTCAATCATGAGCAATTCGGCGGCGGAAACGTCCTCAATATCCGCAACGAGCAGGAATTCATCATGGCTTTCGGCCATTTGAAGCCAGGTGTCACGCCCGCACAGGCCATTGCCGATCTCAACACCGTCGGCGCATGGCTTGAAAAAACCTATCCCAAAACCGACGCGCACATGACATTCGCCCTGGCGCGCCCAAGCCTCGCCGGCGATCTGCTCGGGCCGCCCGTGCGAGGATTCGTGGCCGCGCTCACACTCCTTTCCGCGCTGATTCTGCTCGCCGCCTGTGCCAACCTCGGAAGTCTCTTTGCTGCCCGCGCCGCCGACCGCTCCCGCGAAATTGCACTCCGTCTAGCCCTCGGCTCCAGCCGCCGGCGTATTCTGCGAGCCGTCTTTACCGAAGCCTTGCTCGTTTCCGTCGCCGGCGGCACGCTTGGCCTCCTTGGCAGCATCGCCTTGCTCCGCGCACTCAGCGTCTGGCATCCCAGTCCCCGCTATCCCATCGTCGTCCCTGTTGCTCCCGACGCATCCGTCTACTGGGCCGCATTGCTGCTTGCCCTGGCCAGCGGCTTCCTCTTCGGCGTGGTCCCAGTGCGCCAGATCCTGCGCACCAACGCCTATGAGGTGGTAAAGGCCGGATCAGCTGGCGTCGTAGCCGGCAGCTCCGGCCGCCGCATCACCCTCCGCGACGTGCTGCTGGTCCTGCAAATTGCCATCTGCGCCGTCCTCGTCACATCTTCACTCGTTGCAGTGCGCGGTCTTCTGCAGTCGATGCACAGCAACTTGGGCTTCGATCCCCAAAACGCAATGGTCCTCGCTTCCGATCTCAGCATGGGGGGATACGCCGGCGAAAACGTGCCTGCCATGCAGCGACGGATGATCAATGCCCTACAGGCCATACCCGGCGTAACCTCCGTCGGTTTGATCGATGAACTTCCACTCGACGGAGGCGCGCCAAACGAGGATGTCTTTACCGACGAAACAACCGAACTGGTCCCTTCAAAGGCTGCGGCTCACACCATGAACTATAAGATCTCTCCCGATTACTTCCACGCGGCAGGAACCACCCTGTTGCGGGGCAGAGATCTCACCTGGCATGACGACAAAAACTCACCCGCCGTGGCTGTCGTCAACGAAGAGTTTGCGCGCAAAATGTTTGGCTCCGTCGACAACGCCATCGGCAGGTTCTTCAAGCCGGAGATCGGAACTCGCCTGCAGGTCGTCGGTGTCGTCGAAAACGGAAAGTACTGGCAAATGACCGAAGATCAGAAACCGGCGATATTTACCTCCTGCCTCCAATCGCCCATGAACGCCACATCCATGGTTGTGCGCTCCGATCGCGATCCCCAACAACTAGCCGTCGACATTCGCACCGTCCTCCGCCAACAGGATCGAGGCTTGCCGTTCGAACTCCTCACCTGGCCCGACCAGCTGGGATGGGCTCTGGTTCCATCCCGCGTGGCGACTGTCGCGTTGGGGGTGCTCGGCATCATGGGCTCCATTCTGGCCATCACCGGAATCTTTGGCCTCGCCGCGTGTTCTGTCAGCAGACGCCTGCGCGAAATCGGCATTCGCATGGCCCTCGGTGCGCAGCGTCGAGAAGTCCTGCGCGCGGCCCTGGGGCGCGCTATCAAACTGCTGGTCGTTGGTTCGGTGGCAGGATTGCTCCTTGGAGTTCTAGCCGGCCGCCTGCTCGCATTTCTCGTGTATCAGGCCAATCCCCGCGATCCGCTGGTCTTGACCGGCGTTGTCATTGCGATGGCGTTACTCGGCCTGGTTGCCACATGGATTCCGGCTCAACGAGCCCTCTCTGTGAATCCCCTCGTACTGTTGCGCGAGGAATGACTCGAGGTGAGCAGTTCCACCCCGCACCCGTACAGGTTTCAGTGGCCGCGGTTACTTTCAGTTACCAAAATTAGAGAAAGCTAATTCCCTAAGGGCCAACCCCCTCCCACCAATTAGTCAGTTGTAAAATATAGACCTCAATCGATTTAGTGCGAAAATAGTCCTGAGATCAATCATCACTCCGACTCTGCAGGGCTATCAAGGTCCCCTTCTCTTTAGCTTCAGGAGCCATGCGAGGCAACGAATGAAGGTCCTGGGAATCAGTGGACTTGAGAACTCCATGCCTTTCAAGCGGGCTAACTTCCCCGGCCTTGAAGAGCGCGAGTATCGCATCGCCCAAGGCATGGACTCGGCTGCGGCTCTCATCATCGATGGCCAGCTTATCGCTGCCGCCGAAGAGGAACGATTCACCGCAAAGAAGCACACCGGCGACTTTCCCATCCACGCCATCAACTTCTGCCTCGCTGAGGCCGGCATCTCCATCAACGACATTGATGAGATCGCCCACGGCTTTGACTACACGCCCCTCCGCAACCTCTACGCCGCCGACGAAGTCTCCGCCCGGCTCTATCGCGACGTCTTCTCCCGCGAAGCCCTTCTTTCCCAGGTTGCCCGCGATCTTCCCGGCTTTCCCGCAACCAAGGTCTTCTCCGTCGGCCACCACATGGCCCACGCCGCCAGCGCCGCTCTCACCTCCGGTTGGGATGAGTGCCTCGTCGTCGTAAACGACGCCATGGGCGAGGTCGAAAGCCTCAGCGTCTACGACTTCCACGACGGCGAAATCGAACGCATCCGCACCATCGGTGCCAACGACTCCATCGGAATCCTCTACTCGCTCGTCACGCTCCACCTTGGCTTCGACTTCAACTCCGACGAATACAAAATCATGGGCCTCGCCCCCTACGGCAACCCGGAGCGCTTCCGCTCCTTCTTCGACCAGGCCGTAGAGCTCCGCCCGGACGGCACCATCCGCATTCCCATCCTCAAGCTCAATAAGACCCGCGAAGAGCGCGAAAACTACATTGCCTCGCGCGCTTACCTCGACCAGCACCTGGTCCCGCGCCGTCACCCCAACGACCCCGTCACTTCCGTCCACGAAGATGTCGCCGCTGCACTACAGGCCTGCCTCGACGGGGTAATCCTTCATGTCTGCGGCCACTTCGGTCTTGAGACCGGCCTGCGCCGCATCGCCATGGCCGGCGGCGTCGCCCTCAACTGCACCGCCAACGGCAAGCTCACCCGCTCCGGCCTCTTCGACGAGGTTTACGTCCAGCCCGTCGCTGGCGACGATGGCGTAGCACTCGGCGCAGCAATCTACCGCTCCTCCATTGCCGGTCCGCTTCCAAATCTCCGCCTGCCCGCCCCGCTCTTTGGCCCGCACTACTCAGCCGATCAAATTCAATCAGCTCTCCACCGCTTCGACGGCAAGATCAAGTGGCAGCGCTTCGACACGCTTGAACACACCTGCGCCGCCGCCGCCCAGCTCATCGCCGATGGACGAGTCATCGCATGGGATCGCGGCCGCATGGAATATGGTCCCCGCGCGCTCGGCAATCGCAGCATCCTCGCCGATCCCGGACCCCCCGAAATGCGCGATCGCATCAACGCCATGGTCAAGAAGCGTGAAGCCTTCCGTCCCTTCGCACCGGCATGCAGCGTCGAAGAAGCTTCTCGATGGTTTTGCGTGCAACCGGGAGAGCAATTCCCTTATATGATCAGCGTAGTCGATGTCCGTCCTGAGGTTCAGGCCCAGCTCCCTGCCATCACCCACGTCAATGGCTCGGCTCGGTTGCAAACCGTTTCGGCCCAGGACAATCCCGACTTCCACGAACTCCTTCTCGCGGTCGGAAAAACCACTGGCCGCCAGATGGTTCTCAACACCAGTTTCAACGTAAAGGGCCAGCCCATCGTCAACACTCCCGATGAGGCCATTCAGACGTTTCTTGGCACCGGCATTGAGTTTCTGTTCCTGGAGAACTTTCATGTTACCCGCGCAGTTGCCTGACCCCGTGCAAACTCTCATGCTTGCATGGAACAACACCGCCGTCGATTATCCGCGCTTGAGCACCATTGCTGAGCTCTTCGCGCAGCAGGTTGCCCGCACGCCACGCCAAACAGCGCTGATAACGGCGTCGCGCCAGCTCACCTATCGCGAACTCGACCTGCGTTCCAATCGTCTCGCCCGTCATCTTCAGTCCCT
>PMXB01000150.1 GCA_003165935.1 Acidobacteriaceae bacterium | reverse complement strand
AATTGGGGCTGCTATCTAAACAGCGGCCTGTTACGGCCCTGCCCTGCGTCGCAGTCACCCGGACACGAGATTGATTTGCGGTTGCCACTCTAAACAGGTTGCGGAAAAAGGCCGAGATTCCCGGTGCGCAGGGAAGAACCGCTCCTCAGCTAAAGCCTCGCCGATTATCGACGCATTACGGCACGGCTGAAGCCGTGCCCTTTCAAAGCCTCGGCGCGGCGGAGTTTTTCCGCAGTCTGTAAAGCCACCAATCATTCCGCGGGCTTTATTGCCGGGGATGAATCCCCGGCCTACCGTGGCGAGTTATTCCGCAAACTGTAAAGCCGAGATCCGCCGCATGCGTCCGGGCCTGCACTAGAATTAGTGCGGGAGTAATCATGGGCAAGATGAGTCAGTTTCCGCATCGGCGATGGAATCCGCTGAGGCAGTCGTGGGTTCTGGTGTCGCCGCACCGGACGCAACGGCCATGGCAGGGAGAGATTGGGCAAAAGGCAGCGTCGTCGGGGGTGAGATACGAGGCGGAGTGCTATCTGTGCCCAGGGAACAAGCGGGCGGGTGGAGAACGGAACCCAGCGTATAGCGGTGTGTTCGCGTTTGTAAACGATTACTCGGCCCTGTTGCCGGATTCTCCGGCACCGGAACGGGATGAGGGGTCGCCGCTGCTCAAGGCGGAAGCGGCGAGAGGGCTTTGCAGGGTGTTGTGCTATCACCCGGACCACTCGCTGACGCTGGCGCGGATGACGAAGGCGGAGATTCGGCCGGTGGTGGATGCGTGGGCCGAGCAGTACAAGGAACTGGGCGCAATTAGCTGGATCGAGTACGTGCAGATATTTGAGAACCGCGGAGCGATGATGGGGGCGAGCAACCCGCACCCTCATGGGCAGATCTGGTCGACGGGATTTGTTCCGGATGAGCCGGCGGAAGAGACGCGGGCACAGCGGGAGCACTTGGCATTGACCGGGCAGTGTTTGCTTTGCTCGTACCTGGCGACGGAGCGAGCGCGCGGGGAGCGGATTGTGTTTGAGAACGAGCATTTTGCGGCGGTAGTGCCATGGTGGGCGGTATGGCCGTTTGAGGTGTTGCTGGTGAGCAAGCGGCATGCTGGAGCGATGCCGGAGTTTACGCATGAGGAGCGGGATGGGCTGGCCGATGGGCTGAAGCGGCTGACGACCCGGTACGACAATCTGTTCGAGACGAGCTTTCCCTACACGATGGGATTTCACCAGACGCCGACGGATGGGAAGGATCATGCGGAGTGGCATTTTCACGCACACTTCTTTCCGCCGCTGCTTCGGTCGGCGACGGTGAGGAAGTTCATGGTGGGATTCGAGATGCTGGGGATGCCGCAGCGGGACATTACGGCGGAGGGGGCGGCAGAGAGACTTAGGGAGTGCTCAGAGGAGCATTTCTGGCCGGGGGCGTGAGTTCCAGAGCGACGGGGGCTGTAGAGGGAGGTGCCTGAACTCTCGCAGGAGGAGGAATTGGAAAGCGCCCAGGGCTGTGAGCAGGAGGGTGAGGGGTTGGATGCCGGTGCGGCTAGCGATCGCTATCGTGAACCAGGAAAAGAACAAAATGGCCAGCCAAAGGAAGGTAAATACGCGGCGGTTCCATTTGGACGAGGCGGCGTGCGCCGGGAGTTGCCGGAGAGCGGCGGCGGTGAGAATGAGGGAGATGACAGCAAGGATTGAGTCGTAGATGGGAACGTAGAGGTTGAGGAGCAAAGTCCAGGTGATGGCAGCGGCCCACAGCAAGCTGTTGAAGGGCTTGCCGAGACGCGGGGAACGCCATCCGAAGAAGGCAAGGGAGCCAAGGGCGGCGACCACTATGAAAGCGAACAAGATCATGGCGGGGATGGAGCGGCCGCCGGGAGCAATGGAAAAGAGGGCGCTAAGATCCACGGATTTTACCGGCAGGTGAACCAAGGCTACCTGCGGGCTGGTTGAGCTTTTGCCGTAGTTCAGTATCGAGCGCAGGAAGGCGCGCCAGATGGAGAAGCCGCCGACGAGTGTGGGAATGGATGCGAGAGCAAGGGCTCCGGCGATGAAACCGAGGATCGTCCTGAACCTCCGAGTGACAAGAAGCATGGGCAGTATCAAGACCAGGAGTGTGGGCTTATAGGTGCATAGGGAGAGGGCGAGTCCACTTGCGAAAAGGCGACCTGCGTCGTCTTCGCAGATCACAACGGCCAGGGCGAAGAAACCCACGGCAGCGAGCTGACCGTTGGCGGCGGTGTCAATGAGGAAAGGCGCATAGGCAAAGGCAAGACAAAAGAGCAGGGAACGTAAGTGAAATGGGAGGGGAAAGAATCGGGAGATGATCATGTGCAGGCCGGCGGCGTAGAGGGCAAGGGAGATGATGATCCATGCGAGGTAGGCGGCCCAAAAGGGCAAGAGCGTGAAGACCTGGAAGAAGAGCCCTACAAAGGGTGGGTAGGGGAGCGGCCCGTAGGTGGTGGCGCGTGGGTGAACCTGGTTGCAGATCTCTACCAGCAGGGGGTAGTTGTATAGATCTGCCATAGGGTAGTGATTGAGGATGACGCCGAGGCTGTAAAAGCCGGCGAAGTCGCCGTCCGGGGGGCGATGGCTACGCAAGATGATGGCGGAGAAGGGCAGGACAATGAAGAGCAAGAGCGTTGCCCACGCCAGCAGACTCAGGTCGCGAGCACTGTGATCGGGTGGTTTCAATCGGCCAGGGCCCTCGAGTGAGGTGGACATGATCAGGGTTCCTTTCCGCGAGTCGGAGATACCAAGTTCGGAATAATTTGGGTCGCAGGAATTGTAGCGCAGGCGGCGTTGAGGGCAGTTAACCAATTGTCCACGGTTTCAGAACGGCGGGGCACGGAGCAAAAGAGAGGCGCTGGATGCGTTCCAGGGGAGGGATGGAGGAGATGCGGCCGGGTGGGAGGGGTGTGGTGAGCTCGCTGGGGCTCGAACCCAGGACCAGCGCCTTAAAAGGGCGATGCTCTACCAACTGAGCTACGAGCTCGAAAAGGCCGCTTGTTCCAAGGTACCACAGGGTGCAGGGAGGAGGGGCTTAGGGTCTAGGGTATCGTGTATCGGTTGTTGGGGATCGGGAATTGGACGAGGAGACCGAATGACAATGTCGAGCGCGGGTGTGAAAACGGGGTGGGATGGGTTCCGAATCAGGAATCACCGTTAAGTACCAAGGGTCACAGAACTAAGGTCATCAAAGAGCGGAAAGTGGTAATGGAAAGTGCTGCATACCGAAGAAAATGAAGCAATAAGGGCCGTATCGATGGCATGAAAGTGGTAGGCAAGTAACCGAGCAGGTGTTATTGTTCTGCCAACAGCGACCGACTAGGATTCTGGAGAGTCCACCTTTTGTTAACCCGGTGCATGGATCGAGGCCGGGATCGGGGTCGGGTCGCGTCGGCTTTGGGTCCGGGCCATGATCAAAGAAGGTGCAGGCAGGACGAATCAGCCGTCTTCTTTTGACGGTTGCGCAGAACCGGAAGAGCAGCAAGGGAATCGAACTCCGCGAGTCGGTGAGGGCCAATGACAGATCGCAAAGGACAGAGCGACCAAGCTGAGACTCCGGACGATGTAGCGACGCTCTACTCATGGGCGAATCTGCACGGGGCCAAGTACCGAGATTTTTCGGCTGCGCGTGCACAGACGCGGGAGAAGGCTCGGCTGCGGGTGCAGGAAGCGATGGACGAAGACCAGCGAGGCGCGCAGGCGATTGAAGAAGAGCGCATCCGGAGCCAGGAGCTTGAGGCCGCACTGACAAGGGCGCAGGAAGAGCGCGCAGCAGATGCGGCACATGCGGCCGAAGCAGCGATAGCGTCGGAAGAAGCGCACAAGGCGGAGATTGCAGCGCAGGCAGCCCGGGAAGCGGAGTGGTCAAGGCAGGAAGCAGCGCGGCAACTTGAGTTGGCGGCACAGCAGGCAGCGCAGCAGGCGGCAGAGCGATCGGCGCAACAGGCCGCGGAACGGGCGGCAGAGCAGGCAGCGGAACAAGAAGCCCGGCGGGGGGCGTTGCGGGCGGCGGAAGAGGCAGTGCGGCAGGCAGCGGCAGACCGGGCCTTTCAGCAGTCGCGGGTGGAACCGATGCAGGGGCCGGGAAAACCGGGCGGAAGTGAGTACGGATCGGCGGGCGCGCAGTTTCCGCAGCAGCCGCAAGGGAGCCAAGGCTATGCAGGGCAGGGATACCGGCAAGCACCTAGTCAATATCAACCACAGCAGGCACCGGCACCGTATCAGCAGCCAATGACGGGCGCGGAAGACATCTACGCACAATCACGAGCACCGTGGGCACAGCCGGAACAGCGCGAGGCACCGAGCCGCCCGGCATGGCTGATGGCCGACCGGCAGGAAGCGCCAGCGCACTCGGGTGGTCCGGCCTTCATTCCGCCGGCTCCGGACGATACGCTGCAAGGCACGCGGGAGCGGATGACGACGCGGTGGTTTGCGTTGCGGAGCTTGTATGAGCCGGGCGCGGTGGCGCCGGAGGTTGCCCCGGCACCTGTGGTGGCGCGGCCGCCGGTGATCGCGGTGTTCTCGCTGGCTGGCGGCGTGGGCAAGACGAGCGTAGTGGCCACGCTGGGCCGGGCTCTGGCAGCGCTGGGCGAGCGCATGTTGCTGGTGGATACGGCTTCGTTCGGGCTGCTGCCGTTCTTCTTTGGCGCGCGCGATCAGCGGCCTGGGGTATTGCGGACGTTCAGCCCCGGGGGCAACAGTTCGGATGCGCCGGTGCAGTTGATCACGATTGATCCCGAAGGACTGGGCGCAGAATCGCCAGGCCAGGAGCTGCTGGCGAATGAGATCGCGCGGCACTGGCGCGGAGCGAACCGGGTGATCATCGACCTGGCTACAGCATCCGGCGCGACGAGCCGGCGGATCATGCGGTTGCAGCCGCTGGTACTGGTGCCTGTGGTGCCGGACATGAACTCGGTGGTAAGCGTGAGCTCGATCGATGCGTTCTTCCTTCACAACAGCAGCCATGCGGGCAAGCCGATCCAGCCTTTCTATATTCTGAACCAGTTCGATTCGTCCCTTCCTTTGAACCTGGACGTGCGGGAGGTTTTGCGCACGCAGCTTGGGGATCGGCTGTTGCCTTTTGTTCTGCGCAGGGCTCCCGCTATGAGCGAAGCTCTGGCCGAGGGGATGACGGTGATGGATTACGCGCCGAACTCAAGCCTTGCAGAGGACTTCAACCAGCTTGCAGGATGGGTGAAGAGCCAGTCGTCTCCGGCGACGACCACCTATCGTGGCGTGCGCTGGAGTGAGCGATGAGCCCAGCGGGCGTCTGGCAGGACATCGGGGCCGGAGAGACATTTTTCACCAAGATTCTTCGGCTGCTGGTGCTGATTGCAGGCGCGGTGGTCTTCGGCTTCCTGGTAGTGCTTCCATTGACATGGCCGCAGCAGGCGGTTTGCGGGCTGCTGACGCTGATTATGACGCTGGTGCTGGCGCGGAGCTCAGACTCCTACCTGATCACGCTGGTGCTGATGATCACGTCGGTGTTCTGCACGTGCCGCTATGGGTACTGGAGAGTGTCGCAGACGTGGCATTTCTTTCAGGATCCGTCGAACCACTGGGGCGCACTGGATGCGTTTTTCATTCTCTGCCTGCTGGTGGCGGAGGTTTACGCCTTTGCGATTTTGTTTCTCGGGTACTTTCAGACGATATGGCCGCTGCGGCGCGCGCCGGTGGCACTGCCGGATGCAACCGAAGAATGGCCGCATGTGGATGTGATCATTCCCACGTTCAATGAGCCTCTGAGCGTGGTGCGGTATACGGCGCTGGGGGCGCTGAACATCGACTGGCCGGCGGAGAAGCTGCACGTCTACATTCTGGACGACGGGCGACGGCAGGAGTTCCAGGAGTTCGCATTCGAGGCTGGGATTGGCTACAGGACTCGGCCGAATAACGAGTACGCCAAGGCGGGCAACATCAACACGGCGCTGAAGACGATGTCTTCGCCCTACGTGGCGATTTTTGACTGCGATCACGTTCCGACGCGCAGCTTTCTACAGATGACGATGGGCTGGTTTCTTCGCGACGAGAAGCTGGGGATGCTGCAGACGCCGCATCATTTTTATTCGCCCGATCCGTTTGAGCGGAACCTGGGGCAGTTTCACATTATTCCGAATGAGGGCGAGCTGTTCTACGGTGTGGTGCAGGACGGGAACGACTTCTGGAACGCGACGTTTTTCTGCGGGTCTTGCGCGGTGCTGCGGCGTTCGGCGCTGGACGATGCGGGCGGCATCGCGGTGGAGACGGTGACGGAGGACGCGCACACGTCGCTGCGGATGCAAATGAATGGCTGGTCGACGGCGTACATCAACATTCCGCAGGCGGCGGGACTGGCGACTGAGCGGCTGGCGGCGCATGTGGGGCAGCGGATTCGGTGGGCACGAGGGATGATCCAGATTCTGCGCACGGATAATCCGCTGTTTGCGCCGGGGCTGAGGTTTGCGCAGCGGCTTTGCTATTTCAACGCGATGGCGCACTTTCTGTATGCGGTGCCACGGCTGATATTTCTGAGCGCGCCGCTGATTTTTCTGCTTTTCAACCACACAAATATTCCGGGCTACTGGGCGGCGATTCTGGCGTATGCGCTGCCGCATTTGACGTTGTCGAACGTGACCAACTCGAGGATCCAGGGCGAGCACAGGCATTCGTTCTGGAACGAGATCTACGAGACTGTTCTGTCGCCTTACATTCTGTTGCCGACGATGCTGGCGCTGATCAATCCGAAGCTGGGCAAGTTCAACGTGACGACGAAGGGCGGGGTTGTGCGGCGAACGTTCTTTGACACGCGGATTGCGCAGCCGTTCCTGATCATGCTGGTGTTTAACCTGCTTGGGCTGGTGGTGGCGATTCCACGGTTCTTCATCTGGGATCGCGACAGGCCGGGCACGGTGTTGATGAACGTGGTGTGGTGCATCTTCAACGTGATCCTGCTAGGGGTTTGCACGGCGGTGGCGCGGGAGATGAAGCAGGTTAGGACGACGGTGCGGGTGAGCTTTGTGACTCCGCTGGCGGTGCACATGGAAGATGGACGGATGATCGACGGCGAGACGATCGACATGTCTTCGGGAGGCACGAGCATACGGCTTCCAGAGGCGCTGGACCTTATGCCGGGAACGCCGGTGCGGCTGAAGTTTCCGGCGCCGGCGGTGGGAACGGAGCTGCGGGCGACGGTGGTTTCGTCCGAGGGGTCGGTGCAGCGATTACACTTTGAGGAACTCACCATCGCGGAACAGGAAGTGTTGACCATGGTGCTCTATTCACGGGCAGACTCGTGGCTGGGCTGGGGACAGGGTCGGGAAAGTGACGACGTGCTGCACAGCCTGGGGCGAATCTTCCAGATCTCGATGCATGGTTTGGCGATGACGTTCAGAACTCTGTTTACGGGGCGCGAGAAGGACAACCGACGGACCGGGGATCCTCTTTCAGTGACGCGGTCGCTGGTGATTCTTGCGCTGGGAGCGGGGTTGGGGCTTGGGTTGTTGCGAGCGGACGGGCAGAANNCCTGTCGTTGGGGACCCCGGCGACGCCGCAAACCGGGCAGTATCACGACACGTTCACGCTGAACGAGACCGGATCGCCGCAGATTGAACTGCACGGGATAGATAGCCGGCACGACATCTATTTCACGCTGCCGCAGACGCACGTGCCGCGGTCGGCGAAGATTCATGTGTACTACGCGTTTTCGCCGAGCCTGCTGCCGCAGCTAAGCCACATCAAGCTGATGATGAACGGCACGCTGTTTGCGACGATCCAACCGACGCCGGGACAGGGAAGCGGATCGGACAGCAAGGAAGCGGATGCGGAGTTCGATATTCCGGCAGAGTTGCTGGTGCACGACAACGATCTGAGCATTCAGTTCATTGGTCACTACACGCTGGTTTGCGAGGATCCGGCCAACACATCGTTGTGGGCGCGGGTGCACAGGAATACGACGCTCGATATTCAGGGCGATCTTTTGGCTATTGCAGACGACGTGAAGCAACTGCCGATGCCGTTTCTCGATCCGGCGGTGGTGCAGCCGATGAACATTCCAATCGTTTTCCCTACGACGCCGTCGATGAAGGCGATTGAAGCGGCGGGCGTTGTGACGAGCTACTTCGGGATGATCTCAGAGAACCGGCCGGTGCGATTTCCGGTACATTTCGGGACGATACCGAAGGGCAATGCAATTGTAATTACGGACACCACGAGTAACTTGCCGGCGTGGCTGAGCCTTACTGGACCGAATGGGGTCAATGTGAGCGGGCCGATGGTGGCGATGCGCACGAATCCGAACGATCCGTACGGCAAGGTGCTGATACTGGCAGGATCGAATGGGGACGAAGTGCTGGCGGCGGCGCAGGCCGTGGCGCTGCACACCGGGATGCTTGACGGGGTACAGGCGTCGATTACCGGATTGACGCTGCCGGCCAAGCAGCAGCCGGATGGTGCTCCGCGCTGGGCGCAGACGGACAAGAAGATCGCGTTGTGGAACTACGCGAACGCAGAGCAGTTGCAGGGAGATGGAACAGCGCCGCTGAATGTGTATTTCAGAGTTCCGCCGGACCTCTACTATACGAATCGAGAGCCGAACTCGGAGTTGCATCTGGCCTATCGGTATAACTCGATTCCGATTGGGCCGATTTCGAGCATGCAGGTGCGGGTGAACAACGCATTCCTGGGGTCGGTGCCGCTGATACCGGGACAGGAAGCGTCGAAGAAGATGCAGGTGGACGTGCCGGTGCCGGTGGTGAACCTGCGGCCATTCTCGAATTCGCTTTCGTTTGATTTCACGTTCCAATTGCTGAAGAAGTCGGGCTGCCAGGACACAACGCCGATCAATATGCAGGGTTCGATTCTGCGGGACAGCTATCTGGATTTGAGCGGGTATCCCCACTATGCGGCACTGCCGAACCTGGAGTTGTTTGCGAACGCGGGGTTCCCGTTTACGCGGGTAGCTGACTTGAGCGAGACGACAGTTGTATTGCCGCCGGCGCCGACCGAGCAGGAGATTGAGACGTTTGTGACGCTGATGGGACACTTCAGCCGGCAGACGGGATTTCCGGCGCTGCGGGTGACGGTGGCGGGACCGGAGGCGTTGCAGGCGGGGGCGGGCAACGACTTTCTGGTGATTGGGACCGGAGACGATCAGCCGGGATTTGCCAAACTGGGCGACAACCTGCCGGTGACGCTGCGGAGCGGGCAGATTACGGTGCACGACACGATGGGGATGTTCGCGCCGCTGCTGCATCATGCGTGGTGGAAGGCGGAGTCGAACGAGCATACGGCGTCAGGGGAGCTGACCGCCGGGGGAACGCCGGACGCAGTGATTGAAGGGATCAAGTCGCCGTACGCGACGGTGGGCGATCGCACGATTGTGGCGATTCACCTGAGGGACGACGCGGCATTTGAGCCTTTCATGGATACGCTGTTGCGGGTGCAGCAGTCGAGCGAGGTTGCGGGATCGGTGTCGGTGCTGCATGGGATGCAGTTTCAGTCGTTCCGCATTGGGACGGAGGTCTACCACGTGGGATCGTTGCACTGGTGGACGCAACTGACGATGTGGTTCAGCGAGGTTTCGTGGCTGGTGGCGGTGGTGGTGTTCCTGCTGGCGTTGCTGCTGGCGGTGTGGATACGGCAGTGGTTGCGGACGAAGGCGAGAAGGCGATTGAGGATGCTGGAGGATTGAAGCCGCTGACCGGGCGGCAGGTGAGGATTTGAGCGAATTGGAAGGATGAAACGGCATTGAAGGGGCTCTGATTTGCAGGGGCTGAAGCCCAGTCCTCTTGTTTGGTTCTTTCGGCACGACTGAAGTCGTGCCCTGATACAAAGCCCGGCATGGTGAGTTTGCGGTATCGGTTGAAGGCACGCCCACTCATCGCGATTAGGCTNNGGCTGCGATGAATGGGGCACAGTACGACATGGTTGATTGATTCGCCAGAGGCTCGAGGAGAGATGGAGATGAGCCAGCGAGGATGCGGAACGGGTAAGCGATGGTTGCTGATCGCGTCTCTTCTGCTGGTGACCGGGACGGGGGGATGCAAGCAGGGGCAGTGGACTCTGTGGAGTGCGTATCAGTCGCGGTTCATCGATGTCCAGGGGCGGGTGATCGATCACTCGGCGGGGGACCGGACAACTTCAGAAGGGCAGGTGTATGCGCTGTTCTTTGCGCTGGTAGACAATGACCGCGCGACCTTTGACCGACTGACGGCGTGGACGCAGGCGAACCTGGCTCAAAACGATTTGAAGACGCACCTGCCTTCGTGGCTTTGGGGCAAGGACGCAAGCGGGGCGTGGAAGACGCTGGATGTGAATTCGGCGTCGGATGCGGATGTGTGGATGGCGTACACGTATGTGGAGGCGGGGCGGCTGTGGAAGGCTGCGCATTACACCGACATTGGCCGGGCGATGATGAGGCAAATCGCGGCGAAGGAAGTTGCGGATTTGCCGGGGTTCGGGCCGATGCTGTTGCCGGGGCCGGTGGGCTTCAGCCATGAGCAATCCAATGTGCGATCCAATTTGCGATCCTGGACGCTGAATCCAAGTTATGTTCCGTTGTTTCTGTTTGAGAGGCTGGCGACGGTAGATCCGGGTGGGCCGTGGCAAGGGATCGCGGCGGGGATTCCGAGACTGCTTGAGCAGAGCAATCGGCATGGATTTGCGATGGATTGGGTGGACTATGTTCCTGGGGATGGGTTCTATCCGACAGCGGGACTGGACACTGGAAACGGGAAAAGCGCGCCGGGCGGGAGTTATGACGCGATTCGGGTTTACCTTTGGGTGGGGATGACGAATGGGAGCGGAACTGTGAGGGCTGAGATGCTGAATGCGCTTCCGGGAATGAGCGCGTACCTTGCCACACATGATGCTCCCCCCGAAAAGGTGAGTGACCAAGGCATTCCAATGGCGGAAGATGGACCAGTAGGGTTTTCCGCGGCGCTGCTGCCGTATCTGCGAGCGGAGCCTGAGCAGTCAAAGGAGAGCGCTCGGCAAACGGTGCGGCTGAGCAAGATGCGTGATGCGGGTTCGGGATTGTACGGAAAGGACTTGGCGTATTACGATCAGAATCTTGCCTTGTTCTCCACGGGATTCATAGAGGGTAGATTCAGCTTTGGTCCGAGTGGGGAATTGAACGTAGGATGGAAGCGGGAATGAGGGTGTTCAAGGGGGCTTGGAGCCGAGGACCGATTGCTGCGAGTTGCCTGCTGCTGGCGCTCCAAGTCAACCTCGCCCAGAATACCGCGCAAGGCGCTCAAAATGCAGGGAAGAGCGGCGCCAGTTCATCGAGTTCCGAGGCTAGATCGGTGCTTGTGGACAAGGCGCATGCACTCGAGGCTCGCGGCCGGCCGGACATGGCGCTCCAGGAGTGGCAGCAGATTCTGCTTTCCGAACCAAAGAACCTAGATGCGCTGGCCGGAGTAGCGCGCGACCTGAAGTTGATGGGTTCGGACAAGGCAGGGGAGGCGCTGGAGAAGCTGCGCAGCGCTTACCCGAACGATCCGAGTATTGCGCGGATCCAATCGCTGCCCAGTACACATGTAGAGAACGAACAACTGGGTAAGGCCGGCGAACTGGCCAAAGAAGGCCGGAACGACGAGGCTATGCGCGTGTACCGGCAACTCTATGGGGACCATCCGCCGGATGGGGAGATCGCGCTGGCGTATTACCAGACACTTTACGGAACAGCGACAGGCAAAGATGCAGCGATGGCCGGGATGCGCGGGCTGGTGCAGCGCAATCCGACGGACGAACGTTACGCGATCGAACTGGGCACGATGCTGACCTACAACCAGAAGACGCGTGCCGAGGGGATACGCATTCTGAAGGAGCACCCGAAGGACTCGACGGCGCAGAACGCGCTACGGCAGGCGTTGATCTGGGATGCTGCGAATCCGGGATCGGCAGCGGAGTTGCGGGCGTATCTGAAGGAGCATCCGCAGGACAAGGAACTGGCGAGCCAACTGGCGAAAGACGAAGTGACGCTGGGGCAGATGAACAGCGGCATTGCGAAGACACCGGAGGAGCGGGCGGCGTTTGAGGCGCTGAACCGCCATCAACTGGACGAGGCGGAGAAGCGGTTNNTTTCTGCGGATGCAGCAGAACAACTTTGGCGCGGCGATTGGATTCCTGAACCAGGCGAAGGAGAGCGGGTACACGAGCAAGGCCGTGGACGATGCGCTGGCGACTTCGCATTTCTGGTACACGATGTCGCAGGCGGCCCAGGCATTCCAGGACAACCAACTGGACGTGGCGGAGGCGAAGTACCGCGAGGCGCTGGGCATGCGCGCGAACTCGCCCGAGGCGCTGATGGGGCTGGCTGGGCTGATGGTGAAGGCGCAACGCTATGCCGCGGCGGCTGAGCTGTATGAGCAACTCATCAAGCTGCAGCCGGGATCGACGGAAGGTTGGCGGGGGTTGTTCCTGGCGTACGCGCGCGACGGCAAGAATGAACAGGCGATGGCAGTGGTGGGGAGGACTCCGACAGCGGTGCGGGCGGCCCTGAACCGTGATCCGGAGTATCTGCGGACGCTGGCGACGATCTATCGGGCCGAGGGCAGAAATGCGGATGCGGAGCGCGTACTGACCGAGGCGCTGGCGTTGCCGTATCCGGACAACGGATCGACGTTGAAGGCAGATGTTCGGCTGGAGATGGCGGGCGTGCTGATGGAAGCCAAGCGTTATGACCAGGCAGCGGCGATCTACTCGCAACTGCTGGAGGCCGATTCGACGAATCAATCGGCGTGGTCGGGCTTGATCAGCGCGCATCATCTGCTGGGGCAGGACACGCTGGCGATCAGCGATGTGGAGAAGATGCCACCGGCTGCGTATGAGGCTGCGCTTTCAGATCCGGCGTTTCTCTCGATGCTGGCTGCGATCTATCAGCAAGCGAACCAGTTTGAGATTGCGCAGGGAATGCTGGAGAGGGCGGCGAAGATCCAGAGCGCGAATGGTGGAAGCCTGAGCTTCGACGTGCAGATGCAGCTGGCGGGGATTTACCTGCGGCGGAACGAGACGGCGAAGGCGTACGAGATTTACCAGGCGGCGTTGAAGGATCATGCGGACCGCGCCGATGCGTGGAAGGGATTGATCGCCGCGCTGATGGCGACGAATCACAACAGCGAGGCGCTGCAGCAGATTGGGCTGATTCCAGCGGCTGTGCGCAAGCAGCTAGATGGCGATATCGAGTTTGTGCAGAGCGAGGCGAGCCTGTACGCGGCGACAGGCGACACGGCGCGCGCGCAGGAGTTGATGGCACGGGTGCAGGCTCATTACGCGAAGCTGAAGATGGAGCCGCCGGCGACTATCGACATTCAGAATGCGTGGCTGCTGTTCAATACGCGGAATGACCGGATGTTGTACCCGGCGCTGATGCGGCTGGGCAGCCGAACCGATTTGACGGTAGCGCAGCGCGAGACGGTGCAGGACATCTGGGCGAACTGGAGCGTTCGGCGGGCGAGCATCGCGATGGATAACGGGAACGTGACGCGGGCGGTGGATATTCTGGACGCCGCGTCGCAGGCTTTTCCGGACAACGTGACGGTGCGGAAGGCAGTGGCGGGCGGATTTGTGCAAGTGGGACGGGCGAAGGAGTCGCTGGCGCTCTACAAGACGGTTGAGTTCCAGGACGCGACGCCGGGAGATTTTCAAGGGGCGATTGGAGCGGCGCTGGCAGCGAACGACAAGGCGCAGGCAGAGATCTGGCTCCGGCAGGGGCTGGAGCGGTACCCGAAAGACGCGGCGATTCTGTCGCTGGCGGCGCGGTTTGAGCAGGCGCGTGGCGACAACCAGCGGGCTGCGGACTACTATCGTGCAGCGCTTGCGGCGATGCCGTCGACCTCGCCAACAGAGAAGCTGGCGCACATTCTGGTTTATCCGGAACAGGATTTGAAAGCGCATCGTGCGGTGACGGCGGCGGACCTGCAACAACTGCTGGACCCGAACAATGAGCCATTTGCAAAGACGACGAAGTTGCCGCCGTTGCCGAAGTATGGGCCTGATCCATACGATGGGTCGGCGCCGGTGAAGCCGGCGGAGAAGCAGGCGGCACCGCTGGTGACGGGGCCGGCATCGGGCACAGGCTCTGGAGCAGGGGCGCCATCTGGATTTGGGCAGCAGCCTTTGTCGGGGAACGGTTCGACCCAGCAGATGTTTCAGGAACAGAGACTGACGCGGCGATTGGGAAGCTCGGGGCGACCAGGCAGAGGTTTTGAACGCGGGGCGCGGCTGGTGAGCGGATCGCTTGAGTTCAGGACTACAAGCCAGATGCGGCGGTTGCCGATGCAGTATCGGTTCCTGGCGCAAGGGACGTTGATGCGTGCGTCTGTTGGTGCATCGGGAGCGACGCGGCGGCTTATGGTGACGGCGATTCATGCGAGCATGGCGTCAGCAGAAGCGGTGGGACAGACGCCGGGATTGGCACCGGAGGCGCAACTCTCAGCGAACGCGCCGCACTCGATGGCATCGGATGCGTGGAAGGGGCTGATCTTCTCACTGATGGCGGGGGGTAAGAACACGGAGGCTATGGCGGAGTTGGGCAAGATTCCGCCGGACGTGCGGCAGCAGTTGGAAGTGGATTTGGACTTTGTGCAGGGGGAGGCGAGCCTCTACCTGGCGGTGGGTGATTTTGGACGGGCGACGCAGACTTTGAACCGGGTGGAAAATTACTATCTGCTGCGTCGCAGCCCGCCGCCTGCGGCGCTGGAGGTGCAGCACGCATGGCTGCTCTACAACACGGGAGATGAAACGCTGCTGTATCCGGTGTTGCAGCGGCTGGATGCGCGGGCGGACCTTACGAGTGGGCAGCGCGGGCAAGTGGAGACGATCTGGGCGAACTGGGCAGTGAAGCGCGCGGAGGCTGACCTGAATGGCGGACACCTGGCGGAAGGCGTGCAACTGCTGCAGGCGGCTTCGCAGAACTATCCCGACAACCTGACGGTACGCCGGGCTGTGGCTGGGGCGTATGCGAAGGTTGGTCGCTCAGCGGACGCGCTGAGATTATTCAAGACGATTCCGATGGAGGACGCCGGCCCGCAGGATTACCAGGCGGCGATCAGCGCGGCGCTGGGGGCTACGGATATGATCCAGGCCGAGGGGTGGCTGCGGCGGGCGCTGGCGAAGTTCCCGAACGATCCGGGAATACTGAGCGAGGCGGCACGGTTTGAGCAGGCGCGGGGCAATGCGCAGAGGGCAGCGGACTTTTGGCGGGCGTCACTGGCCGCACTGCCCCCGGGATCGGCGGTATCGCAACTGGATGCGGGTATGGCGGGGCAGGGAGGTGTGGGCCTTGCGGCGACTGGCGACGTGAAACGTCTGCTCGATCCGCGGAACACAGCAACGACGGCGAGCCGAGTGCCACCGTTGCCGGGATACCACCCGAACTCGCAGGTGAAAGCGTCAGCCGAGGCGGCGGGTGGATTGAACGCGGGGCAGGCTGTGGGGCCGCGACCGAATCAGTGGTTGAATTCTCCGTCGGGCGATCCGCTGCCGATGCCTGCGGGGACGGCGAACCGGAGTCCGAACGCCGGGCAGATGCCGGATGGGCAAGCGACGCCGGTGTACGTGCCACAGAACTCACTTGGGACCAATGGGCAAAAGCAGCCGGTGCTGATCGAGCAGAGCTACTCCGCGGGTGAGCAGACAATCATCAAGCCGACGAAGAACGTGCAGGTGAAGAGCGGGCCTGCTACAGGTGGTTCGGGCTCGGTGCGGGTGCATGTGCAGGGGCAGTCGGGCATGGGTGCGCAGACGGCATCGAAGGAAGCGGACAGCCAGTACATGGGCAAGATGAACCTGCCGCCCGCGGAACAGAACGTTGAGACGACCGACGGACAGGCGCACTCGGGCGCGGCCGTGCAGGGCCAGGAAGCGCCGGGTCAGCCGGGGCCAGCGAAGAATGTTGGTTCGGTTGCGAAGGATGCAACTCCGCCTGTGGCGCTGCGGATCAGCTCGCGACCGATGGGATCGATGGCCGCACAGGTGCATGCGCTGATGGCCGAGCAGACCGACAGCCAACTGACGCAGGGCTCGGCGGCGACAATTCACGGGACTCCGAATGCGACGGCGACGAGCGCCGACGCAGGCGGGACGAATGGCAGCCCGACCTCAACAATGATTGCGGCGCAGTACACGCCGTCGGCGCAGGAAGCGGCGACGGGAGCATATTCAGCGCCGAAGCCGCAGTCGGCTCAGCAGACTGAGGCAACGCCGGCACCGGCTAAACCAACGCCCAGCCTGAAGAAGAAGACGCGGATGTCGGGCAAGGCGAAGAAGAAGGCCGCGCAGGGAACTGCGGCGCCTGGAAGGGCGACATTGGGCAATGCACCGACGGCGGCGGCGCAGTTGCCGGAACAATCCGCGCCTCAGCAGACGACGCAGGGACTGCCGGAGGCACCGACGCCGACAACGAGTTCGGAAACGGGGCTGACGGACCAGGAACTGCAGGAGCGGAACCTTCCTCCGCTGCGAGGGCCGTGGGTGAGGACGCAGCGGCAGGCACAGCCGATGAGCCCGCGCGACGAAGCGGAGATGCAGTTACGCGGGATTGAAGCGAGCTACAGCCCGTGGCTGGGTGGCGATGGGATCATCAACTATCGCTCTGGCGCTCTGGGCTACGATCACCTGGCGGCGCTGGAGGCGCCGTTTGAAGCGTCGATGCCGATGGGGTTCAACGCGCGCCTGACGATCATAGCGAAGCCGGTGTTTCTTGACTCGGGACAGGCGGATGGAACCAGCGTGATCACGGTGCAGCAGTCGACGACGGGCGGGTCAGTGCTGATGTCGATTCCTCAGCCGATTGGCACGTTGACGACTACGAATACGAATCTGCCGGCACAGCAGAATGCGACAGGGCTAGGGGGTGAGGTGCAACTGGCGTTTCCGCACCTCCTGATTGGCGGAGGGTATACGCCGTTCAACTTCCTGGTGTCGACGTTTACGGCGCGGGCGCAGTGGAAGCCGGCGAATGGGCCGTTCATCATCAGCGTGAGCCGCGACCCGGTGAAGGACACGCAGCTTTCGTACGGCGGACTGAGGGACCCGGCTGGGAACTCACTGGGGACGCTGGGGCAGATATGGGGCGGCGTGATCGCCAACCAGGGGAATGTGCAGTTTTCGAAGGGCGATGCAGAGTCAGGGTTCTATTTGAACGCGGGTGGGCAGTATCTGACGGGCTACAAGACGGAATCGAACACGCGGATTGACGGCGGCGGTGGGGCGTACTGGCACCTGAAGACGATGCCGGAGTATGGAAACCTGAGCGTGGGCGTGAACTTCTTTGCGATGCATTACGCGCACAACGAAGACGCGTTTACGCACGGGATGGGGGGATACTTCAGCCCGGCGGCATACTTCCTGGCGAATGTGCCATTCACGTGGACGGGGCACTACGGGACGAGGTGGCACTACGACGCGATGGGGAGCCTGGGCGTGCAGGCGTTCCAGGAAGATCTGACGCCGCTGTGGCCGCTGGCGGTGGATAAATCGATCGAGACATCGCAGAGCAATCCGATGCTGCCGGCAAAGACGAGCGTGGGGCCGAACTACGATGTGCGGACGCATGTGTCGTACCAGATCGGGCCGCACTGGTTTGCGGGCGGGTTTGTGGGCGCGAACAACTCGCGGAACTACACGTCGCTCTCGGCGGGCTTCTCGATTCACTACATGTTCCGGGCGCAGCCATCGACGGCGACCGCGCCGACGGGGCTGTTCCCGACGGATGGTGTGAGGCCGTTTACGGTGCCTTAAAGGCAGTTCTCAGTTCTCAGTTCACAGTTCTCAGTTCTCAGTTCTCAGTTCACAGTTGTCAGTTCACAGCTGTCAGACATTCGGGGTTCAAGACTGGGATACATCAGGCGTCACCGGGGCCGGATCGCGGAGCCGACTGCCTGGGCCGGGCTTGCCGCGGCAGGAGATCGACTGAGAAAGCACTCGGGAAACAGTGATTTCCCATTGCTGTCTGAGGGGGCGGGTCCATGGTGGGAGGGTGCGCCGGGGTGTCCTGGATGCCGGGGTGCCGAAGATCAGGGGAGTCGGGCCGAATTCAGCGTCATCAAGAAGGCGATGCACGACTTCAAGAAGGCTATGCACGACCGGACAATTTGCCTGACGAAAAAGGGCCGACAGATCGTCGACCCTTTCTTGAATCAGGTAATCCGGGAGGCGCGGCTATTCGCCCTTGAATCCGCTCGAGTATCCCTTGACGAACGACTCGCGGAACTGCTGCTTGAATTGATCCTTGTCCATGCCCTTTGGTATCTTCGCGTGTTCGTATGCAGCGGACTCCGTCGGTTTGAATTTCTTGGCCCGGCCAGCGTCTGCCTGACCCTGGCTGAATCCCGCGGCATATCCCTGGCGGGCGACCATGTTGGGCGAACCATTCTCTGGATAGGCCACCTCGTAGCCGCGCGGCGCCTTCCAGTCGGAGGAATCGTACGACTGCGTTGTGGTCGTGGTAGTCGTCTGGTCCTTTGTCGTGGTGCTGCTGTTGTCCTGTGCTTGCATCGATAGGCTGGCACCGAGCGATAGCGCACACGCCAAGCCTGCAAAACCTATCTGTCGATGAATCATTCTAAGAATCATTTCAGTCTCCTCGCAGGCCGCGAAAACACGCAACCCACTTCACGTTTGAGTGCTTGCCCGATTGGCCTACAATTGCCGGATACCCGATAGCTCTACAAAGGCGTGGTCAGACATCATCGGCCCTAACTACCTGGACTAAAGTATCGGACAAAGGACATTCCAGTTCTGTTCGATAGTGCTCACTCGGACAGAACAGTATCAAAGGGCCGCTGATTGGAATAGGCACGGGGCAACATCATCTTCGGGTTCTTTGCGGATCGGCGGAAATACACCAACAATCCCTGCTCCTGGGAAAGAACCTCTACGGCTTCAATTGGATTCGACTGCTGTTCGCATCAGCAAATTGTGGTTCAATGGTGGCAAATGAAAATCCTAATTGCACTCGCGTTGGCAGTGTTGGCAGGCGGCGCTGCTCACAATGACCGGTTTGGCGGCTGGGCTGAGTTGACTGGCGTAAAGACCGGTTTCTTTCACACACAAGAGATTGACGGACGCTGGTGGCTGGTGACGCCTGATGGCAACGCCTTCTTCTCAAAAGGGGTGGATAACATCAGCTACCGACCAGAGGCTGCATCGGCGCCCCGTGCTCCATCGGATCCCGACGCATGGGCGGCGACCGCAGCGAAGCAGTTGCGCGGGTGGAACTTCAACACCGCCGGCGCATGGTCGGCGGATGAGATCAGCCGGCAAGGAATTGCCTACACCGTCATCCTAGATATGGCCGCAGCGACCCAAAAAGATCTTTGGCTGAGAGGCGGGGTGGTGGATTATTTCAGTCCGGAGTTTCGGGATGCCGCGGACCGAGTGGCAGCGCGGAAGTGCGCGGCCCATGCAAAGGACCCGTGGCTGCTTGGCTACTTCACCGATAACGAGCTGCGATGGGGCAAGGATTGGCGATCGAAGGACAGCCTGCTTGAGGACTATCTGAAAATGCCTCACGAGGCACCCGGGTTCATGAAGGCAAGCGCATTTGTGAAGGCGCTGAATCACGAGGTTACGGAAGAGGACAGCGCGAAGTTCAACGGGCTGGTTGCGGCGGAGTATGCGCGTGTGACCAGCGAGGCGATACGGCGCTACGATCCGAACCACCTGGTACTGGGATGCCGGTTCGCGGTGTACCCCGGTGATGCGGTGATAGGTGCGGTGGGCGCATACTTCGACGTGATTTCGTTTCACAGCTACAACGCGGTTCCGCCGGTGGAGCAGCTCAGGCAGATTACGCGTGTTAGCGGGAAGCCCGCGATGCTGACGGAGTTCAGCTTCAAAGCGATGGATAGCGGGCTGCCGAATTCCAGGGGAGGCGGGAAACCGGTGGCAACGCAAGCTGACCGGGCGGATGGCTTTGCGGCATATGCGAATGCGCTTGCGGACATTCCCGGAGTTGTTGGCTACCACTGGTTTGAGTATCGCGACGAGCCCAAGGAGGGCAGGTTTGACGGGGAAGATTGTAACTACGGTGTGGTGAAGATCGACCTTAGCCCGTGGGAGGTTCTGACCAGGCGAATGACCAGCGTGAACAGCGATGTGGAGGCGCGGCACGCGAGGTCGAAGAGTGAGGCCAGCGGCGGTCTGGCGAAGTGAGGGGTCTGAGGCTGAACAGGACGGATGATCGAACGGCGCTGGATATTAATGGCTGCGGCGGAGGGGTTTTTGCATGGGGACGACCTGGACGGTGACGTCGCGGACTTCAGAGAGGAAGCGATTGAGGACTGAGCCGTAGAGGAGAATGTTCCAGCGCGAGCGGATGGGCTGGCCGAAGACGACGTGGGAGATGTTCTCCTGTTGGGCGAAGCGGATGAGCGCGTCGGAGACGTTGCGGTCAACGAGATTGATGACAGTTGCGCCAAGGTCTTTGGCCATCTTCTGGTATTCCTCGATGCGGTGAAAGGCTTCAGGGTCGTCGTGGCCTTTGTCGTTTGGGCGGGTGACGTAGACGGCGTACCAGTTGCTGGCAAGGCGGCCAGCGATGCGGGCACCGATGCGAATGAGGCGCTCGCTACCGGGACGAGCGCTAAAGCAGACCATGACTTTTTCGGGGACATGTGCCTGTTCGAGCCCCTGGGTGCGGCGATACTCAGATGCGCGGGCGCTGACCTGTTCAGCGGTGGTGCGGAGGGCCAGCTCGCGGAGGAGGTTGAGATTGCCCTTGCGGAAGAAGTTGGCGAGTGACTGCTCGACTTTTTCCTTGGCGTAGATTTTTCCTTCGCGGAGGCGGGTGCGGAGTTCATCGACGGTGACGTCGACGTTGACGACTTCATCGGCGCGCTTGAGAAAGCTGTCAGGTACGGTCTCTCGGATGGTGGTGCTGGCGGAACGGTTGACGGCGTCGTTGAGGGTTTCAAGGTGCTGGATGTTGACGGCCGTCATGACGTTGATGCCGGCGTCGAGCAGCTCAAGGACATCTTCGTAGCGCTTGCGATTTTTGCTGCCGGGAACGTTGGTGTGGGCGAGTTCGTCGACGACAACGGTGTTGGGATGGCGGGCGATGATGGCGTCGACGTCCATCTCCTTCAGGTTGACGCCACGATAAGGGATAACGCGCTGAGGGATGATTTCGAGGTCGCGGATGCGGGCCTCGGTTTCGGCACGGCCGTGGGTTTCAACAAGGCCGATGACGACATCGACGGCCTGCTGGTGGACCATGCGATAGGCGTCGTTGATCATGTCATAGGTTTTGCCGACGCCGGGAGCCGCACCGATGTAGATGCGTAGTTTTGCGGGCTCTATCTTCTGCTCAAGCTTGATCTCTGGCATTTGTCAGCCCACCTCGACCGGATGGTGGAGCGCTTCAACCGCGGCGATGGGGAGGGTGAAGCGGAAGGTGGTGCCGTGGCCAAAGCGGCTCTCGACGGCGATCTGTCCGCCGAGGGATTCGACGAGACGGCGAACGAGGGCGAGGCCGAGACCAGAGCCGCTCTCAGAGAATGGATTGAAGCGGTCGAAGATGGTGCTTAGGCGTTCGGCTTCGATTCCGCGGCCGGAGTCGCGAACGGTGAACTGGACGAAGTTTTTGATTTCTTCGGCGGCGAGAAGGATCTCGCCGTCGGGTGGTGTGTAACGAATGGCATTGACGAGCAGGTTGTCGAGGATGGAGCGGAGGGCGCGGCGATCGGCCTGGACAACAGATAGGTCGGCGTAGGCTTTGACCTCGACGCGGATGTGCTTTTGAGCAGCCTCTTCGCAGTAACGGTCACGAGCATCGGAGAGAGCCTGGAGGGGCCGCAGCCGCTCGAGTTTCAGATCGCGTTTGCCGGTGTCGAGCTCGGCAACTTCAATGAGGTCGCCCATAATTTCATTGAGCTTGTCGGCTTCGTTTGAGGCGCCGACGGCGAGTTCGGCCTGAAGCGGTTCGAGAGGCCCACCGAAGCCCTGGTTGAGGGCGTAAAGGCCGCGGCGGAGCTGAAGGAGGGGATCGCGGAGCTTGCGACTGGCAACGGTGATGAATTGGGTTTTGAAGCGGTCGATGTCCTGAAGGCTGGTGACGTCTTCGAGGGTGGTGACGGTGCCGAGGAGGCGGCCTTCAGCATCGCGCATGGGGGTGGTTCGGAGGCGATAGCTGCGCTGGCGGTCGCCGATACGCATGGGCAACATGGCAGCATCGTCTTCATCGGCGATGGCCTTTTGGATGGAGACTGCGTCGCGAATGGCGCCGAGGATTTTTTCACCGCCGGGGGTGGTGGCGAGTGCCATGCGGTCGTCGGCAGCGCCGCCGAGGAGTTCGCGGGCGGACTGATTGAGCTTGAGGATTCCGCCCTTGGCATCGGTGACGATGATGGGTTCGAAGATGGATTGGAGGACAGCGTCAGAGAGCTGGAACTCCATTTGGCGGCGGCCGGCTTCGGTGTCGCGGAGCTCGCGGAGTCGCATGGCGAGGCGGCCAAGCTCAACGGCGATTACGCCGAAGGAGTCGCGGCTGTTCCACTCGACGCGATGCTCGAGGTTACCCTGGCCGATTTTGCGGGCGTCGCGAGCGAGGATGCGGATGGGGTGCTGTACGGCAACGACGGTGGCAACGGCGATGAGGATGGCGGCAGCGGCGAAGAGATAGGCGATGCCAGCGAGACCGGCGGCGGCGAGAGCGCGATGGGAGAGGATCAGGAGCCCGAGCACAAGACCGGCGAGTAGCGCGCAGCCGAGGATCAGACGCTGGGAGAGGTTGAGCATGAACCGGCCTCCACGCCGGGGGAAAGAACTGTGGGATCGCTGCTGCACAGACACGAAGAGCGATCGCCGGCTCTGCTCTTGGAGGAGCGGAGGGAACGCTGGAGGGTCTGCTTTTCTATTCTTGCCGATGTGGGTGGAATGCGCAAAGTGGGGGCTTCCAGTTGGATTCGAATCGTGGAGTGTGAGGGGATGACTCATGCCGTCCCTACAGGACGGCGAGGTGTTTTGTTGCGCTGGTTCCCCGGGTTTCACCCGGGGCTGAATTCATTCGCTCCCTCTGGGAGCGGGGAGTCATTGGCAGGAATTGTGCAATGGTCTCCCACCCTAACCGCAANNTGGGGCACCCGGCACCCGGCGGTGAGAGACCTAGGGGATTTGGCAGACGGCGAGGGTGTTGTTGTGCCAGTGGCAGTTGAGGGGGGCAGACTGGGGGTAGGAGACGAGGACCCAGTCGATGCCGAAGCGGGACTTGAGGCGCTGGAAGTCGGTGAGCTGGAAGTGGGACCAGCCTTCGAGGGCCTGAGTTTGCTCTTTCCATGCCGGGCCGAGCTGAGGCACTTTGGTGACTACGGAGGTGTCTTTGATGGCGTCGGCAAGGGCGCTGCGTTCGGCGAGAGCGCGGAATCCGTGATAGTCCTCGCCCGGTGCGCTGAGGTATTGGGGATCGAGCGCGAAGTAAGCGTCGGTGGGGGTGTTGTGCTTGATCCAGTCGAAGGCCTGTAGCCAGGCATTTGGCGGAGGAGCGCCGGGGAGCTCGAGGTGGGGGGAACCGGCGAAGACCTGTCGTTGGACGTAGAACATGGGAGCGTTGACGATGAGGAGGAAGAGAACCCAGCGAACGACGCGGGCTTTGAGGACATAGCGACCGAGGTATCCACCGGCAATGAGAGCGAGGAAGATGTAGACGATCTGGAGGTAGCGCATGGGCTCGAGGGCGCTGAAGGTGATGAACGCTTGCGGGCCGAGCAGGATCATTGCGACGGCTTGATGAAAGATGCCGTAGATCAGGATAGCGGTGGCGAACTGCGCGAGCATCAAATCGCCGCTTTTGCGGGCGATGCGGGAGACGAGCCAGAAAAGGGCCAAGGGGGCAATGGCTCCGAGCCACTCGTACCAGGTCCACTGGTAGAGGCGGAACCAATGGCGGCTGTTGAGAGCTTCAAGCCAGGTGGAAGAAGGAGGCTCGAAGATCCAGGCAATGGGAATGGCTGCGATAGCCGGGGAGGCGAAGTCTGCGACCTGGCGGGTGCGCCAGTTGCGGATTTTTTCCTGGAGCGGTTGGTGCAGTGTGAGAGTGAGCACACAGCAAAAGGAGAGGCCCATTGCTCCCATGAGGGGATGGAAGGCGAAGGCAAGCAGGGCGAGAGGGAGGGCCTGCCACGGCTTGGACGCGAGAATGCGCGAAACGGCGAGGACAAAGAGCGCGGTGGCGAGGTTGCGCGGGTGGAGGTGCTGGTCGGCGATGTTGAGGGCTGTGCCCGCCACGGGGAGGGTGAACATGGCGGCGAGCATGGCCACGGCGGCCCACTGGGCAAAGAAGTCGGAGGGCTCGGGGAAGAGTTGGGCCGCGATGCGCCGCGCGGCCCAGAGAAAGACGAAGAGGGAGGCAAGCTGGAAGAAGAGAACGGCCCAGGGGAGCGGGAGGTGGGTGAGGCGAATGGACTGGGCTACGGCAGTGTCAAAGATCGTCGACTGCAACTGGAGGCGGAAGAAGTCAGCGTTGTGAGGGAAGAGGGCGGGATGAAGGTCTGCCTTGATGCCAGCGAGGTAGATGCCGTCATCTTCCATGCCGGGGTGGTATCCCATGACGAGGAAGCCGAGCACCGTGAAGAACAGGGTGAGGATGAATGGACGAAAGGAGCGCTGGTGAGTCAAGAGAGAAGTTCCCCGGTTGCGAGAGCGATTGAAAAGCCCAGAAGCCAGAAATTTACTCGCGTCAGAGCATTGGATGCAAGGAACGCCGATGGAGCGTTCTGTGTTCAAGGAAGATAGACGGAGGAGCGCGAAACAAGTTTATGACATTTGCTTCATGGGTGGCAGCGTGGTGGACTTGTGAGGCAGTGACTGATTGGCTGCATAGGATTGAGCAACGAGGATGGAGAAGGCGAGCGGCAATGGAGGTCATTTACAATCGAGTGCGGTGTTGAATACATAGATTCAGGCTACAGGTGGGTTGGTGGAAACGAGTATGAACGTGAAGGCGCCGACGGAAGATACGCCCGGAAGTGCGATGGGGAAGCTTGCGCTTGTGATCCCCACATTGTGTGAGGCGGAGAATATTGGCGGCCTGCTGGATCAAGTGCGCGGTGTGCTCGATCCGCTCAACATTGAGTACGAGATTGTGGTGGTGGACGACGACTCGAGCGACGGGACGGGCGACGTGGTGAGCGCGATCTCGGCGAAGGATCCGCGGGTGAGACTGTTGGTCCGCAAGGGGCAGCGGGGGCTTTCGGGCGCGATTCTTTACGGGTGGAAGAATACGGACGCGGAAGTGCTGGGCGTAATGGATGCGGATTTGCAGCATCCGCCGGAGGTATTGCCGAAGCTGGTGGCGGCGATCCAGCGCGGGCGGGATGTGGCGATTGGAAGCCGGTATACACCGGGGGGCGAGACGGGCAGTTGGAATCCGGTGAGGAAACTGCTGTCGGCGGCGGCGGTGTGGGTGACGTATCCGTTGCAGCCGAGGAATGCTCATGCCAAGGATCCGATGTCGGGGCTGTTTCTGGTGCGACGGCGCTGCGTGGACAATATCGAGTTTCAGTCGACGGGTTTCAAGCTGCTGCTTGAGGTGCTGGTGCGGGGGCAGATTGAATCGGTTGAAGAGGTGCCGTTTGCATTTGGGCTGCGGTACAGGGGGGCGAGCAAGGCGAACTTCAAGGTGGGCGTGGACTACGCGAAGTTGCTGGGGCGGTTGTATGCGGGGAAGATGAAGGGGTAGGGCGGGGCGGCCTGCATTTGAAATCTGTTGAATTACGGCGAAAAGCAACCGCAGGTCCTTCGACTTCGTCTGGCCCAAGTGCGACCAAACTTCGCTCAGGATGACAGCGTTTTTTGGTAAGCGGGCTTCATGAAAAGCACCTGCAAAAGCAAAAGCAGATCCTTCGACTC